>CAJOGK010000144.1 GCA_905234145.1 uncultured Prevotella sp. | reverse complement strand
AATATCCTCAAAAGCTGTTCCTGGCTCGATGCCACTGTCGGGATCACCTACTGCGGGGTCATAGACGTAACCGCAAACTTCGCAAATGTACTTCATAATTGTAAGTGTTTAGTTATTAATAATAGAAGATATTCTCTCAACAATCCGCTCAGGCGGAATGTTATAAAGACAAGCATAGTCGCTGCGCTTACAGGGCTTATTACCGAAAATACTACAAGGACGGCAGTCGAGATCCACCTGAATGGCGTTTTCTTGTGACTGGTGATAGCCCAGGAATCCTGCCATCGGGTGGGTGGCTCCCCAGATGCTGACCACCGGGATGGCTGTCAGCGAGGCCAGATGCATATTGGCGGAGTCCATCGAGATCATCACGTCAAGATGGCTCATGAGAATCAGTTCCTGATACAAAGTCTCACAGTGTTTGCCTACATGCAGGCATTGCTGGTATTGATCGCACCATTGCTTGAAATATTGCTCTTCCAGCTCTCCTTGCCCAAAGAGGAAGATGCGGGCACGGGGTTCCTTCTGGATGAGTTGTGCAATAACCTGCTCCATGAGTTGGGGAGGGTAGATCTTTCCCTTGTGGGCGGCAAATGGCGCGATACCGATCCACTTCTGGAAACTGCTCTTCGGCCCGATAATGGCGGGCAACATATTCTGGTTTCCGCCTTCCGGTGGGAAGATGGTAGCCCAGACGAGCGAAAACCTCTGCATAGTTCTCGAATGAGGTGGGTAGTTGTTGCCTTACCTTATGTTTATAAGAGGTGAGCTTACGGCGCATATGACGGTGCTTGTCGATATGCTCCACACGGTATCTGCCTAAGTTGAAGCGCATACGGAGATAGTCGGAACGGAGCACATTGTGCAGGTCTGCCACCTTTGTAAACTGCTTAGCCGCCAGTCGGCGATAAAGCGCGTTCAGACCTCTCACACCATGATACTCATGGAAGTTAACATTGGGAGCCAGATCGTCGAAGAGCGGCCGAGCCAGGCCACGACTCAGAACCGTCACACGGATATCTGGGTACTGGTTTGCCAGTGCCCAGACCACTGGAACGGCCATCGCCACATCACCCAGTGCAGAGAAACGGATGACTAAGATGTGCTCTTTTCTCACTTCTTATAGAGTATCGGATTGGTGCTCGGGTCGTTATACATCTTCATCTGAAGATAGACCTTCATGTATTTACGACCTTCTTTGATGTCTTCCAACAACTGGTCGATAGCCAAAGAAAGGTCCACCTGCTGCTCCTTCAGTACGGCAAGCTTTGCCTGACACTTCTGGATATGTGCCGGCTCTGCATCCTTACGCTTTACCTGCTCTTCCATGTGGTAGATCTTCAGGGCCAGGATACTCAGACGGTCAACAGCCCAAGCTGGGCTTTCTGTGTTGAGCCTTGCATCGGGTTGAGGCACCACATCGCTGTAAAGGGTGCGGAAATAGGCATCAATCTCTTCCACCAGGTCTGTACGCTCCTGATTACTGCTATCGATCCTGCGTTTCAGCGCCAATGCCTCGACAGGGGCAATGTGCGGATCGCGGATAATATCTTCGTAATGCCACTGTACGGTATCGATCCAGCACTTCAAATAAAGGCTGTGTTCTATCGTGTTTTTGGCATAGGGATTATGAATGGGCGTGTTGACATCATCTGTCAGGTGATAGTCATTGATAGCCCGATTGAAAATCTGATTTGCTTCTTTGGTAAATGACATAATAATTGTTTTATTCCGCAAAACTACAGAAACTTTTTCAAATAACCAACTAATTCCACATATTTTCATCTAATTTTGCATTTCTAATGCTGGTAGCGCACACAAAAAGGGTGCAAAAATGCACAGTTTACCCCTGTTTGTGCAAACAAGAGTGAGATTTTCCTAAAAAAGTTTGCGTAAATGAAAGAAAATGTGTTACTTTGCACCCGATTTCAGCAGTGAGCTGATAATTTTCAAGATAGCAAATTCATTATTAACATTTTAAAGTATTACAATTATGTCAGAAATTGAAAGCAAAGTAAAGGCAATTATCGTTGATAAACTCGGTGTTGATGAGGCAGAAGTTAAGCCAGAGGCAAGCTTCACAAATGACCTTGGTGCAGAGTTGAGCTGATCATGGAGTTCGAGAAGGAGTTTGGTATTTCTATTCCCGACGACAAGGCTGAGAAGATCGCTACTGTAGGTGACGCTATCGCTTACATCGAGGAGAACGCAAAATAAATTTGAGTAACAACATAAGGGTTGCTTCGTTCTTGAAGCAACCCTTATGCTTTAATCTAAGCTTATGGAATTAAAAAGAGTAGTTGTAACAGGTCTTGGCGCAGTTACGCCAGTCGGCAACACACCTAAAGAGATGTGGGAGAACTTGCTCAAAGGAGTTAGTGGCGCTGCACCTATTACACTTTTCGACGCAACAAAATTTAAGACTCAGTTTGCTTGTGAGGTTAAGAACCTCGACCTTAATGCCTATCTCGACCGTAAGGAGGCTCGCAAGATGGATCGTTATACCCAGCTGGCTTTGGTGGCTGCCAAGCAGGCCGTTGAGGATTGTGGTATGGATCTGGAAAAAGAGGATAAGAACCGTATCGGTGTTGTCTTCGGTGTAGGTATCGGTGGTATTAAGACCTTCGAAGAGGAGGTAGGCTACTATGCTACGCACAAGGAAGACGGCCCGAAGTTCAATCCTTTCTTCAT
>CAJOGK010000143.1 GCA_905234145.1 uncultured Prevotella sp. | reverse complement strand
TCCTCCATCTCCACTTGTGAGTCGAGGATCACATTATCATCCTCTACCTTACTCATCGCCTCGTAGATGGAGTGCCATGTGCCTAAGTCAGCCCAGCCGAAATCACATTTCATCACAAAAACATCACGCCTCTGTTCCAAAATGGCATAGTCGAGCGCCAAGTTCGGATAGCGGGGGTAGTTCTCTTCCACATACCTCATCTCCTCCTCATAAGTATAGTCAGGATTCTCAAATTTCAGATTACGCAGCACAATGGGGAAGACGTCCTCGAAGCTATGGATCAGATGGCGAGCGTTAGAAATGAAGATGCCTGTGTTCCAATAGAACTCACCACTCTCCATGAACATCGTCGCAAAATCGCGCTCCGGCTTCTCCGTGAACGACTTCACCTTATAGACGTCAGGCTTGCAACTCATGTCGCCCAGCTGGATATAGCCATAGCCGGGTTCCGGTCGCGTCGGCTTCACACCTATCGCCAGCAGCACATCGTTCTCCGATACGTAGCCAATGCCGACGTTCATACTCTGGATAAAGCGCTCTTCGTCGATCACCATCTGATCGGAAGGAGAGACGATGATGTTGGCATCAGGATTCCGTTTCAAAATGCGCATATTCGCCCAGGCCACACTCGGAGCCGTGTTCCTGTGGATAGGTTCTACAAGGATGTTCTCGTCCGTCAGGCAGGGCAGCTGCTCTTTCACCAACGGCAGGTATTCCTTACACGTACATATATATATATTTTCTTTGGGGAGGATTTTGCTGAAACGGTCGACCGTGGTCTGGAGCATGGTTCTCCCCGTACCAAAGAAATCCATAAACTGTTTCGGATAGGCATTCCTACTGGCAGGCCACAGGCGCCGACCCCTTCCTCCCGCGAGAATCACGCAGAAAGTTCTATTGTCTTTGATGTCCATTAAATAGATTTAGTAACATATTCGGTGCGAAGATACGACAAAAATCTGATACTTACAAGTATTTTTAAGTTTTTTATCACAATTCTTTTGTCATTTCAGATTTTTGTATTACCTTTGCACCCGCTTAGAGGCCCAGATGGAGACGCGCTGGTCTCAAACACCAGTGGGGCAACCCGTGCCGGTTCGACCCCGGCTCTGGGTACGAAATGTACCACAACGTGTTGGTCTCAAAACAAAGCGAAGTGCTGTAAGCTATTTTCTTACAGCACTTTTTTAGCTGCCGAACTTCTTCTTTAATCATGACAAGGGACTGTCATATTCAGAAGTTTACCGTATGATCTTGCAGCCAGCCTGTATCTAATCGGAAGGAGAAAGAAGAGCTTGCAGCCGTAAAGAGGCCACCAGAAAGGACCGTCTTTCGATTACGCTTAAAAGGTACATCCTCGGCAACCTTCGTAAACAGTACGTTGCCACTGCCATCCAGCACCTCAATGGTGATGTTCATCGTCTGCTCATCAGTAGCCAGAAAAACGAAATTGCCTACATCAATGGTAGCACCTACAGCTGCGGAAGGGCTATTCGTGACAGAGAACCCTGTATCAGAAGTAGCCAAGCCCGTGGTGGGGTTGAAGCTCTTGCTGCCTGCAGCATACGTGGTACGTATCTTATCCACACCGGCCGAGCGATTATCGGTGGAGATAATCTCAATGCCAGAATTAATACGGTTCAATGTGACACTTACATTAGCACCGGCCGCTGTTACCGTAACACTCTGAGTGGCACAAAACGTCTCACGGGCAAAACCACTGGTATACCCAGCCTCAGTCGGACTGGTCAGCGTAAAGGCATCGCCATCGAATAATCTACGGCCAACTACCACCATAGTGTAGGTGCCTAAGGGTAGGCTGCAATCAAACTCACCAAACGTGGTATAGGTGTCATCATCTTTTACCTGAGTAGCCTTGAGGATCTCCGTATCACCGTCGTAAAAGGCCAAATCAACGGCATTAACATTAGTATAATCAGCCACATCCTGCACTGCACGCGTGCGGCCTTCGGAGAATTCCTCCACAGAGATGGAGAAATCACTAACATGCACCCGCACCGAAGCACAAGGGCCAGACAACTGGCTTGAATTGTTCATCACTTCCTCAGCGTCTGCGGAACAACTGCTGAGACTTACCACTGCGCTCACAAAAAGCGCCATGCCACTAAGGGCTACAATCTTTAAATTACTTTTTTTCATTTCTTGGTCTTTTATAGTTAGACTTATGTTAACTGTGTCACAATGACATGGCAAAGATAAGAAGTCTTTTCCAAATGACCAAAGAAACGCGCTATATTTTAACTATTTTTTACTGTACCCATTTATCTATTTCACCAAATCTGTCAAATTTTCTTACCTCCCTGCTCTCTTCATGCACCATTCAACTACCATTCAACCACCATTCAACCACCATTCAAGGTGTTCAAACGACATCTTAAAGCAGGAATCGTCCGAATTTGTCAGTTTTCTTTACTTTATCCCTTTTAAGCCTCCTCACCGCTTCTTTCATTCACGGGAGTCTTCAGCGAGGATTTGGTGTAAAATACAACAAACGGGAAGAGAGGAACAGCCCCTTGCAGGACAGTCCCTCTCTCTCATATACTCTAAAATACAAACGAATGCTTTTTATTTGCTCATC
>CAJOGK010000142.1:881-3229 GCA_905234145.1 uncultured Prevotella sp. | reverse complement strand
GTCACCACAGCCGTTTTCACGCCATGTGCCTTCAGGTCAGTTATCAGTGCCAACAATCCGTCAATAAAGTCGTAATGCATCTGTTGCTCGTAAGCATCCAGTCGCCTGGTGATTTCAGGTTGCTCTTTCTCCAGCGGCCCACTAAACCAGCGGTCGTAAATCTGCACCAGTGTCTGACCCTTAATCTCGTTTTCCAAACCTGGGTGCTCAGGGTGATATTGGCGGCATATCTGTCCCCAAAATACAGAATATTGAGGCTCGGTGTCGAATACCACACCGTCCAAATCAAACAGCGCCGCTTTTAGTTTCTTTTCCTGCATAATTAGAAATTTGGCTGCAAAATTAATAATTTTGCCCGAGATATTTGATTTTTTCGCATTTTTAGTGTAAATTTGCACAGAAAAATATGAGATTGGTCAATATGAATCATTCAAAAATAGCTATTTTCTCGCTTCTTTTGCTGCTGATGTCCAGTTGTCGCGATGGTAAGTCGGAAGCCGACGAAGTCATGACGTTCAAGCGTGTAAAGATGGAAAAGACGATTCCTCTTAACAACGAGAAGGATTCTCCCAAGTGTACCGTCTTCCTTGACATGTATTATGCCAGCGATGAAGATGGCGAGCCTGGTCGTAGGCTGAATTCTACGATTATCAGCGACCTGTTTAATTTCTATGGCGAGGTGATGCCTATCGCCTGCGAGCGCTTTATCAAGAATTTCCACGAGGATTATATCGCAGACCTGACGCCCCTGTATAATCAGGATCGTAATAACCCCGAACGTCGCGAATGGTATGATTACCACTATGTGGTAACTACCGATGTCGATCAGGGCAATGGCCCCTTCATCAATTACATCATCAATCTGAATTGTTATGAGGGTAATGCCATCGAGAGCAATCAGCACATCATTATGAACTTCGACAAGGCCACGGGCTACCAACTTGAAGCCGATAGCATCTTCGCCAAAGGCTACAAGCCACGACTCACCAAGATGCTGCTTACTGCACTAATGCAAAAGATGGAAGTAGAGAATATGAATGAGCTCCGTGCATTGGGCTATCTCAAAAATATGCAGATGTACGTGCCCGAGAATTTCCTGTTGGGGTCCGATAACATCACGTTCGTGTTTAATCCTTCCGAGATAGCGCCCATGGAGAAAGGCTCTACTGAGATTATTTTCAGCTACCAACAATTGCAACCGCTACTTAGGTCATCGTTCCAACATTTATAGATTCCACTTATGCCACATAGCATTATCCAGAAATACTTCCCACAGCTTACAGCGCGGCAGCTAGAGCAATTCAGTATGCTCGATGCCCTCTATCGCGACTGGAATGCCAAGATCAATGTCATTTCGCGTAAGGATATCGATCAGCTCTATCTTCACCACGTGCTCCACTCTCTGGCCATCGCCCGCTATTATCGCTTTGTGCCAGGTACGAAGATTCTCGATTTCGGTACGGGCGGCGGATTCCCTGGCATCCCCTTGGCCATCATGTTCCCTGAGTGTAGTTTTAAGCTAATAGACGGTACGGGCAAGAAAATTCGTGTGGCGCAAGAGGTAAGCAATGCCATCGGACTGAAGAATTGTCAGCCTGAGCACCTGCGTGGCGAAGATGAAAAGGGGCAGTATGATTTCGTGGTAAGCCGGGCAGTGATGCCCCTCCCTGATTTGTACCTCGCGCCAACAGCATAATGCCTTGCCCAATGGTATTCTCTGTCTGAAGGGCGGAGCACTCGATGCCGAGCTGCAACCCTTTAAGCGATTCGTGCAAACTGCTGATATTCATCAGTATTTCGATGATGAGTGGTTCCGTCAGAAGTACGTTATTTATCTACCCGTATAAGTGCCTATGCTTAACATTAAGACTTTTGTTTTCAATCCCCTTCAAGAAAACACCTATGTGGTAAGCGACGACTCGTTAGAGTGTGTCATCATCGATTGCGGTGCCTTCTTCCCAGAAGAGCGACAAGCTATCGTCGACTATATCAAACAGCAAAAGCTCAAGCCCGTTCATCTGCTGTGTACCCATGGCCACTTCGACCATAACTTTGGTATCGACACTATTTTTGAGCACTTTGGTTTGAAGCCTGAAATTATGGCCGACGATGATTTCCTGATTAGTGATCTGCCTAAGCAGTTTATAGAAATGATGGGTATTGCGCTTAATCGTAAATATCCCGAAGTGGGACATTACTTCACAAAAGAAGAGGTGGTGAAGTTTGGTTCACATACGTTTACCATTCTTCCCACCCCTGGTCATACCCCTGGCGGCGTATCGTTTTATTGTGCTCAAGAGAAGGTTTTGTTCAGCGGCGACACGTTGTTTCGCATGAGTGTAGGCCGC
>CAJOGK010000142.1:0-845 GCA_905234145.1 uncultured Prevotella sp. | reverse complement strand
TGGCTCCTCTACCTTCCGATACCACCGTTTATTGTGGCCACGGCCCCGTCACCACCATCGGCGACGAGCTGAAGTATAACCCCTACATGAAGTAGAATAAATCCTTTCTCAATGAAAAATTAACAAATCGCCCCTTTTTCGTATCCCACTAGACCTGACCCCAAGATTAAAGGGCGCAAAGGTTTCAATTCCCTTTGCGCCCTGACATACCATCTTTTTTACTTTGGCTGCAGGTCGGCATATTCGCGGGCGACGTTCTCGATGCAGGGGCACGCCTTATGGGGATTCAAGTCGTGGTGGCCTACGATCACAGCGCGGGGGTAACGCCTGTGCAGGTCTTCGAGCAGTCGCCGCATGGCAACCTTCTGCGCCTCGGTACGCGTGTCGGCCGGTCTGCCTCTGATATCAAGCCCACCCTCATAACAGATGCCTATCGAGTGGGCATTGTGGTTGGTTCTTGCAGTGGGCACCGACCATGTACTCAGGACGGCCTGGCTCAATCGCTCCGTTACGACGGATCACGTAGTGGTAGCCGATGCCGAGGTGGAAACCTCGTTGGCGATGCCACGTATCTATCTGAGCGGCAGAACTCATCTGGTCGGGCTTTACTGCAGAACAGTGGATTACTAACAGGGTTATGCTGCGCATGCCTGTACAAAGAACGTTGACACTACCAGTGACCCTACAGCCACCAGGAACTTAATGACTTTACTTACGGTTGACTTACTGAACTTTACCATTACTACTTAAATTTAATAAGACCACGAATTTCACGAATGAAACGAATTTTAAAAAAACAACGGATTTCACGAATTATTTTAAGACCACAGATTCCGCAGAATACA
>CAJOGK010000141.1:821-2731 GCA_905234145.1 uncultured Prevotella sp. | reverse complement strand
TTACCTTTGAGACGATGTCTCGAAGTTACTCACGTTCGAAAATACTCAAATAAATTTGGTATTTTGCTCACTTATTCGTAACTTTGCACCCGATGATGAGTCATAAAACGGCTGATGGCTCATTATCGGGTGTTCTTTGATGCAGTTTATAGTAGAATGCGGAATTGAGTACGGTCTCCAATTCGTAACCCAGTTTTTCCTCAATCCTCCAAGCTGCCTTTAAACAAAGAAAAGCTGAGAATTCTTCCAAAGTTACGAAAAAAATATCAATTATTAATTGTCAATTATCAATTATTTCGTAACTTTGCATCCGTTATGGAGAAAAAGAGACATGCACTGCGGAAGCTATTAGAGGCAGTGGAGAAAGAATTGCTACACAAGCCTGACAAAAAGACGCTCGACCGCCTTTCGTTATTGGCAGGTTTTCAGGATTGGGATTCCTTCCAAGAAACCTTGCATGGGGATTTGGGAGGTGAAACCATCTATGGTGGTCATCACTCAGATAAGGATAATAAGGAGAAAAATTAACGCTCGACGTTCGATATATCCTGAATGACAAGTCCTGCCAGCATCATGCCAAAAACGGCTGTGATGTGAACCAATGATCCCTTGCCCTCGCCTTTCGACTGCGGTGTCTCATCGCTGAACACACACAGGAATTTATGACGAGGGAAAGTCTTCTCCTTTTTGAAACGATTGCGCAAGGCGCGTGCCAACGGATCGCCCTTGACTTTCCAGAATTCAGCAACCTGTATGCGGGTGGGGTCTAGCTTAAGGGCTGCTCCCATCGATGAAAAGAATTTGGCTTTGGTCTGACAAGCCATGAGAATCAATAGTGCCTTGTCTTTCAGCGAGTCAATGGCATCGATAATGTAGTCGTATTCCTCTAAACTGAACTTAGAAGCACTTTCTGCGCTGAATGTCTCTGCGATGACGGTAATCTCTGCTTCAGGGTTGATGGTAAGCAGACGTTTGCGCAGAGCTTCTACCTTTACCTCTCCGATGGTCTTGCTGGTAGCCATCAACTGGCGATTGACATTGGTGACGTCCACGCGGTCGAAGTCGACAATGGTGAGATGCTGGATACCTGTTCGCACTAATGCTTCGGCACACCACGACCCTACACCGCCAATACCAAAGATGATGACCCGCTTGCGAGCCATCATCTCCATTGTCGATTGTCCCAGCAGCACTTCTGCTCGCTGGAATATGTCCTGTCTGGTTGGCATTACTCCTTACCAGCAAAACCGCTACGCTTCTCCTTGATGCGAGCAGCCTTACCAGTGAGCTTGCGCAGATAGTAAAGCTTAGCGCGGCGAACCTTACCAACCTTGTTCACTTCGATGCTCTCGATGTTAGGAGACTCCAGAGGGAAGATACGCTCTACACCTACGGTACCTGACATCTTGCGAACTGTGAAGCGCTTCTTCTCCTGATGGCCGCTAATCTTGATAACTACGCCACGGAAGAGCTGGATACGCTCCTTTGAACCCTCGATAATTTTGTAAGCGACAGTTACAGTGTCACCAGCCTTGAAACTGGGGTGCTGTTTGCCGGTTGCAAATGCTTCTTCAGCAACTTTAATTAAATCCATTTTTCTTTTAAACGTTTAAAATTGTTGTTATCGTTCCAACGCAACATAACAGGCAACTCGATACTTCCTGCCAGCGATTACGCCGAAAAGCGGGTGCAAAGGTACGAAAAAAATGAGAAATGAGAAATGAGAAATGAGAAATTATGATATGTTCTGGTGCAAAACAAGCCAAAAATAACATTATTTAACTAATAAGCGATATAGTAATCATAATTTCTAATTCCTAATTACTAATTTCTAATTAAAAAATTGTATCTTTGCACACAAAACCTATTAATATTATGAAGAAGATAGTTTTTTTAGCGCTGATGCCCTT
>CAJOGK010000141.1:0-721 GCA_905234145.1 uncultured Prevotella sp. | reverse complement strand
ACCTTACAAACACATTGTCGACAGTGTCATGGGTCCAGTTGTGGGTCGTTCTGCCAAGTATATGACGGCAAAGCGCCCTGAAGGAACACTGTCCAACCTATTGGCAGACATCCTGGTATGGGCAGCCAAGGATTATAATGAGAAGCCCGACTTCGGTGTTTACAACATGGGTGGTGTTCGAGCCGATTTGCCTAAAGGCGATGTAACCTATGGCGATGTGTTGGATGTGGCCCCTTTTGAGAACAAAATAGCCTTTACCACTTTGAGTGGTGCTACAGTGCTCGCAGATAGCAGTTGTTGGTGGCGAAGGTCTCAGCCATTCTGTTCGCTTGGTCATCACAAAGGATGGTCAGCTGGTTAGTGCCACCATCAATGGCGAGCCTGTAGACCCACAGAAGGAGTATCGCGTTACCACCATCGATTATCTGTTGGGAGGTACTGACAAACTGGAAGCATTCAAGAATGGACATGATGTCAATGCTCCAAAGGATGCCAGCAATAACACCCGTTTCATCATCATGAACTATTTCCGTGAGATGGCAAAGCAGGGTAGGGAAGTCGATTCCGAGATAGAAGGACGTGTAACGGTGAAATAATTAGAAATTAGTAATTAGTAATTAGAAATTATGATTAGATATATCTGTTTCCTATTAATGATGATGGTTTCTTTGGCAGGTCAGGCCAAGAAGCATAAGCAGTTGGTTATTCTGCATACCAACGA
>CAJOGK010000140.1 GCA_905234145.1 uncultured Prevotella sp. | reverse complement strand
TGTGGTAACCCTTGACAGAACCCACCTGCTTTGGATGGATCGTGAACTGCCTTTGAACTATCATCAGGTCAGCATGACCATCAGCAGAGACGATAAGGGCTATCAGGTGCAAGGTGCTGCCGATGGCAAATCCTTCTCTAAGCGCTTTACCGCCCTTCCTGTCGCTTTCAGAACGGAGGTTGGTACTGTTAAGATAGCTGACAATGATCAGCTTACTGCCTCTCAGCGCAAGACTTATGCAAAAGGTTTCGAGATAAAAGCCACCATCGCTCCTCCAGTGATTGTAGCCAAAGGTTTTGTTTCCCGTATGGTTGCGGAACCACCCAAGAAAGGCGTGTCTAATTTGCTCAATCTGACGTTGAGAGACGAGAGCATGCTTCGTGGTATGGACTTCATTACCCGTTTGGTCGAATTATACAATCGTCAAGGCAGAAAGGATGTCGACGAACAGAATAACTGATCAGTTTGTCAACGATCGTTTGGCCAAGATCAATGTGGAGTTGGGTATTAGCGACGATGCCTTTCAGCATTCTAAGGAGAAATACCAGATTACTGCACCTGAAGCTGATGCCAGTGAGGCATTGGAGAATAAAAATCAGTATGAGCAGCAGCTTATCCAGATTGGTATCCAACTCCAGTTACAAGACTATATGAATGAATTTGCTCAGAATCCTGCCAATATTTACGAGGTCATTCCCGTTGTAAGTGGTGGTATGAGCTATAGCGGTAATTATGGTGGTGGCATGAGCTCTGCTGGTGGTGGTCAGGCGCTGAACCGTCATAACACCTTAGCTTTTCAGCGCAAAGAGCTGATGAAGAGCATGAGCGAGAAGGCACATCAGGTGCAGCGTGTCACGGAGTTGATAGAGGAGTTGCGCCCAACCCTTCTGACAGAGTTGTCGCGCACCCGACAAGCTATGGTTATTCAGCGTCAGAATATTGAGCGTGAATATAAGAAGGCGATGGAACGTATAGGCAGTGCTCCTCGTATCGAACGTGTTTTTACAGATATTGAGCGTCTTCGTGAAATCAAACAAGGGGTCTATATCGTGATGCTGCAGAAACGCGAAGAATTGGCGCTGAATCGTATAGATGCTACCAATAAAGGAAAATTAATTGAGAAAGTCCAGGTTAATGGCGGCAGCGACCTGCCAAAGCGCAATTTTGTCCTGTTGATAGCATTGGTAATGGGTATTGCCATACCGTTCTTTGCCATTTTATTGCTGTTCTTCCTGAAGAATAAGGTTGAGACGCGAAATGATTTGGAAAAGTCCACCAAGTTCCCGATTGTCGGTGAGGTTCCCAATGTTAACAACGAAGAAGCCCTTCGTACCCTTCGTACCAACCTGCTTCTACATTTAAAGGAAAACCAGAAAATCATTTTGGTCACCTCTAATGCAGTAGGCGATGGTAAAACCTTTAATGCCGTCCACTTGGCAGAAGGACTAGCTCGATTAGACAAGAAAGTGATTCTTTGCGACCTAAATCTTCGTCGTCCAGGAGTAGCCAAGGCGCTTTCTATCACAGATAAGTCAGGCATATCTGAGCTGTTGAACAATGGTCACTTAACAGCCTCAGATGTCCAGTCACAAATCATGAAGGCTGATGGCTTTGATGTCTTGCTGGCAGGCAAATCTGGTCAGGTGCATCCTTCTGACCTTCTGGCTCGTAATAGTCTTATCCAATTATTGGATATCCTGAAATCGCAATATGATTACGTGATTATTGATACGCCAGCCTTGGAAGGCTGCAGCGATACCTATCAGATTGCTACGCAGGCAGATGCTACCTGTTTCGTGCTCAAGGCAGATCATACCCCTAAGTCTGATGTAAAGAACTTGGATAAACTTAATCGTTTACCTGATAAGATGATGATTTTTAATGCTATAGATATGACTAAGAAAAAGTATAAGTACCTTTATCGCAATGCGTTGACATTGCTCTCCTTTGTGCTACTGTTCTCTTCCTGTTCTGTCAAGAAGTTTGCATACTTCCAAGGAGCTGATAAGGTTGATTTGAATAAACAAAGTGCTTTCTACGATGCCCGTATTATGCCCAAGGACCAATTGGATATCAAGGTCTATACCATCAGTCCGGAGGCCTCTGCACCATTCAATATGTCCACAGTCTCTGTAACCAGTGCAGGGCAGGGCTCTTCCTCAACCTCTGGAGGTGGTTCGCAGAACTATCTGGTCAGCAATGATGGCACTATCAACTTCCCTGTCTTGGGCCGCATCAAGGTGACAGGACTTACCAAGGAAGAGTGTGAGAATATGATTCTGGAAAAGATTCGTCCCTATATGGCTGCATCTGAAGAACCTGTTGTCACGGTTCGTCAGGCCAACTATACCATTACTGTTTTGGGTGAGGTTGGTAGTCCTGGCAGCATTCAGGTTGAGAAGATTAATATCTATGAAGCGCTGGCAATGGCAGGTGACATGACTGTCTATGCTCATCGCGATCGTGTCAAGCTCTTCCGTGAGAATGCCGATGGTACCCGCGAATTGCACATGCTCGATTTGAGTGATGCTAACATCATGAACTCTCCCTATTTCTACCTTCAGCAGAACGATATGATTTATGTGGAGCCTAGCATTGTCAAAAAGCAGCAGGGTAATCTGCTAACTAGTTTGATAATACCTCTAACAACCTCACTGGTGTCCTTCTCTGCTCTTCTTGTCGCTATCTTCAAGTAGCATTAGTTTTTTAGAGATGCTACATAACGGTGATAACGATCGTGTTTTTGCCCTTGACAGCATGAAGAGTAATGGTGTCAGGCCAAGGACCGCTTAGAAACAACTCCTTGTAGCCTTTGAGGCATGCAATACAAATCTCACCGGGATGAGCGGCAGCATAGGCGGTGATGGCCTCCTCAACATCAGTGATGGTAACATCCTTTCCAGCCACCATTTCCTCTGCCAACATCCCCAGAGCTCTTTTAAATGCATCTGAATCATATTAAAGATGGCACGACGTTTTTTGGCCGCTGGCGTGGTATAGACGTATGCGGGCATAGTGGGCGTGGAACGCGCAAAGGTAACATCCCCGCGAGTTACATACGTGATGCCATCAATTGTTCCTGATGCCATCCGGCCTAAGCCGACTTGTTTGATTTTTACCATAACTGTTATATGATTAGTTTCTACAATATTTAATTATTCCCAACAGACTTATTTCTTCACTCTATCCATACTCTATCCAAGCAGTAGTCGGATACTACCCAAGGTAATGTCATCCTTTTGACCTTGGGTACACCTTGGCTACACCTTGGGTACACCTTAGGTACACCTTGGGTAGAGTATGTGAAATCTGCGACAAAAGTATAAAAAGTCTATGAAATAGACAAAGAAAAAGTGTTTTTTTTCAATGACCAGTACATTCGAAATTACCAAAATTGATTAACTTGCGCGTGCAAATAGGGTGACGCATCACCAAAGTCAAAAACTCATTTTTTGTACCCCTTATCTCAAATCTTAAAATTTTCTGCAAAAACATACATTATTCAAGATTTTTTTAATATCTTTGTACCCGATATAGTATGCATTTCTAGGAAATCTACGGGATTTGTTCCCTCGTGTAGAGGTGGTAATTTGCTGAACTATACCCTTTTATGCATTTCTTGCCCATGTCCGTTTACATAGTAAACAGGACAAGGGAAAAGTGTGTATATAGGTTAAGTTCGTTAAAATCATCTCTATCTTCATGGAAAGTGATAAAATTCTTGGATCTTCAAGCCATCACCATGATGCACGGTGATGAAATCAAGGCTGCAATCAATCGGGTTGTAGAGTCTGGTTGGTTCCTTCAGGGCAAGGAAAACCAGCAGTTTGAAGCCGATTATGCAAAATATATCGGCACAGCACATTGTGTAGCTGTGGCCAATGGCTTGGATGCGCTGAAACTCATTCTCCGAGGGTATAAGGAGATGGGCGTGATGCAGGAGGGCGATGAGATTATAGTCCCTGCGAATACGTATATAGCCACCATCCTAGCCATCACTGAAAATAATCTTGTTCCTGTCTTGGTAGAGCCCACCTTTGAGCATCTGGAGATAGATATTGACCAGATAGAGCAACACATTACACCGAAAACGAAGGGCGTGATGACCGTCCATCTCTATGGACGTATAGCCTATAACGAAAAGTTAAGGGATATATGCAAGCGACATGGTCTGAAGTTGATGGAGGACTGTGCCCAAAGTCATGGGTGTGGATTCAAGTTCCAGGATTCAGGTTTTACGAAGACAGGAGCACTGGGTGATGCTGCAGCCCACTCGTTTTATCCAGGAAAGAACCTGGGTGCATTGGGAGATGCAGGCGCAGTGACCACCAACGATGCAGAACTGGCCTCTGTTATCCGTGCGCTGGCCAATTATGGCAGTCAGAAGAAGTACGTTTTCAAATACGTGGGCATGAACAGTCGTATGGCAGAGACAGATGCAGCCGTACTGGATGTCAAACTGAAGTATCTGGACGAAGACAATAGAAAGCGCCAGCAGTTGGCTGCCTTCTACTACGAGCATATTAAGAATCCACTAATCACGCTCCCCAAACGTATCAATGATGAGAACAATGTCTATCACCAGTTCCCCATTTTCTGCGAAAGGCGTGACGAACTGCAGCAATTCTTGGCCGAGCAGGGCGTCCAAACGTTAATCCACTATCCGATACCACCCCATAAGCAGGAATGTTACAAGGCGTGGAACCGCCTCAGCTATCCCATTACAGAGCG
>CAJOGK010000139.1 GCA_905234145.1 uncultured Prevotella sp. | reverse complement strand
CCATAACCGCTCCTCTTTTCTCGAACTCATGCCAACTGCTCCATGGGTACTCGCCAACGTTTACGGATAACCCAGCATGAACAGGGTTCTGATGGATATAGCACAACAGCGTCTTGAAATAGCCGATGTCGTCCACCGGCTCACTTCGGAATCGGTCTTGGAACAAATGACCGTTGCGCTGATACTTCTTGTTGAAATGGTATGCGTACGATATGGTGATACGCTTAACAATCTCGCCAATGGCTACTGTCTTTTCCTGAATTAGCAAATGAACATGGTTTGGCATTAGGCAATAGGCGTAGAAATGGCACAATGACGGTACCCTGTAGCCGCGCTCGTCATAGCATTCGACCAACTGATGGAGACTTTGCAGAAACTTCATGTAGTCCTCATCATCCTCAAAGATGTCTTGGCGGTTAATGCCACGCAGCATTACGTGGGTGCTTGTCTGGGCATATTAATTGTTTTAAGTTGCACCAAAGGTACATAATTATTGTAATATGTCAGCATACTTCGTAAACCTTTAATGTTTTATAACAAATCAGAGAACCGTCCCCTGATCTACCTGATCTACTTAACAACCTAGAACCGTCCCCTGATCTATCGACCAGGCCTTGATGGATGGGATCAAGCAGGCATTGACTCTGCTGTCTTAAAATTTAGGTTGCTTATTCTCAAGCAGTTTCTGCTTGATATACTCCTGAATATCGCAAGGAGTGATATCATAGACAGGGTTAAGTTCCTCGAAACTCTTCTCTTTGACAAAACGGCTGCCATTGGTAAGCATTGCCAACAATCCACGAGTACGCAACTTGTGACCAGAATGCTCCAACGCAGCATCTATCATCTTCTGAATATCCTTTCCCTCTTTTAAGATAGAATAGATATCATAATAATCACGAAATTTCGAACGTCGCAGCATGGCTTCCATCTTCATCGCACCAATCGACTCCATATCGGCAATAAACAAATTATTAAGGTATGGAATCCTCTGCATAGACGAGACAGCCTTACGAGGAGCTGCATAAAAAGACAACTTCACCCCCTCAAAGTTGAATGATACGAAGTCAAAACTCCCAACCTCGTATTCTCTTATCTCACCCACGCTCTCCAGTTCTTTTTTGATAGCGGGCCAGTCAACTTCAGGTTTTTCGTTCCTTTTTGTCAACCATTTCATAAAATCCAGATCCTCACTTTGGCGTTTCTCAATCTGCAAAGACAAAGCCGTTCCACCAACCAGCGTATAAGGCTTTATACATTCCAGTTGGGAGATAATCTCAAAAACCTTACCAGTATGAGGAGCCAAAGATTTCGAACGTTCCATCATCAAGCTGCCATTATTCTGTTAATGTGGCGAGTCTCTATGCTCTTAACGTATGCTTCAGGCCGTTTGGCACCAAAATAATACCACGCATAGAGGATGTTAAAAGGACGGAACATCTCACCTTGAGGAGCCACACGATCCAGCCAAACCCGTTTTACTTTTTTAAAGCCGAAAAGCGAAAAGAGTTTATCGATGTCTTCAATGTCAAGATAAAGCATCACATGTTCAATCAGTGCCTCATCGGAAATGGATTTCATTTTCGAGATATCGTAAGACCAGAAGCAATTCTCTTTCTTGAGCTTACGAAACAACTGTTGTCTGACATTATCTTTCATCTTTCGTGGGCAAAAATACATAAAAAAGCTGAAAGTTCCAAATTTTCAGGCAGTTTTCTTATTTCTGTCCAACTCTCCTAAGTACTATTTGATAGATCAGGGGACGGTTCTCTGATCTGTTGCTACTCTTTGAATTATCCCGTAACAACCTAGAACCGTCCCCTGATCTATCCGAGCCTACTCACGCTCGGCAGAGTTGAAACGAGTTTCACTCTGCTCTCGCTAATGCGTAGCCTTTAGGTATTGTAAATCTCCATACCAATAGGAAGCTGTGCAGCCACCATCAATCAGAAAGTCGGCACCGCTGATAAAACGTCCACGGGAGGACATCAGGAACTCTGCCATATCACCCACTTCGTCGGGTGTTCCGGCACGGCGGGCGGGCATGCCCTCAATCATCTTCAGATAGCCGTCCTTGCGCGGGCCATGCAGTTCATCGTTTGCCAATGGCGTGATGATGATACCTGGTGAGATTGAGTTAATGGTGGCACCACGTCGTCCCCAGCGAGTAGCCTCGAACATCACGCGGAGCACATTGCAACGCTTCGAGTATTGGTATGCTTTCAGCGTGTCGTTGATTTCCTTTAGGAATGGCAAATCTAACAGTTCGTCAACAGGAGTCGTTGCTAAAGCCTCGTTCTGCTCCTGAGGTAAGGCTGGTAAACGATGACCGCTTTGTGACGAGATAATCACACCTGAGCCACCCTCTGCAATCACCTTGCCGAACTCCTCCAACAATACACTTGTGCCATAGAGGTCAACACGAAGAATTTCTTCAACAGGAGCCTGTGACGGTGAAACACCAGCAGCATTCACAACATT
>CAJOGK010000138.1 GCA_905234145.1 uncultured Prevotella sp. | reverse complement strand
GAAAGTGTTCGAAACGCTATGGAACAGGAAGTATATGCGGAGTGATTATAACTTGGCACTCACCAGAAAACGGTCATTAGACTTTCAAGATGAACTGAAAGCCATCTTGTAATAAGCGATTTTAAACAGGTTATACCCTCCATATATCCTTGGTATATGGGGGGTAAAAATATATGTTTGGGGCTATTTTATTTAATAATGTTAATTGCAGCAATATTTCTAATGAAAACCTTTGTTACTATCATTATTTTATGTAATTTTGGAGTCGAATTCCGAATTTGCATAAGATATGGCTAATAATTTATACCTCAACCGCACAATGGAAGGCATCATTAGAGAGGCCGCCAAGTACTTCTCTGTTATCTCCGTTACAGGCCCTCGGCAGTCTGGCAAGAGCACACTCCTGAAGTATCTCTTCCCCAATGTACCCAAGTATAGTTTGAAAGACGTCAACGTTCGTGAATTTGCCGAGCATGATCCTGTTGCTTTCCTCCATCAGCATCCCGGCGGAATGTTTATCGATGAGGTTCAGAAGGTACCACAACTTTTAGAATATATTCAGGGAATCGTGGATGACAATCCCGATTGTCAGTTCCTGCTCACGGGCAGTTCTAACTTTGAACTACTTCACAGCTTGAGTGAGTCGCTACCTGGCAGGGCTGGCGTATATGAGTTGTTGCCTATGACCTACCATGAAAGTGAGTCAACCATGGGCGAGATGTCATTAAATGAGTTCCTCTATAGCGGTCTTTACCCGGCAATCTGTGCTAAGAAGAATAAGGCACGGCTCTTCTATCCTTCTTATGTCAAGACCTATTTGGAGCGCGATGTCCGAGACCTGCTAAAGATCAAAGACCAGATGCAGTTCATGAAGTTCATGAAACTCTGTGCTGCCAGAGTGGGGTCTGTTTTTAATGCATCTGAGATTGCCGGACAGCTTGGAGTCGATGGCAAAACCGTTACCAGTTGGCTGTCTGTTCTTCAGGCCTCCTATCTGGTTACCCTCCTGCCTCCATATTACGAGAACATTTCCAAACGCTTGGTCAAAAGTCCGAAACTCTACTTTAACGATCCTGGACTGGCTTGCTTCCTCTTGGATATTGAAAGTCCTCGGCAGTTAGAGCGTGACAAGATGCGAGGGGCCATCTTTGAAAACTATGTTGTGATGGAAGTCATCAAGCACCGTTACAATCGAGGACTATTGGATGGCGTTTATTTTTATCGCGATTCAAACCAGAACGAGGTTGACATCCTTCTGAAAGAGGAGGGTGAGATCACCGCTATCGAGGTCAAGTCGTCAATGACCTACCACTCGTCTTTCGAAGATTCCATTTCAAAACTTGCGGAATGGATTAAAACCCCGATATCTAATAAGCTCATTGTCTATACAGGTGATTTCGAGAATACAACAGCCAATATCAAGGTCCTCAATTACCGTCATCTTCAGGCCTATCTGCCTCATTTGGAATGAACGACGCAGAATTCTTTTTATAGGTTATACCCTCCATATATCCCTGGTATATGGGGGGTAAATGTTTCTGCTTTTTTGTATCTTTGCAGTGAGAAGTAAACGACAACATGGACAACAAAGACAACAAGAAGGAACACAAGCAGAACTGGCGGGAGACGCACGCCTCGACGAGAAGTAATCCTCATCTCATCATATGAAAATCGGGCTGACCAAACATCAGCCCGATTTTTTTGTCACAACGCTTTATGATCTATTGAGCCTTGTCCGATCTGTCACCTTATACGAAATCGCTGAGTTTTATTTGGTCATGTCGCGAGAATTTTGTAACTTTGCAGCGATGATTGCGAAAAGACTGATAGGAATCATAGTTGTGGGAGCGATGTTGCTCTTTGCGGGCTGTAGCGGAGACGGCTACACCCCAGAGTTGCATACCCTCGACTCAATTATTAATGAGAATCCCGATTCCGCCCTGCACCTGCTTGATAGCTTCAGCACCGAGGCAAAGAGTTGGGCCAAGAGTCAGCGCATGCGCCATAGCCTGCTTACGTTGAAAGCACAGAACAAGGCTTACCTCCCTTTCACCTC
>CAJOGK010000137.1 GCA_905234145.1 uncultured Prevotella sp. | reverse complement strand
GCGGTAAGTTCGCCATCTTGGTAGAAGTGGTGGATAGCGATTCTAAGTGGACGAATGTAGTGGAGGGCATGACAGCCTATTCGCCGGAGGATTTGAAAAAGTTGCTTGACGAAGCAGGTTTAACTCAAACGGAAATCCACCGTAAGAAACCAACGTATGCCACGATTTTAGGAGTAAAACCTTAATTTGCAACCCAGTTGCGATGACTTCACCGTACCTTTGTACCGTCAAACGAAAGAATATGAATTATGGCAGACAAAATTAAGAGTTCGTACAAGTTCAGCAAGAGTTTCTATGATGATGCCATCACACAGGGTAAATGGTGGAGTAAGTTGTATTTCAAGTTGCTCTGGGGCGGTGTCGATGATAACGAGATTGCCCGAAGGGTACTGAGTTGGATTCCAGATGATTTCAAGGGTAAGATGCTCGATGTGCCTGTTGGTACGGCAGTATTTACAACTGAGAAATACAAGCGGATGAAGCAGGCCGACCTCACTTGTCTGGACTATAGCCAGGATATGCTGGAGCAGGCTGAGTACAGATTTCGTGGGGCAGGCATCACCAATATCAAGACCATGCAGGGCGATGTGGGCGCATTGCCCTTCGAGGAAGATACATTCGACTACGTACTCTGTATGAACGGTCTGCATGTATTCCCCAACAAAGACAAGGCTTACTCTGAGATTCTACGCACATTAAAACCAGACGGCGAACTATTGGCCTGCTTTTACATTGCAGGTGAACAGAAGGTAGCCGACTGGCTTGCCAAGACCGTTATGACCCGCATGGGCTGGTTTACGCCTCCCTTCGACACGGCCAATGATGTGCGCCAGCGTTTGGAGCCTTACTACGATATCCTCGACTTCCACGTAGAAGGAGCCATGTTATACTTCAGGGCAAAAAAGAGATTATAATATCTTTTAGGTATTATAATTCATTTTTTTTCGTACCTTTGCAGCATGGTTATGGATTTACAGGGTTTCCTCACATCGCTCTTGAACGTGGTCTGCGAGATGGCTCCCTACCTGTTGCTGGGATTCTTCATCGCAGGCGTGCTGCACGTATTCGTGCCGCAGAAGTTCTATGTCAACTATCTTTCGCGGAATAACAAGTTGTCTGTGCTATGGGCAGCGCTGTTGGGTGTACCCCTGCCGCTGTGTTCGTGTGGTGTTATTCCTACGGCTATCGGTCTGAGGAACGAGAAGGCTTCGAAGGGAGCCATTGCTTCGTTTCTCATTGCCACACCACAGACGGGCATCGACTCCATCTTGGCTACGTTCTCGCTGATGGGTCTGGGCTTTGCCATTATCCGTCCTATGGCAGCACTTGTCACGGGCGTCTGTGGAGGATTGTTGATAAACCGTTTGGTTCGTGAGGATGACGTGAAGGAGGATGTGTCCGCTTCATGCCAAGTAGAAAGCGGAAACAGGATTTGGCGTGTACTGAAGTATGCCTATTATGATATGCTTCGTGACATAGGCCTGCGACTTCTTATCGGACTTGTTGTTGCAGCATTGATTCAGGTAGCTGTACCTGATGAGTTTTTCCTCAGTTTCGGCAGTCAACCACTGTTGCAGATGCTGGTAATCTTGGTAATCGCCGTACCTATGTATATCTGCTCGACGGGTAGTATTCCCGTGGCAGCAGCCCTGATGATGAAAGGACTCTCGCCAGGAGCGGCACTAGTGATGCTGATGGCCGGGCCTGCGGTAAATCTCGCCTCTATCCTCGTGGTTCATAAGTCGATGGGACGACGTTTTACATCGATTTATCTGATGACCATCGTAGGCTTTGCTGTCCTCTTTGGTCTGCTACTCAATGCTACGGGCTGGGACTTCACTATTGCCGCTCAGGATGCTTGCTGCATGAGCACATCCGCCCTACCCAGTCCGTTTAAAATTGTTTGCGCCACAGTATTAACATTATTAATTATATTTGCTCTTATGATGAAGTTTTTCAGCAAGTTTACCGCCCAAAAGCCCTTAGACCCCGACGTGACCGTCTATCGTGTCGAGGACATGCATTGCAGCCATTGCGAGGCAGCCGTAGTCCGTGCCGTCGAGGATCTGCCTGGCGTAGAGAAAGCCAAGGCCAGTGCCTCTGCCAACACCCTCACCATCAAAGGC
>CAJOGK010000136.1 GCA_905234145.1 uncultured Prevotella sp. | reverse complement strand
TATAACCCAAATACCAATCTTATTATTCCTGCAGGTACAGAACCTTTCGATAATGTTCGTGTAGACAGCATCAAAGATGATAAGGGACGTACATGGATACTGACTTCTCAGGCAGATAAGCGGTTTAAAGAGAAGGTCATTGCCATTATTAGTCAGCATATCGGTGATGAGGATTTCAATATCGACCAAATGGCAGAAATAATGCACATGGGACGCACCAAGCTTTATGGTAAGGTAAAGGAGCTAACAGGTATGTCGCCTAACAAGATGCTGATAGCAGAACGTATGCGCACTGCCACAGAACTGCTTGAAGAAGGGGAGTTGAACATTTCTGAAATAAGCTTTAAAGTCGGCATTTCTGATGCCTCTTATTTCAATAAATGTTTCAAACAACATTTTGGCATGGCATCAAGTAAATATAAGAAAGTAAAGTGATGAGCATCAGCCCATCACTTTAACTTTTCCAGGAATTCTATTTCCACTATACGGAGTTCACTTTTTGTCTCTCCACCATTCTTGGCCTTGAAAAGGTCGAGTTCACCAGCAGCAGGTTCTGCCACCTCAACGATTCCACCGAAGGCATCCTTATCCTTGCCAGCGCCTTTTAAGCGAATCGTTATCTCATTGGTTTGAACGGCCTTTGTGGGTTTCAGATGAACATAGCCTAAACTGCGTGCTGTCTCACCGCTCCAAATCAGTTGTTTGCCTGCATAGATTTCAAGTGGATAACTTCTTAAGCGCCAACCTGTCAGTTTCACGCAGATGTCATCAACCACAGCTTTCTTTGCCAGTTTATAAGTAATCCAAGCCGTAGAGGGACGACCATCGTTCTTCCATTCAGAAAGCTCGTTATCATCATAGCTATTGTTTGCATGTTCACTATCAAAACCAGCCTTGGCTGAAACGATGTCGATTTCACGTGCTTTTTCCTCAAACGATGGTGATAGTGGTGTCTCGCCTCTATCGAGTCTTGGCTTTAAAGTCAATGAGGGCAAATACTTTCCACTGTTCACTGCTTCACTTTTCACTTCTATGTACGCAGGTTTCAGTCCTTCAGCACAAGCAGACAGGTGAATCTCGCCAGCGTTGGTTGTTGAGCGAACCAATACACGATTGACACCGCACTCTACGGGTAATGCCATCTGTCCTACATAGTTATCTGATATGTTCTTGGTAGCGGCAGCATCCAGCAAACCTGCAGGACGATTATCATCAGGACGCTGCATCGCCTTGTTGTCACGAGTGCCGATGCCACCAATCCATTTGGCCTCACCCCAGAGATTGAAAGAAATCATCCGATCATCAAGCGGACAACGACGACCTTGCTTGTCGAGTACCTCTATCTCAAAGAGTGCCATATCAGCACCATCGGCTTTCATGCCTTCTGGATTCTCAATCGCTGAAAGTTTCAACTGATAAGGTTCCCCTGCGGTCTCTATCTTATATTTGCTACCATCAGAACCAACAGCCTCAAGATTGCCAGGCTCGAAGGCGATATTCTCGAAAGTATAGAGGAAACGATAACTTTGTTTGCCATGTCCTAACGACCTGCCATTTACAAACAGCTCAACTTCATCTGCTGTAGATACGACATAGATATTCTTGGTTGTTCCAGCAGGATAATTCCAATGGCCGATGATATAGGTCTGTTGATGCTCAGGCTCTACCCAACCGTTCCACATGACCTGATGTACATAGAAGGCATCTTTGGGGATGCGCATGGCATCTGTCACACCACTCATGCGATAGTTGGACTCACCACGATGATGCGTATTGGTATCAGAGAATACAATCTTTACACCACCTGAAGAAACACGCGTGCCAGTACCAGGACGCTCTATATAGTAGTCGTACCAGCGACGTACCATCTCTACCGCAAATGCATCCATATTGTGGTTATAGTCTGTAGCAGGATTACCTCGGTAAAGCGGACCGTCTCCTTCTTTATGGTAGGGGTAACTTTGTTCGTCCCAATATTTGCGCAAGCCCTCATCGCGACAATATTCCATGGCCCACATGGGGTGTTTCTTACTCTTGTTGATGTAGAGCATCTCTCCACCATATTCTGCCTCGTTGATGTCGAGCATCTCACGAGAGCCTATGGCTCGTCCACCATAGGGATCGTATGCATCGCGAATCGCCTTCATCTCTAACATGTGCTCGCGACTGATACTTTCATTGCCACTCTCATAAAAAAGAATCGATGGATTGTTGCGGTTATAGATGATGGCATCGCGCATCAAAGCGGTACGCTGTTGCCAGCGAGGGCCCTCCACATCCTTTTCCGCATCTCCAGCAGGCATGGCCTGAATCAGTCCTACACGATCGCACGATTCGATATCCTGTTTCCAAGGGGTAACGTGCATCCAGCGCACCAGATTGCCATTCGATTTAACGATAAGATCGTTACTATAGTCACTGAGCCAT
>CAJOGK010000135.1 GCA_905234145.1 uncultured Prevotella sp. | reverse complement strand
GTGAGCTACTGCAAGTTCCTGGCGAAGATTGCCTCCGACTGGCGTAAACCCGACGGGCTGACGGTGATTCATCCAGACAGAGCTTTGGACTTCATCGCACAACTGAAGATAGAGAAAATCTGGGGTGTAGGTCAGAAGACTGCCGAGAAGATGCACCGCATGGGTATCTTCACGGGTCTTGACCTGAGAAACATGTCGCTGAGCCGACTGACTCAGGAGTTCGGCAAGATGGGACAGGTGTTCTACGATTTCTCGCGAGGCATCGATAACCGGCCTGTGATTTCTGAGTGGGAGCGGAAGAGTGTCAGCTGTGAACAGACCTTTGAGTCGGACATCAGCGAGAATGCCGCCGTCACCATCCACCTGTATCATACGGTGCTGGAACTGGTCAGGCGCATAGAAAAGAACGCCTTTGAGGGTCGTACCTTAACGCTGAAGGTAAAGTTCCTGGACTTCCAGCAAATCACCCGAAGCATCACCGTTGACCACATCCTCCGCACCAAAGATGAGATCCTGCCGTTAGCCAAACAGCTTATGCAGCAAGTGGAGTTCCACTCCCACCCCATCCGACTGTTAGGCTTGGGCGTTTCCAATCAAAAGAACGCCACACCACAAGAAGAAAATCAATGGATTGAGCTGGAATTGGAATTTGAGCCGTGGCCAGAGTTATAACAAAAGAAAAGATGGCAATCAAGGTAACATACAGACGGACAAGCAGGTTGTCGATGCGCATCGTAAAGAATGGCGATGTGCATGTGTCGGCACCTATCGGAATGCCCCGCGAGAAGGTGATAGCGTTCATCGAGGAGCACAAGGACTGGATTGAACAGGCGAGAAAAAAGACGTATGAGCGTCAGAAGCAGCGGGCAGAGTTCTACAACAAACTGCCACTGACCACTCGCGCCCAAGCCGACGAAGCATTGAAACGGTTGAAGGCGCTGGTGGAACCGATGATGGAAAAACATGCCAAGGAAATGGGAGTTAAACCAAGCATCGTCTATTACAAGCCCACCATCTCGCGCTGGGGCCAGTGCAACGTGAAAGACCGTAGCATTTGTATCTCTGCCTACCTCCTACTGTTGCCGGAATGGTGCGTCGAGCATGTCGTGGTTCATGAACTGTGCCACCTCTTAGAACCCAGCCATAATGCCCGATTCCATGCTCTCATGGACAGGTATTTCCCCCGCTGGCGTGAGGCCCGCAAGGAGACTCACCGGATATGCAGGCTGGAAGAAGATGAAAAAGATGAATAACTACGTATCTTATAAGAAACCAAGTGAATATATTATGATACTTCCCAAAAAGTAACTGGCCAAATTTACTAACAAGGTTGTTCTGAATATTTTCTTTGCAGGATGGATTTTGCCTAACATAGAGTAGTTAATCAATAACTCTATAACCACTGACAAGACAAAAGCAACAATGTAGTATATAATAAAACCCGTAAGTTCATTGGGGATTGAAAAATCAACCTCATGACTGCTTACCCAGGGGAACCAGACTACCAACCACCATCCGCCATTAAGAATCAATGTGATGATAATGCCAAACAATCCGCTAACAAAATTAGCGAAAAAGACTGTGGCAGTGATACGCCCATCAAACTTACGCTTACACAACAACTCTGATGAAATAAATGATTCCAACAGCATTATTAGAATCATAAATAACCATCCCTGTGGCATAAGAATCAAAATGCCAAAAGAAACGTTAAGTAACAAGTTTACCATCTTACCAATTTAAACTTATGTACTCATTAATAAAATCACTTACATCCACGGAATACCCCCGCAAAGCAGATGGAACCGAAATAGTCGCGGATGAAATAGACGAATGGGCGATTGGCATAAAACTCTGCCTTTGTGGGTTTGCTCAATTCGCTTAATGTGGCAAAAGAAGTAGATGTAATAGCCTCTACATGAGTACCTTTTTCATCTACATCAATCTCGATGTTCTGTTTCATCTTGTTGATATAAAGTGAGGAGTCACTCATTAAACTGAAGTCTGCTTTATTTGAAAAAATATCTGTTAGTCCCATCTCTGACAACAGATACTTAAGATCAATCTCTGATTTTAAGCGGAACTTTGGGAAGCGAACATCTATGATATCATACTTTTTAAGTATTTTGGCGCTACTCTTATACTGTTCCATATCCATCTGCTTTATCATACTATCAACAGTCAGATTCTCGTTTGGTAATATCACATCCATATAGAAACTCCCGACATAAGGCATGCGAAGTATCGCATATTGATTATTCTGCATATACCTAAAACATCCTTCTTCTTCTGTTTTACTCATCATGTCCACAATCCGAACCTCATTACATAGAATGTATCTGGTTTAGCATCGTAAAATTCCTGAATCCATGCCCCGTTAAACAGCAAAGTATTGATGAGATAAGCAACAGAATTATCATCAAATTCCAGCGGAATATCCTTGATAGCCCCATGATTAGTTTCTTTATTCCAAGTATCAACAGTGCTTTTGGCATCATCCTCATCCTGATACGATAGACAATCTGCAAAATAATCATGACCGATTGTTTGGATATAGTCCTGTTTTATTGTCTGCTCATCACGGTAAAGGAATAAATTGGATGATTTCATAAAAGCAGTCTTTGTATCAAGGAATTCGTCTAATGATACTTTTGCATGGCAAAGCATCATTCTACGTCTCAGGGCATTTATGTCGGCTTGGTCATATTTGTCTGTCCCTAAATACTGTTGAAGCTTTTGTCTTGTTTCCCCGTCTGCTCCGTTACCGATGATTTCAAGAGAATATACCACACCTAACGGAGATATTATTAAATTATTCTCCTTATATATTGAAATAATCTGAAGGAGAAGTCATTGGTTGCACTGATAATTTCCTTTTCTGATTCTTTTACATCATAACTCACATCGGCATGAACAGCCGCTTCTTCTACAGTTTCACGCACATTATGGCAACTATCAAACACTATAGAAATTGCCAGCGTTGCAACAACTTTAATTATATCCGTTGTCATACAATTATGGTTTACCTATTGTTTCTGTGGGTTTAAACTCGGTAGTGTTATTTGCTGCATGATGAATAATGTAACCACCTAAAGCTGTACTTAGAATGTAACTTTCTTCCAGTTCACCTCTGTATAGGAGGAAATTGCATACATCCGTAGGTGTGATATAAGGATTATCTGCTAGATGACTATGCACAACTGATATAACTTTTTTACCTTCGTCATTAACAGTATTGACAGCTATCAGCGATTGATGATACTTTCGGAAGCACAATGGATTGCCACTATTATCAAAATCGATGGAACAGTCATTACCAAATGGAATGGTATTGGGCTGTATTGTGCCTTGAAGTACATAGAGTCGAATTAAGTAATCATTGATACGCACAAAGTCAAAATTAGGGTTACCGATTTTATCGTTGTACTTGATCTGGTCGCCATACTTTTCAAAGGCGTTATCTAGCATGGTTTGTTTCAGTTTTATCTGCACCTGCTCCTCCTCAGTTAGTGGGCGTATGTCGTATGATAGGCTGTGTGCACCACCCTTAGTGTTCAATTTCAACTCAAATATGCAGTTTTTCTTTTCTTTGTCGTAGAAGATGGCGCTCCAGGTGCTGGCAGTAGGTTGCCAGATAAGGTTTCCGCCCAAGTCTTCATGACGATAGCGTGCCAACACAGAATCAGTAGATACCCAGTTGAGTCGTTCGGCAGTGTAGAGCACAGCACCTTCGGCGCAGATACTATCGTTGATGGCCTGAATCACTTCTGGTTCAGTATTTGCATTTCCTGCTTTCGATAACTTCTTATTTATACACTCCACAAATCCCTGTTCGTTAGCATCGCCTTTGAAAAAACCATAATTGAGATGAGCAAATTCGCTACCCACACCGCAGAACATCCACTGTTTCTTTTCGCTAACCTTATCTCCTATGCCATTAGTAAGCTCGAGTGTGAAGTAGCGTACCGTGTGCAGGTTGCGATTCAATGCCGCAGCCACATATCTACAAAGTGGAAGATTCTCGGGTTCTGGCATTCTATAAACGATAATATCAATATTGTTAGGTTGCGAATACACCTGCGCAGAAATTGCAGACCAATCCCACTCATATTGACTGATAAACATACTGCCTAAATTTAATTTCCATGCGGTAATATCGGTAAGTTGCGTATCATCCACATTGCCTTTTTCCCACTCAAAGAGCATGCTTGGGATCCAACGGAACTGAAATTCATAGGCCGTCATGGTGTCGCCTCGCTCTATGATGTCACAATATTGAGAGACTGCTTCACCCAGTTCGTCATCGGTTTTCAAACTATCCAATAGCTGTTTTGCCTTAGTTCTATCGGGATCAGTGCCCCATCCGTTAAAATAGTATTTGGCCAGCGACAACTTAGCAACAGGATACTGTTGTGCTGATTTAGATACCCACTCAAAGGCTTTTTTCAGGTCGCGTTCTACCTCAATACCTTGCTCATAGAATTGACTCATCTTGAATTGTGCCACAACGTTTCCCTGCTCTGCAGAACGCGTAAACCAGTTGAACGACTCGCTTAGATTCTTTTCTACACCAATGCCATCTTCGTAGCAGAAACCAAGCATTAACTGACCGTAGCGGTTGTCCTTTTCGGCAGCATCACGTATTAGCGAGTAAGCCTTGGCGTGGTTTTGTTCTACCTTATTGCCCACGATATATTCCGTAGCCAGATCAACCTGTATGTTCAGATTGCCATGCGCCATAGAGTCCTCCATTTCTTTAATTGAAAGTTCCTTTTGGCCGTAGGAGAACTGTGCGAATAC
>CAJOGK010000134.1 GCA_905234145.1 uncultured Prevotella sp. | reverse complement strand
TGGGTTTTTGCGAGTGAAGAAGCCTTTGGAAACGCTGGCCAGCTTTAACTCATGAGATTTCTTCAGCTCACTTCGCCCAGATTAATAATGTGGTTTGTTTTGACTGTCCTTTCTCTCTTTCGAGATTCGGGCCCGAATCCTATTGGTTTTAGATTCTGTGACCCATGAAGCGCCAGTCTCTCTTCATTCCTCTTGGCATCTGGCACCGATTGATCAGCGACAACTGACGACGTGCATTCTCAGCGATAGTGCCTCTTGCCATTGTGATAGTGTTACGTGTACGTGACATAGTTGTAATCTGCTCCCGCATCTCTAAGGATAGCCCGCTCACTTATCGGCTGCATATCTCGGAAGACGTTGCAAAGGTACGCCGTTTTTCTGGAACTAAAAAGGAAAATTATTCGTAAGTAGTTGATATACAAGTAAATACAAGTTTGTACGAGTACTGCACAAGTTTTTGTACAAGTAAGGGCATAAAAAAAGGAATCGACAATTGCCGATTCCCTATATTTGAGCGTTTTTAGCGCTGATTATTTCACCTGCTGGTTCCAGTTCGATTCCGATTTGTCATAAATGCCGCAGTCATGAAGCACCTTCCACAAATCGCGATGCTTCGACATATCCGATATCTTTTTCTCGCTTACCAACTGGTTTACTTTGTCGGTTATCTGCGTGGGCTTCATTCCTTGAATGCTCACAAGGAAAGCCTTCGCATCTTCTAACTGCCCATAGAACATTGGTTTCAGTTTCTCAACCACGTCTTGCTGCTGCTCGTCAAGTTCCGTTGACGGCTGAACAGGATTCTGTGTGACGTTGGCACCAGGCATCGCAAACACACAACCGCTAATCGGGCCATTGAATACTTGAGGGTTTGAACCCGGTTCAAAATGGTTGACGATACCACCATTGAGTTTCTCTTCTTTCATACCTTTTTATTTTTATTTCTTATTAAATTGTCCTGATACGGGGCCGTTGAACACCTGGCAGCCGCTCTCTTTCTCGAAATGATTGTGAACCTCTGAGGGCTTATCGTTCTCTTTCACAAACTCCCGCAACTTGGGTAACTCATCCATAAACCTTTTGTTGTCAGCAAGTGTTATTGATAACTTTTCAAGTACACCCTCAGCAGTCGTTCGAGACAGTTCCTTCAAGCCCTTCTTTATTTCATCAAATGTGATGGATACCTTAACCAGTGCCTCAAAAGAATGCAACAGAGCCTCATACCTGCGGTTAAAGTCGGAGATGCTTGCCGACAACCGACTCTCCAGTGATGATATCTTCTGCTCTTGGGCTGCCATCTCCTGACGCATCTCTGCAATGGTGGCTGCAGGACGGTTTGCGGACAATGCCTCCAAAGAATGCTTGGGGAACAGAATGCCATAAAGTTCATCAAGGTCGGGTTCCTGCTTTTCACGAGCCTCTACTACCTTTGCCTTCCTGATGGCTTCCTGCAACTTTTCTCGTTTGTCGTCATTATACTTGCAGATCTTGTCTATAAAATACTCAGCAAGCGGTAAATACAGGTGCAGATAATGCTTACGCCTGTTTTGAGTCGTTTGGTTGATAACAGCAGTAAAGTTGTGTAACGCAGAGCCAAGTACGCGCCCTATACCGATGCCATACATCCAGGACAACTGTCCCCAGTTCTTCCTGAACAATTGAATCATCTCTTTGCGCCTGTAAACATCTTGCTCATGCTCAGCAATCATAAGCACACCTATCAGGAAACAATAGTATTCAATACGGAAGCGGTCGTATTGTAGCCCGCTCGTCTGCATAATGAGTTGGCTTATACTATTCTTTATACCGGGCCACTCTTCTTTGTCAAACATATCCGGTACTCTTGTAAGCATATCTTCACAGAGGGAGGCTGCACCCCAACTGTTGCTGGCATTCTTAGGGCATTCGTGGTCAATAAAGGCTATAAGAGGATGAACACCCCTGTACTCCTCATTATCAGTATAATAATAATCAAGGTAATATGCTAATCCCCAGAGAGTCTCTTCTTCATTGGCCTCATACAGTTCAATATTCTCAGGCAGTTCGTCAGAATACCATATTCGGCCTTCTTCTTCGTAGAGATTAACCGCTGCCAGCATCCAACCTGGAGATTCCATCACAATAATACCTGTCCGGGGGCTGTCATACAGCCATGACCTGAAAGCTACCACGCTGCCATTATGTAGCAATTGAGGCAACACTCGCTTTCTATATGTTACGCTTGGGTAACTAAGATTATAATCCATATCCTATTCTAAATCTGATATGTTATTTCTTCGGTTTCTTTTTCCTCAATCTCTACCGCCTTTAACTTACCTTCGTGAAACAGGGACCAGTCCCCCTGATTCACTCTAGAATATTGCTGCAATCTTTCGGATTTTCTCCAATCGCTTCATGAAGGAGTGGTCCTGTTTCATTTTCTGCATATTATAATCTA
>CAJOGK010000133.1 GCA_905234145.1 uncultured Prevotella sp. | reverse complement strand
CCGTCTGCACCTTGCCCAAGGTCACAGAGTAGGATGCCGTGGGGAACCACTCGTCCATTGAGCGATGCATCTTTTCGTCTTTATTGATGGTATCATCATAATCCAGGAGCGTATGCTCATATCGTAGACCTACGGAGGCGCTGCCGTACTTCTTGAAATCGCAGCTGTATTCGACAAAGACGGCCACGTTGTTCTCTGTGATTTCGGCATCCGAATTGGCAATTATGGCCTTGTCAATCCAATAAGTGTTGTTGCGATTCACGAATGTCATCTCAGTACCAGCTGCCATCTCACCCTTCCAAACGGGGTATGACAGCACCAGCTTCGTGGCATTGAGACGGCTCCTGGTGCCGGATTTGCTGACGACAAAATCGTCAGCCACACGGCTTTGCTCCACGTTCTCGCGGTCGGTATCCGTTCCATTCCTCATGAAATCGAAGTTGAAGTCGATGTCCAGCTTGCCCAACTTACCATTATAATAGGTGTTGGTGAGCCATCCCAATGGCTTCGTCTCCTTGCTGGTCTGGTGAGAGTAGAGGTGGTCGATAAGGGCATTATTCTCAAACACATCCTCATCGTAAATCACCTGATTCTTGCCGTTCATCTGGTGCGTCAGATCGGCACGAACACCCAGCGAGTGATTGTCCGACAACTGCCAGTTCACACCAGCCGTATAGGTCAGGTTATCGTGCTTCCATGTCATCGTATAAGGGCCATATTGACGGAATACCTTATCCGTTGTGGTGATATCCTCGATGGTACTGTACTGACGATAGTCCTGATGATAGTAATACACAGAGCTAAACACATCAACGCCATTCTTGCGATAGTTAGCACCTACTTTTGCCTGCGGACGGTCGAAATCGTAGCGCAAGTCGTGCTCATCGGACAGCGTGAGGTCGAGACTGAGGCCGTCACCCTGCTGACGGACAGTACGGATGCGCACCACGGCCCGCACCGTCGCGTCATACTGCGCACCGGGATTGTTGATCACCTCTACATCGCGGATTTCCTCGCTGCGCAGACGCTTCAGTTCGCTATTGTCGCGCATCAGTCGACCGTTGATATAGATAAGCGGTGAGCCCTTTCCCAACACCTCGGGTGTCTCGTCCGTCCCCGTCATGCCAGGCACTTTTACCAGCATCTCGCCCAGTGTGCCTGCATCTGATAGCGGTATCATGGCATTGCCCTTCAGACGGGTATTGGGGAGGTTGCCCTTCACGACAACCTCCTGCAACTCCTGCATCATGCTTACAGATTTTAAGCTATCTTGTTGCTCCTGTCCACTCGCTGATATAAACGCAAGGGCGATAGTCGTAGCCAAAACAATTCTTTTCATCACTATGAATTATATATAATACTCTCCTTCTATCTTCTTGGTAGCCTTGCCACCGAACAGCACCTTGCCATCCTGGCATTTGAGCTTTATGGAATTAAATACACGATTATTACCACCTTGTTCTATCATGATTGGCTCACCTTTCCAAAGTCCTTCGCTCAGCAGGTAGTTGGCAAAAGCAATATTGCCAGAGCCTGTTGCAGGGTCTTCCAGATAGCCGAATTTGGGCGCAAAGACTCTGGTGTGGGCAAAGGTTGATGTGTCAGCCGTCTGCTTGGAGAATACAAGGATGATGTCAATATCGTTGCTCTCGCAGAACGTCTTCAGACTCTGCTCGTTTGGATAGACAGAAATTTCGGTATCGAAGTCTGTAATGGGAACAAGGAGCGTACGCAAACCTGCATCGATAATTCGGATTGGAAGATCATTGCGGACGGCACCATGAGGCAGAGTGAGTGCATCCTCGATTTGTCCGACTGAAAGATTCATCGGATGCTCTATAGGGTCAGGAGCTGTGATATACACGGCATCCTCTTCTTTGATGGCATTAAACACTTCGATGATTCCCTTGCGATTGGTCTCGGCTGTAATGACAGGCTTGTCTATCAGTTCAGGTGTCTCCTTCACCATTGTATACATGGTGGCGATGGTTCCATGTCCACAGAACTCCACCTCACACTCTGATGAATAATAGGTAAGCTTACAGTCTGCCACTTCCGACTGACTGCAAAACACGACTTCCATCACAAATCCCTTATGTTCGGCAGCTATTGCCTGCATCTGCTCAGGAGTCAAATCCTCTAGTCCTGTAAATATGCATGCCGCAGGATTACCTAATGAGTTGCCTGATGTAAAGGCATTGCTCTTAACGTATCTGTATTGTTTCATTATAGCTATATCATTCAGGCTTTGCCCAGAAGAAATCGGGATCGTTAGTGGTATCGCACTTCCAGTTGTCGTTGACGAAGCCTACGGGAATCAGGCGGATGTCTTCCTCTGCAGGATTAGGGCGATAGTCGCTCTCTGGGTTGAACCGACTGTATTTCTTGCAGACAAAGTAGTAGAGATTCTTGGCCATGTAATATCCCAGATAATACTCCTTGGTCTGCTGGCTCTCATGGTTCCAGTTGGCAGTCTCGCAGAGTACCAGTGGTTGGTCCTTAATGAGTCGCTCGCGCACCTCGGCAATGCTGAGCATCGTGCCGTCCTCGTCCGTCACCCAGGCATCCATCGTAGGGTCGATATAAAGCCACTTCTGCAGTTGGCTCGACCAGACGGTATTGATGACGTGGCACTCATAGTCGAGTGGATCGGCAGGCATACAGGTAACGTAACGGGCAGGGATGCCTATAGAGAGATACATCTCGCAAAGTGATATGGCCAGCTGGCGACAGTTGATGCCTTTGCCCGTAGTCTTACAATAGTTGTACAGGTCGATGGCATCCATCTCAGCAAAGGCGCGATTGCCGCCGTCGTGGCGCATATTGTCGTGGGCAAAGTGCAGCAGGTTGATAATTTTCGACAGTTCGTCACCCTGACCAGCCACCGAGTCAAGCTTAAAGTATTCGCGAACAACGCTAAGACACTTCGAATCCTTCGACTCATAGCGGAAAGGGGTATCCATTTTCACAGTATCTTGGGCATATGGAGCCGATTTCTTGAGCACGCTCAGCGGCTGGCGGTCCTTTACCTCGGACAGCAGGGCCTGATATTTCTTGTCCTTGCGTAGCGAAGCAAGGTCGTTGTCGTTGAGCATGTTGTCGTAGCGCTTATAGCCGCTATCCACCGATTTCCCGAGTGTGGCCAAAGCCAGTTTCTTTTGGCTCGTCAGGGCAAAGCAGCAGGCCTGGTCATAAAGATAATCGGCCTTTGCGGCTTTAATCATTTCGGGCGAAATCTCCGTGTCCTGACAGATTGTTGTGGTGTCGAGGATGTTGATGAGCTTGGTCAGCGGAGCGATGGCCTCTTTGTATTTCCCATCCTTGATCAGATTCTTGTAGGTGGTGTCGTGCATGGCCATCACCGTCTGAAACGCCATCACTCGCTTGTCTTGGGTCGACTTCTGTGCTTTGGCATTCATTGCAAGAGCCAACATCAAGGTAAGTGCCACCAGTAATTTCTTTGAAAAATCTTTTGTCTTCATAACTATTTTTTATTGTTTGACGTTACAACTCTGAATTTTGTTGCATCTGACATCAATTCTTAATATCTACACCACCAATAAAGTTGTCGGCAATGATGTGGAGGCAGTGGGCATCCTTTTCTGCTGTTCTTGAAGCATGGTTGCCGACACCGC
>CAJOGK010000132.1 GCA_905234145.1 uncultured Prevotella sp. | reverse complement strand
CCATTGACCAATATTCCTCACTGCTGCCTCCCGTAGGAGTTTGGACCGTGTCTCAGTTCCAATGTGGGGGACCTTCCTCTCAGAACCCCTACTGATCGTAGGCCAGGTGGGCCGTTACCCCGCCTGCTACCTAATCAGACGCATCCCCATCCTATAGCGGTAAACCTTTGGTTCAACTTAGATGTCCGCATTGAACAACATAGAGTATTAATCCGACTTTCGCCGGGCTATCCTCTACTATAGGGAAGGTTGGATACGCGTTACTCACCCGTGCGCCGGTCGCCATCGATTCTAGCAAGCTAGAATCATGCTGCCCCTCGACTTGCATGTGTTAAGCCTGTAGCTAGCGTTCATCCTGAGCCAGGATCAAACTCTCCACTGTATATGTTTTATTTTGTATCTGCTCAGAACGACTATCCAAATTCAAGAATTGAAACGGTTTGTTTCTTCTAACCCAAGTACTTCGAAAAGTACTCGCTTCTTGTACTACTTCTGTCTATGTAAATCTTTCAAAGAACTCTTTCTTTAAGCTCCCGATTTCTCGAAAGCGGGTGCAAAGGTACGACTATTTTCGGAACTAACAAAACTTTTCCGGTCTTTTTTTCTAATTTCATGCCACATTTTTTCGCCTCTTGATACAGGTCAAAAGCAAAAACACTAACACCTTATTATATATTATATAAAGAGATGGCTCAAATATGCCTTTTTTCTTCCACCTCCCATCGACCTTGCTTCGACCTTCCTACGACCTTGCAACAACCTTGCTACGTTAATTTCTGATAAAACGATGGCTGTTGATAGAAAAATATATACCTTTGCACCCTAATTAAATATTAGAAGAATGAAAAGAATTAAGATTGGAATGCTGGCGCTTGCTAGTCTGGTGATGGTTAGCTGTGGTAACATGGGGCAAGTCATGAGTGCCATGACAAACGGCACAGGTATCGCCAACGCAATAAAAAGTGTAATCGGTCTCGACAAAGTAAAAGCACAGCAGCTGATAGGCGACTGGAAGTACAAAGGACCGGGTTGTGCATTTACGAGTGAGAACCTGCTGGCAAAAGCTGGTGGTGAAATGGCTGCCGTACAGATTGAAGAGAAAGTACAGCCTTACTATCAGCAGGTAGGTCTTTCTGCAGAGAACACTTTTATCTCTTTTAAAGAGGACGGCACTTTCTCTTCAAAGATTGCCGGTACACCATTCAACGGGCAGTACACCTTCGACGAAGCAACCCAGAAGATTACGCTGAAAAGTCTGTTCTTCAGTGTAAACTGTTACGCCAAGAAAGAAGTCGGTGGAATCTCCATTCTGTTTGAAGCGAAGAAACTGCTGACGCTTCTCCAGACCGTGTCGGCTTTCAGTGGCAATAAAGACCTTCAGACCATTAGTGACCTCAGCAAAAAATACGATGGGGTACGCATTGGATTCGATATGAACAAGTAAATTTGCAAAAATATGCAGAAATATTTGGTCGGGTGCAGAATTTTGTATAATTTTGCACCCGACTTTTGAATAAATATACTGCATGAAAGTTAAAAACAATAGATTAGAGGCGCTGAGACTCATTATATCGAGCCAGCAACTGGGCAGCCAAGACGAGCTGCTTTCCGCCTTGCAAAAAGAAGGTTTCAAACTGACACAGGCGACCTTGAGCCGTGACCTGAAGCAACTGAAAGTAGCTAAGGCCGCCTCCATGAGTGGCAACTATGTTTATGTATTGCCAAATGAGACGATGTATAAACGTGTGAGCACTCCCAACAGCATCCGCGAGATGATGAAAGTGCCTGGTTTCGTAAGCATCAACTTCTCTGGTAATATTGGCATTATCAAGACACGTCCAGGTTATGCCAGCTCCATCGCATGGAACATCGACAATAGTGACATCCCTGAAATATTAGGTACGATAGCTGGTGATGACACAATCTTTGTCGTGATCAAGGAAGGCATCAAACACCAGCAAGTCATCAATGCTTTGAGCGATGTAGTGCCAAATATGAAGTGAGAAGTGGAAATTAAAAGTGAGAAGTGAAAAATTAAAAGTGAAATGGAACAAGAGATAGACATTGAAGTCTTGGTGGCAGGTCCGCAACACGAAGTGTATGTGGATACCATCTTAGACACGATTGCCGAAGCTGCAAAAGTACGCGGCACAGGTATTGCTAAACGAACCCACGAATATCTGACCAAGAAGATGATGGAAGCCAAGGCTGTCATCGCCCTCACAAAGGATGGCCGGTTTGCGGGATTCAGTTACATTGAGACATGGGAGAATCAGCAATATGTCACCACCTCGGGTCTGATCGTACATCCCGATTTCCGAGGTCATCATGTGGCAAAGCGAATCAAAGATATGACCTTCACCCTGGCCCGCACCCGTTGGCCGCATGCCAAGATCTTCTCACTAACGAGTGGTGCTGCTGTCATGGCCATGAACACCGCACTGGGTTACCAGCCTGTCACATTTGCCGACCTGACTGAAGACGAGGCTTTC
>CAJOGK010000131.1 GCA_905234145.1 uncultured Prevotella sp. | reverse complement strand
CATTCCTCTGTAGTTTTTAATCATGTTTTAACTCATTAACTTGTTGTAAAATGGCAAAGAGACATAACCAAGACAATGCCGTCAAGAGCGTCGCCCGCGTATGCAAGGTGAATGTTCCGGCAAAGTCCTTGCAGGTGTCGAAGGGAGCCATCATCGGCATCAAGACGTGGGGAAAGATCGATTTCCTGACCCACTATTGCGGATGGACCCTTAAGCCCTCAGCGGAATGAGGAATGGCTTCCGGGATGGAAGCCGCCTCGCAGTTTTTCTCCACTAAAGTTGTTTATATGGAGACCTTGGTTTGAACTTGTTGATTAAAAACATATTGTAATACTCAGAAAGCCCCAGTACATCTTCTTAACGTGCTGGGGCTTATTTCTTGCAAAAAGGTTTCGAAAGCAAAATAGATTATTCTTGAATACTATGATTCATTTTCATCAAAGCCGTTTTCAAAAAAAATATCGAAAATGGCTGATTTTTGCTTTTTATTCGTACCTTTGCAGCCGTTTTGATAAAAAGATTGTAATGGATAAGAATTGTAACCGAAATTACGGATTTAAACATATCTCAGAAGAATATAAATGGATGACCTCTGACTGGATTAAGGAATTGACCAAGCATGAGCCAGACTTAGAAGTTAGAGATTATGTTACTGAAATATTAGAAGACCTAACTACTCCTGAGAAATCCCGACTTGTTAGTTCGACGGATAAATTCGACTGTCTTGAAGAATACTGGTTTAATCGAATAGCAGCATACGAGAAAAAGCTGGAGGACGATGAAGTCTATAAGTGGCTTATGACCTCAATAGACTTCTTTGCGAAGAATGATGCTTTTGAGTTGTGCTATAACATTCAGAAGGCTATAGAGATTATTAGAAAGTTTATTGCTGATAGCGAGAAAGACCATGCAGAGCCAGTAGCGGTTGATAGTTATGGCTTGCCATTCTAAAGTATGTGCCTTTATAACTAAATTTCTTCCAGTTTTACATAATAGCGGAGGGGAGGGCAGATCTGGTTGATAAATGAACGGTAGAATGCTGACCAGTCCCGGCGCTTCGCCGAATCCTTCATATTCACATGGCCGTTATAGATGGCGCATCCCATCTTGTGCTCGTTGAATCCTGACTGGAAATCAATCCTCTTGTCGCAGGCCTTGAAGTATTCATAAAGTTGTACCGACTTCAAGTACAACAGCACCCTGTGGACGTAGATGACAAGTTGGGGCGCATGAATACGCTCCAGCTTCTTGATGTAGCCGTATGATTGAGAGATGGCATTCCCCATACCGAGCCATTGAATGGGGCGGTATTTCTTGAACTCAGGCGTATTGTGCATGGCTTCATCCGTATAAATGCGAATCAAACTGGTTCGTATATCCAACACCAGGTAGTCGAGCAAATCGGACAAGGACAGCGTTGAGTCTGGGGCCATCGTATTCCTAACCGTTTCTGCAAATTCGTCCTTTCCGTTGTCAGTGGGCATCAAGAAATGATGAAAGTCGAAATGCTCTCCTCCAAGATAGTTGTCCAACAGTACCAATGAACTCAGGACCTCATAGCATTTGTCGTTGGAGTCGAGATCATAGTCAATCTCATAACTCTGCTCGTCTGTCTTACGGAACGGCATCAGCGGAGCATCAGGATTAACGACGAGATGGGGCGTTATGCTGACGTTATGTTTGGATTCTATCTGCTCAATGAGGTCGTCAAGCTCGTTTATAGACATATTCTGGCAGATGGTGAAGGAAACACCATAATACGCCTGGTTATAAAAATCCCTATCGGATTGTGGCTGTTCGGCTTTGACCTCAAAGACAAGCCTGTAAAGCCATTCGTATGCTTCTTCGTATTGTCCAAGTCCCAGATAGACGGATGCGAGATACAGATACGGGTCGCCATGGGCGTGTTCCTGGTCCTGCTGCAAGGCCGTCTTAAACTCATTGATGGCATTGTCGTACTCTGTACGCTCCCAATACAACCGTCCCAAGTTTATGTGGGCATCATAGCTTTGTGGAGCAAACTCAAGTTGACGGAAATAGTAGCCTTCGGCTGTGGTGAGGTCTTTCTTTGATAAAGCCACGTCACCCATAATGCCAAAGGCCTCACTGTTGTTTCTGTCCTGCTGAAAGACAGAGATAAGATGGTCAGTGGCGGTTTCAAAGTCTTTCTGCTTGACAGCATCGCGTGCCAACTGAAGAAAGGCCTGTATTTTATCTTGTTTTACCTCTGCCATACTTATACAATTGGTCGTTTACCATGGAAATAGTCATCAGCGTACTCTTCGCGCATCTGTGCTACTTCGCTGTTAATGTCATCCTCCAGTGTCTTGACGGTGATATGCCAGTCATCGGGTATGCTAAGGTCGTCGTTTTGCGATTCATCATGATATCTGGCCCTTAAGCAGCGAACTCTCAGATTCTTCTTATTGAAGAACCAAGAGATACAATTGACATCTTCTGCAATCTGATAGACAATCTGCCGATATTGGCTATTCTCATTCTCGTTCTCTTTTGTACCCTGATACA
>CAJOGK010000130.1 GCA_905234145.1 uncultured Prevotella sp. | reverse complement strand
CTATTATTTTAAAAATCTTGGTGCAAAAGTACGAATAATAATTGAAATAGCAAATAAAAACAAGATAAAAAGAGCAAATGATGTGATGACTCCGATATAAGAATTTGGCTTCGATTGGAGTTCAGTTGGAGAATAGTTGGAGGCTAATTGGGGAACTTTTATTGATTTTTTGCACTAAATAGTCTGTAATCCTGATTTTATTTGCTAACTTTGCAACAGCTATCCGCCCATAGTGGCTAAGATGTCCTCTGAGGAGGATGGAGCTGTAGGGTGGGGCACTACATATTGAAAGGCGTTACTGACGCTTTGTTTTTGGACAATCGAACTACCACATCGACAAGAGATCAAAAACATTGTAGAGGTGACTCCACGGGGTGTGTATTAGCATCTCCGTAGTGTGCTGCGAGGCTTCATTGCCTCAGGCACACTTTACGGTGTATCTATATACTCCAGCGTTGGTGTTTACTCTGTCTGTTTATCTCTATGGCTGTGGTAGGCCAGATTGTCGAACAGACAGATGTTAAGCACCACGTTTTTTGTGTGTAGTTATCAATGGAATAAATACAATCTGACTTAGGTGCTTGTCAGTACAAAAGAATAATAAGACAGTAAAGAGAAACTGACTAAACCATACTGACGAGCATCATTTCGCTTCTGACAAAAGAGAACTGGAAATCAGGAAGCAGAAAAGACGCAATGTACTCGCACGGAACAGCGTGAGGGACTTGTTATGCTTTTCTTGCAGCGTTTCCAGTCGCTTCTTTTGGGCACGACAGCCCCTTGCGCTTTTCTTTCAAAGGTGAAAGGGGTTTTTCGTGTCAACAGACAAAATATGGCGAAGACCAACTTACGACTTCAGCCCCAGCAATTGGATCTGTTTCAGTTGCAAGCAGAATATCCAGAACAAATCATCGACAATTCAAGTCAGAGTATCGATTTGAATGATTTGGATTTGACTCAGAATGTTCTTGTCTGCAATGTCAAGAAAGACAATATGGAGCATTTCTTGGATGGAACAGCTAAGCAATACTATTCTGGGAAACGATTTCCATCTACAGTTGCACTCAACAAACTCTATTACTTCATACCCTACATCGGCAAGCAATGTGACCAGGATTTTTTCGGCATCAGGGATTTGTACTTGATTAAGATTGCTCGTGTTGGCTCTCGTCGTGAAGGCGAATTGGATAATGACCCTAACGACCTACGTATTGTTTTTGAGTTGCAGTTTATAAAGCATATTTTCCCTGAATACAAGAAGCAACGACTCGACATTTGGCAGACATATACAGACACTACATTAGAAAAAATTGTTCAGCAGCCAAAGGCAGTAACAATGCCGCTAAATAGACGAATGACATATGTTAGTTTATTTAGTTGTGCTGGTATTGGATGTTACGGATTCAAACAGGAGAATTATGATTGTGTTGCAACGGTGGAGTTGATAGAACGTCGTTTGAATGTCCAGAAGTACAATCACAAGTGCCGTTACGAAAGTGGTTATATTTGTGGTGACATTACCCTACAGGAAACACAAGATAAGGTGTTCAACGAAATTCAGACCTGGCACAATCAACGAAACATGCAAGAGTTGGACGTAGTAATAGCAACCCCACCTTGTCAGGGGATGTCTGTTGCCAATCACAAAAAAGGCGATGAACTGAAGCGTAATTCTTTGGTAGTGGAATCCATCAAGTTGATTCAGCAGATTATGCCCCGCTTCTTTGTCTTTGAGAATGTCCCAGCATTTATGAAGTCTATATGTACTGATATTGACGGTCAAGACAAACCCATTCGTGAAGCAATCGAGTTAGACTTAGCAGGACACTATAATATTGCAGCAAAGGTCATCAACTTCAAGGATTATGGCAACCCCAGCAGTAGAACGAGGACACTTGTTATTGGTGTTCGCAAAGACCAGAAAGAGATTACGCCACTTGAGTTATTCCCTGACAGGCAGGAAGAGCAGACTCTTCGACAGACAATAGGACATCTGCCCCATCTGACGTATATGGGAGAAATTTGGAATCAAGATATCTATCACACATTCCGTCCGTATGCTCCTCATATGCAAGAGTGGATAGAGAATATTACGGAGGGGCAGTCCGCTTTTGATAATGAAGACCCTAATCGTATTCCGCACAGGGAAAAAGATGGTAAGATAGTTTTCAACCAAAGAAAGAACGGAGACAAATATACTCGCCAATATTGGGATAAGGTGCCACCTTGCGTCCACACTCGTAATGATATTCTCGCAAGTCAGAATACCGTTCATCCTACAGATAACCGTGTATTCTCCATTCGTGAGGTTATGTTGATGATGTCTGTACCCAAGGAGTTTGAATGGAGTGCAATTCCATATCAGCAACTGAATACGCTGCCCTTGGAAGAAAAACAGAGGTATCTGAAGAAAGAGGATGTAAATATCCGTCAGAGTTTGGGCGAAGCCGTTCCTACTATCATATTCCAGCAAATTGCCCACAAGATAAAAGAAAAAGCTGCTGAGAAAGAACTGACTGAGCAGGATGCCAACGAAATCATTGCGAAAAACAATCTGACAGATGTTGAAACTCTCCTGAAATATGTCAAGAAGAATAAGAAGATGGGCTTCGTGCGTCTAGCAAAGATTGCTGAATATGCCAACGGAGCAAGAACAGAGACTGCGGCCTATTATACACGACAGGATATATGCTATTCTGTCGTAAAGAACTTGCCAGACTATCCTGATTCCAAGGTTCTTCATATTCTTGAGCCTGCAACGGGCGTTGGCAACTTCCTGCCATCCCTGTTCCTGAAGTATGCTAATGTTGCTGAACTGCATATTGATGTTATCGACATCAACCCCGACAGCATAGCATTGCTCCAGCAGATTTTGCAATCAATACCTCTTCCTGAGAATGTCCGTCTGAACTTCATCAACAAGGACACTCTTTTGGAACCTTTCCCCAAGAGATACGATATCGTGGTAGGTAATCCACCCTACATGAAAGTAAAAGACAGGAGTTTGTTGTCCGCTTATAAGAAGTCTGTTGTTAACACAGACACAAGCAACATATTCTCGTTCTTTATCGAGAAAGCGATACAACTTGGTGATGTGGTTTCGCTGATAGTACCCAAGAGCCTTATCAATGCACCAGAGTTTAATAAGACTCGCCAACTGATGAATGAGAAAGCCATTACTCACATCGTTGATTTTGGTGAAAAGGG
>CAJOGK010000129.1 GCA_905234145.1 uncultured Prevotella sp. | reverse complement strand
TGGATTGTTCGCCATTGTCCTTTGTCTTGTGTGGTGTATACACCAGAATACCATCTATGATATTCCCTGGCCCTAACGTCAAGAGGTCACCAACGCGGCGCACATTCCTGTATCCTTTTGGACTTTTGTTGATATTCTTTGTTCTATTTGTGCCATATCCTACTTGTTTTTTAATTCCTTTTGCAAAAGTAGGGAAAACAATGGATACTACCAAATTTTTGGCGTGTTTTTGGCGTGATAATTTGTAATTAGTATGATTGCGCCTTCTTGGTTCGAACTATAACACATCTTGTAACGCGCTGATATTAAACCACATAGATAATTCTTGAATTTAATAGAATTAAATGGATTTTGCGCGAAGTAGGGCAGTAATCCCGACAGAGGTTAAAGCCTGAGAATCAGTAGATTTTCAGGCTCTTTCTTTTTATTCTTATAGTTTCATTCTGCGCCATAACCAATTTGGAATCAGTCGCCAGCAAGAAGTGAGTATGCGATAGCGGACATCGATTACTCGTATATGACGTTTACTTTTGATGCTGCTTACGATGTCGCGTGCTACGGCTTCTGGTTTCATCAGCATGGGATATTTAAATGTTCCACTGAGCAATGCCGTATCGACGAATCCTGGACGGATATCGGTGAAACGGATGTTTAGTCTTCTCTGATGGGCTTGTTGCTCCAATGCCTGTAAATAGGTGGCTTGCAGGGCTTTGGTGCCAGAATAAGCGGGTGCAGGGCCAAGTCCTTTTGTGCCAGCTATCGACGTGATGGCTGCTATATGTCCATCACCCTTTTCTGCGAAGTATCGGTATGCCGTGCCAATCAGCCTTGTAAAACCCACAGCGTTTGTTTCCATTGTACTTAGTTCGATACTTGGTTCCAAAGTGCGGTTCTGTTTGCCGATGCCAGAAGCGTGGAAATAAAGATCCATCCCTCCTAACTGATTGATGAGTGCCAAAAGCTTTTCTCCAGCATCAGGCCTTGTTACGTCGATGGTCATTATCTCGACTTTTGCAGGTGCAGTAGCTTTCAACGCTTTCAACGCTTCTTCGCGCCTTGCGGCTACACCAAGGTGCCAGTCGTCGGCAAGTAGCAACTTTGCCACCTCTAATCCTATACCCGAACTGGCTCCAACTATGATCGCTTTCTTATCCATATACAGCTCTATATCCATACTGGCTACGTCCAGAATTCTTTCTCGCCAGTCTCTTCCATTTCGCCTTGACATTTGGGACACGTATGTTTATCCCATTTCCTGATGTTATCGCTACCACATTGTAAACACAAGCGACCAGCCTCGCTGCTGTAAGAAGGCGCCACGTCTGCAATAATGCCGCCTACCACAATATTCTGGATGGTCTTGCAGTCGGGGCACGACATCGCAGAAATCTCCTGACGAAAGAGTCCACGCCCTTCGTACACATCGGCCTCGTAGCCGCACTGCTTACAGCGATATTTCAGTTTCCACGCCATCTATATCCAAGTTTTTTTGCAAAGGTAGTCAATAATTCCTTTTTTTTTGTACCTTTGCACCAAATATTAGGATAGTTTAGTAAAAAGACAGTAGATATGATTCTTATAGCAGATAGCGGTAGTACCAAAACCGATTGGGTTATCGTTACTAGCACAGCCCAACCCGTAGTTATCAATACACAGGGTATTAACCCCGTTCATCAGTCGCGCGAGCAAATTGTGAGTATCATTCGTGATGAGTTCCAGAACCGTGTGGGTGCTGAGGCCGTGTATTTCTATGGCAGTGGTATTCGTCCTGAGATGGAAAAGACGATGCGAGACGTTTTGGAAGAGAGGTTCCCTCAGGCGATAACTGTCGAGGTGCATAGTGATTTGTTGGGAGCAGCTCGTGCACTTTGTGGTCATGAATATGGTATAGCCAGTATCCTTGGTACTGGTGCCAATTCTTGTCTCTACGATGGTGAGAAGATTGTAGAGCACACGCCGGCCTTGGGCTATATCTTGGGCGATGAAGGTAGTGGAGCAGCATTGGGCAAGCGATTCCTTCATGACCTTTATGGTGGCAAACTCTCTGAGGAGATTAAGACTACTTTCGAAAAGGATATGCACCTTGATTTGGCCGAAATCATCAATCGTGTGTATCGTCAGCCTTTGGCTAATCGTTTCTTGGCATCACTCTCTGTTTTTATCAGCAATCATCGCGAGGATGAGGGTGTACATGGGGTGCTGGTCAATAACTTTGTCGACTTCCTCAATTATCACATTGCGCCTTATAATCGGCGCGATTTGCCCGTATCTTTTATCGGTAGCATCGCCTGGCATTATCAGGAAGAACTACAAGAGGCTGCTCAGCTAACGGGCTTTACTATAGGCACTATTCTGAAGAGTCCGATTGAAGGTTTGCTGAGATATCATAAGATTTAAGCCCCCGCTATTACGGATAAAAAAGATGCCCCGCTCATTAACTGAACGGGGTATCTTTTTTATATTTGATAGGCAATTGTTACTTCCAGGGGTTCTCGAATGCTACAGAGCCGTTTTCGAGCTTCTGACATACAATCTCGATTTCCTCAAAGTGCTCCTCGCCGT
>CAJOGK010000128.1 GCA_905234145.1 uncultured Prevotella sp. | reverse complement strand
AGTGCACGGTACATTCTTACCGTCGGCACTGAAAACGGATGTCATTCCGATTTTTCTTCCAATTAATCCTGGCATTTCAGTTTAAAATTTAAATAATAAATGTTTGTATATTTTGTTTCCTTTTAAGTGTCTCTCGCAACGGCGAAGCATACAAACCCACTTAAAAAGGAACTTCAACTACTTCATATTTGAAGGCTAAGTTGCTCTTTATCAGGGTATTGATAGCTATCGAGCCAGCGCAATACGCACTTTTGCGGGTGCAAAGGTACAAATATTAGGTGAAATACAATACATTTACCACCCTGAAAAGTGCAACTTTTAAGATTTTTTATACTTTCGAACTGCTTTTAAGGTCGAATTACCTTGTTTGCGGCCTCTATCATCTCCAATAACTGTGGTGTCGGCTGCTCCACTTCGGCTGCTTTTTCCAGGAAAAGCCGATAATATGTTAGTGCCTGTTCACGATCCTTCAGGAGATAAGCATAAGCATTGGCTATATTATAATAGGTGGCCACGGAAGAGGGATTATAGGCAAGATGCTCCTTCCAGGCTTCCACCGCTTCAGGATAATGCTGTGTCAGATAATACCCCTCGCCCTGTGAGAGCGTGATGGCCTTCATGATGGTCGTATCAGGGCGCAGGAGTTCCTTGGCAAGATTCAGATATCCCAGGCCCTCAGGGTAACGCTGGGTATCGACGCACACCACCCCGAGGCGATAAGCGCATGTTGCATACCACTGATAAGGAAGGCCAACTGAAGATATTTATAGGCACGTTCGAGGCTGTCAAGTTGCGAGTAACACATACCAGCGGAGTAAAGTGTATTAAAGGTGGAATCGCCCTGCTCGAGGAGTCGATTGTACAATTTACCAGCTGCATTGAAGTTGCGATCCATAAACCACGCATCAGCCAGTGCCCTGTTTACCATGATATTCGTAGAGTCCCTCTGACTATATTTCAAACCACAAACAATACCTCTTTGTGGTTGGTTGGCTCTGGCAAAGGCGAGTGTCAGACCTGCCACCACCTCACTATCCATGGGATAGCGGTAGATCAATTGTTCGGCCCAATACATAAAGGAATCATTATCGCCTTGCTTCTGATAACTGAAAGCAAGCTGACGGAAAGCCTCGTGCGATAAGCTATCCTCAGGAATATTCTTCAGGAGTTCAGCAACCTGGCGATAACTGGCACGCTTGTAGTGGCAATCAGCGAGTTTCATGCGAAGATCCTGAGATTCAGTGATTTCATAAGCCCGCAGATAGTTCTGAAGCGCCTCGAAGGTATTGAACGCCTGCATACAACTATCACCAGCCTGTACATAGACCAACAATGAATCATTACCCTCGCCCCTGACGGGAAGGACCATCAGCAAGGCGAGGGCAATCAATGACAATAGACTTTTCATGTTTAATCCTTCTTGAGGGTGATGAGGACAACACCGTCCCTGGCCTTGTCGCCATACTTATCAATAGCCTCCTGACCATTCTGCATATAATAGCGCTCGATGGTCTTAGGATTGATCGCATACACATCCTTACCATCCATGACCTTACCATCAACGATGAAAAGAGGTTTCACAATTGCAGTGTCGCCTTTCTCGATATCAATTTCGACTATCGTTCCGTCCTCTCTGCATAAATGATCTATCTCCTCTCCCCCACCATCGAGATTGAAGCTCAAGGGAACAGTGTACTTGACGCGGACTACTTTGCCATTTTGTTTACCAGGCTTCCAATTAGGCATAGCACTGATGACACGAATGGCCTCGGCATCAAGCAGGGGATCAACGGACTTCACCACTGTGGGCTGTGAGATACTGCCATCTTTCTCAACAATGAATGTCGCGATGACACGACCCTGAATGCCAGCCTTTTCTGCTTCTTCAGGGTAGTGGACATTTTCGCCTAAGAACTTAAAGAGTGCCTGTGGACCACCAGGATACTGGGGCATCTCCTCCACGACGTCGAAAACATCACCTTGAACTGGCTCGAATGTTCCCACAGCCGTATTGGTTTCAAAAGTTTCTGCCTTCTTTTCGGCTACACCTTTTACGCTTTTCTTTGTATTTTGCTTCTGCGGTTCGTCGTAACGCAAATCAACAACTTTCTCGGCATTGACAGCCAGCGCAATGCCAACGATGGGCAAGAGCGTAAGGAGTTTCAGCAAATGGCTACGATCGGATTTTGTATGTAACATCATATTGATTCGGTTTTTGAGGGTACTATGAGAGATACCGTTGGCAAGGGAGTACCCGCCAATGCCCGCGGCTTTTGTGATTAACAGGTATTGATATTGGCGCGCATTGATGCCTTGAGAGAGTACCGCTGCATCGGCCTCATACTCATGAATGGCCCTGAGGTCAGAGCGTAACATCCACATAGCAGGGTTAAACCATTGCAGGGCGGTGAGGGTGTCAACGAGTAGCAGGTCCCACGAGTGGTGTAGACAGATATGCCCCCGTTCATGAGCGAGAATCGCAGCATCACTAGTTTCGTAGTCGCTGCGGTTCATCACGATATAATGCATCCAACTGAAAGGTGCCAACGATGCGTTACCGGTCACGCAGATCGTAGTACCGTCAGTTTGCGGATACTGTTCGCTATGCCTGATGATCTTGATGATTCTGAATAACGACGAGAGGGTGCGGACGAGGGTAGCCACCATACCTATTATAAATAATATAGGTAAGACGATCTGCCACAGAGGTGTTGCAGGTTCTTCGTTCATCATATCTACCTGAAAACTGCCGACCGCCACATTTGCAGCCCGCTGCATGGTCACCGTCTCGTGAATGGTAATCACACAGAGAGGTAGGACAAACGAGAGTACTGCAGTCAACAGAAGTACGATACGATTCACGCGGTGAAACGTCTCATGGGCCAGCATCAGACGATAGAACATATAGAACACCGCCAAAAGCACGGCCACCTTCAGGTCGTATATCAGAAACTCAATCATTGTTGTTTTCGATTTGGTCTATCAGCTCCTTTAGTTCTTCAACAGAGATCTTCTCTTCCTTGACGAAAGAGGATACAGCCGAGAGGTAGGAGTTATTGAAGTAGTTCTTGATCACCCCAGCTATGGAACTACGGCCATATTCCGTCTCTGTGACGAGAGGGTAATACTGGTAGGTGTTACCAAACTGTTTGTGGTCTAGAAATCCTTCCTTCTCCAATATGCGTACCATCGTGGATAATGTATTGAAATGCGGGCGCGGCTCATCGTAGAACTCCAATAGCTCCTTGACGAACATGGGGCCATGCTGCCAATACAAATCCATGATCTCTTTTTCTTTATTGGTTAGCTTCTTCATTGTCATTTTGCTTTTAGTGATTCAATCAATTTGCGCGTC
>CAJOGK010000127.1:458-3103 GCA_905234145.1 uncultured Prevotella sp. | reverse complement strand
AAAGAAAGGAGATAAAAATGTTTTACGTCTTGTGAGGACCATGAATCAGCGGCAGGCATTCCTTGGACTCTGGAGAACAACTGAAAACTTTGACATCACCCGAACTAATTGGGCCTAACGACCGATTTGGGTTGAAAATGGTTTCTGAGAATGAAGCAGTTTCTGGTATTTATCGGGCTATTGTATATTATGGTAAACTAATAGGTAGCATATCGGTTGAGAAGAAAGATGATGATGCAGAAATCGGTTATATGATTCTTAATGACTATTCAAACAAAGGTATAACAACGGAAGCTGTCAAGCAGGTGTGCACTATTGCATTTAAGGTATTGCCCCTTGAACAAATTACAGCTAATGTCTTTCAACCCAACATTGCTTCAATACGTGTGTTGCTGAATAATAGCTTTAAGTATAAAGGTGCTATAACAAATGCCGTTATAAAAGATGGTACTGTATATGACTTGCTCATTTACAGATTGACAAAAGATTGTAACGAAAATCTTGCAAGAAATCATTCGTCTTGGTCTTCCCTGTTTTCTTGACAACGTGAGTAAGCGAAGGGTCTGACATAAACCCATTCTTCTGGTTTATCAGCCACTGCACATCACCGAAGTGTTTCGCTATGGCATAATGAAGCTGATTGCGAAGAATAACTTCAAAGAAACTAATCAGAGGTTGGAATGCCTGTGCTAATCTGGCATTGGCATAATACATCTGCTGAGCTTTCTTTTTGTTGCCTTTAGAGGCTTTCAGATACCTTGATATACGTGAATATGAGTATAATCTCGCAAATTTTTGATAATTCATTTGGAAGTTTCAATTTTATTGTTTACCTTTGCACCCGTAATGCTTGGTCAAGCCTCTGCTATCAAAGTACGTAACCAAGTTTCCGAATACCCGCCACTATCAAAGTTGGCGGGTTGTTTTTTTGTACCACGGTACGGGTTGCAAAGATACAAAATATTTCTGAAATACATAATGAAAAGGACTATCTTGCTGTTCCCGATAAATCACCTTTCGAAATACACAAGAAAGTACGAATTCAGTTAAATAATGGTTAATTATCATATATTATTTGTCGTTTTTCGACAAATATGATTACCTTTGCACCCATAATAATTATTTAATTGATTTACGCTATGAATGAGAAATTGACTATGACACTGAAATGGCTCAGTTATGTGGCACTTTTCTTTTGTGCCGTATGGTTTGTTTTCCTGTGTTATCAAAGTTATCATCAGGTCTTTGATACTACAGGCAGCCATATTCATTGGGAAGCAAAACAAAATCAAGTCTTGTTTGTCTCCACTGTATTTCTATTATATATAGCACTGACGTTGGCTGTTATAGGGATATGTGTGATTTTCTTTATCAACCTCATTAAAGGAATCCGGCATGAGGAATTGTTCCCTAAAAAGAATATTAGGCTTATCTTCATTGCTGCCATTCTGCTATTCCTTCAGACTGTTGCATCAGACAATCTTGATCAGGCATTCATTTCTGAAGGCCCTGCAGTAATAGACCTTACTTCAAATCCATTCGTGCAGTCTCTTATTCTACTCGTTTTTGGCATCTTGTACAAGATGGGCTATCAGGTTGCAGCAGAACACGACTTAACGGTATAAGGAGGCAGCAGATGATAGTTGTAAACTTAGACGTGATGATGGCCAAAAGGAAAATTTCGCTTAATGAATTATCTGAGCGAGTTGGCATCACTATCACAAATCTTTCGAAACTGAAAACGGGTAAGGCTAAGGCCATACGCTTTACTACACTTGATGCCATTTGCAAGGCATTAGATTGTACTCCAGCAGATATATTGGACTATAGTAGCGAAAAGTAAAAAGATGAAAAAGACCATTATTTTTGCGATGCTAATTGCCATTATGACAATAGCATCGCCAGTATCGGCACAGACCATTGTCAAAGGATGTATTGTCAATGAACGAAGTGAAACGATTGAATACGTTAGTATTGGTTTCGAAGAGGACAGCGTCGGAACTATATCGGATGCTAACGGAAACTTTGAGTTAGAGATACCAACAAACCGCAAGAACGACTTGGTGTTTACTCATGTGTCATTTCAGAAAGCCGTCGTTCCCTACGAAACATACGCCAACGGGCAACAACTGACAGTCACTATGAAAGATAAAGTGGTCGAACTTGCTGAGGTCGTAGTAGGCAAGAAAAACAAACCACAGAAAATCGCTGGCAAGGCTATCAGCGGCCCAATGGCTTCGTTTCGTGGTAAAGGCAAGGCGGACGCTTTGGAATGGGGCCCTGTCTTCAGGAGCAAGAAGGATTATGTCATCAGTGATATTTTGCTGACCATTAAAGGTTCCTCATACCAATGGTGCGTACTCAGTTTCAATATCTATGAGATACAGGACAGCAAGTTTGTGAACATCCTCAACAAGCCCATCTATCATCGGATTGAGAAGAGTAACAGCAAACAGCGACTCGACATCCAACCTCAAGAAACCATTATGCTGAAGGGAAAGAAGAGATACTACATTAGCGTAGCCGTAATAGATAGTGACAGCTACGGCATCCTTGATATGCAGTCACAATTCAAAACCAGTTATGCCCGTAATATCACCAAAGGTAAGAAACGGAAATTGCCCATCGGACCAGCAATTCAGGTG
>CAJOGK010000127.1:0-410 GCA_905234145.1 uncultured Prevotella sp. | reverse complement strand
GGCTCTTTTGCTTTACACTTTCCCGCTCTGAACTGTATTATAGATGTATGACAAAGCGAGAAATTGAAAATCTCTTCAAGACGCACTACACGCGGATGTACCGTCTGGCGGCTTCCATCCTCTACGACGAGGACGAGAGCAAGGACGTGGTGAGCGAGGTCTTTGCGCGACTGATGGACAGTGACGTTACGCTGCGCCCTGACACTGCCGAAGCCTATCTGCTGACTGGTGTACGCAACCAGTGCCGCAATGTGATGGAGCGGAAACAGGTGCGCGAGCGGTTCTTGCGACTGCTGTCTGAAGAGGCCACTGAACCGACGATTACCAACAGCGAGCAGCTACGCATGACGGAACTGATGCAGTACGTGGAAGAGCATCTGCCACCATTGAGCCAACAGATTTTCCGTCTG
>CAJOGK010000126.1 GCA_905234145.1 uncultured Prevotella sp. | reverse complement strand
TGCGCCGATGGTACTGCAATGCAATGCGGGAGAGTAGGAAGCCGCCACTTTTCTTAAAACGAGAGCCCTGAGTTAGCAATAACCCAGGGCTCTTTACTTTTATCTGCTTTCTAAGTTGATCAGTCTTTCAGCGAGTAGGTAATAGTCGTAACCACGCGTAGCTTTTTAATGTATGGCGTATTCATGTCACGGTCTTCTATTTCGAACTGTCCCTGTCCTGCAGTTTGTATTTGTCCTAATTCGCTCTTGCTGGCCTCGGCAAATTGTTCTGCAGTCTTCTGTGCGTTCTTGATTGCCTCGGCCATCATCTCTGGTTTCATCTGCTGGAATGAAGCATACTCATATAGAGGATTGCTATTGTCGATAGCTACACCCTGCTTTAACAACTCTGCTTGCTTAAAGATGGCCTTGTTCACCTCTGTCACCTTATTGGTGGCAACGGTAATGGTTGTATTCACAATGTATCTAAAGTTCTTTTGGTTATCGCCCCATTCGCGTGCTTCCAGGTCGCTGATCGTAGGAGGATTAACCGTAATTTCCTTTTCGTCGAGTCCATTCTGTTGCAGAAACTTCTTAATCTTGTCAGTCTGCGTGTTAATGTTCTCATAAAGTAATGGCAGGTCGTTGCCCGTTACCTTAGTGCCTATGCTCCACGTTACTTTGTCAGCAGGTACCTCGCGTTCTGACAATCCCTTAACTGTAACCTTTCGATCTTTATTGGCAAAGTTGTCGATACCACTCTTGATAAACAACCCCAAAAATACGATGCCCACAGCGATGAGGGCCGATGCGATAATACGATTTTCTTTCATATACTTCAACGTTTTTAAAGTTTGATGCTGCAAAGATGAGAAAAAAATCTGAGACTCGTATAAGAAAATGCAGAAAAAGTTGTATCTTTGCAGTGATGAATCAATTAAAGCGCTGTTTTGTGTGGCTGAGTCGTATTCATCGGTGCAGAGGATTTGGTATCCAGTCGCCCACCGATTATTCGTTTGTCCGATATGTGGTAAACGAGCATTGGCCGTATTATGCCTACGAACAGTTTAAGGGCGATGATTGGCTTACCAGGAAATTGGGGCGCCTGTATTTCCGCTTGGCTAATTTTGCGCAACCCCAAACGATGCTTGTCGACCGTTATCAGCGCTATTGGCATGCCGGTTGCAATACGACGGTTTTCGCTCCTATAATAAATAAGGTGGAACTGGCTCGCATAGATATTAATGATGTTGAGGGTTGTGAGTGCCTGATAGATAGATGCACGCAGTGCTCCATCGTAGTGATAGAGGGGCTATGGCGAAATTGGCGCTATTGGCACCAGATAGAGAAAGACGAGAGGACATCGATTACCTTCGACCTTTATTACTGCGGCATCGTATTCTTTGATAAAAACAGATTTAAACATAACTATAAAATTAACTTCTAACCTATTATGAAGATAACAAAAGTTTATACCCGAGGTGGCGATATGGGTAAAACATCGCTTGTAGGTGGTCAGCGAGTTTCAAAGGCCAGCGCACGTTTGGAGGCTTATGGCACAGTAGATGAACTGAGTAGTCATTTAGGATTATTGGCCGCTATGCTAGATGAAGGTGAGGATAAGGAGATGATTATCCGCATTCAGAATTGCCTGTTTAATGTGTGTACGAATCTGGCTACCGATCAGGAGCAGACACCCTTGTATCCTTCTGCCTACTTGCCCGAAGGCGAGATCGCGAAAGTAGAGCAGGCAGTAGATGACATCATGAAATTATTGCCCGAGAAACAAGGTTTTATTTTGCCTGGTGGTACACGAGAGGCAGCCCAGGCACATGTATGTCGCACCGTATGTAGGCGAGCTGAGCGAAGAATCGTGGCACTCGCTGAAGTAGCCAAAATTACCCCTGAGGTATTACAATATGTGAACAGATTGAGTGATTATTTCTTCGTTTTGGCTAAAAAAATAAATTTTAACGCTAATAAGAGTGAAATTGTGTGGCAAAATGTTGGTAGATAGGAAATAAATGATTACTTTTGCGGCCGAATTAAAAAACATAGTTTAAACCAAAGACTAAGAATATGTATTGGACACTGGAATTAGCTTCGAAATTAGAAGATGCACCTTGGCCCGCAACTAAGGATGAGTTAATTGATTATGCAACCCGATCAGGTGCACCCCTTGAGGTACTAGAGAATTTGCAGGAGATTGAGGATGAAGGCGATGTATATGAAAGCATCGAAGACATCTGGCCTGATTATCCTACAAAGGAAGATTTCCTTTTCAACGAGGATGAGTATTAAGCATCTTTTTGACTCGTAACTAATTGAAAATCAACATGGTGTGCAAAATTTCATTTTTTGCACACCATGTTTTTATGCCCCAAAGTGCCGTTTTTAGTGGCTCAATGTAAGCGTCTCCGTTTTTCCGCATTGTAGCATTGCTCGAAAGTTGCTACCTTTGCACCCATGTATCAAAAGTATAAATTATGGATGCAAAGAAAGATTATAGTCATGTGATCAGCGGCTACAGGAATGAGCTGCGATTAAACGGCAAGGCAACTCTGTCGGCCTATTCCTGACTTCGTCAATGCGTCACCCTGTCTCATTCGAGATTAAGGGTTGATAGTTTGAATAGGGGCTCGATAGCTTTATGACGTTCGGTAAGAAAAA
>CAJOGK010000125.1 GCA_905234145.1 uncultured Prevotella sp. | reverse complement strand
TGTGAGACCATTGTCTTTTGAGACAGCCATCGACTGTGTCTGATGATGACCTGCTGAGGTGTAGAATGCCACCACATCACTACCGTTTGTAATACATGAACCGCTGAAGATACTTCCCAGCCAGTCGGGCTCGAAAGTCAGGGGCTGCGCCTCCCAATGTACCAGATCCTTCGATATAGAATGTCCCCAGTGCATATTCTCCCACTGTGACCCATAAGGATTATATTGATAATAAAGGTGCCATACCCCGTCTTTGTAGAACATACCGTTAGGGTCATTCATCCAGCCATATTGAGGCGTATGGTGATAGGCAGGACGGAAGTGTTCGCAGTTGGCAGTATCAAATTTATCAGTGAACGTAATCTCCTTCCAGCAAGTGAACTCGCTTAGTGCTCCCTTTTGACGACGGTCACCATGAAACTCGATATCAAACAGCTTGGCTCCTTTCAACTCGTAGGGTACAAAATAGTCAACACGATCAACAGCCAGTTTAACATTGATACGCTGCACCATGTTGTTACTGCCATCAAGCACGGCTATTGCCGCGATTTCCTCCGTCTCTTGTACAGGCAGTAGAATATACTTACTTTTTTCGCCCACTCGCAACATGGCGTGTTTGTCACCAAGTATCATCGGTGTCACTTGTGCTAAGGCTGAGATCGTCACCAGCATTGCACCCATCATCATTGTCACTAACTTTTTCATTCTGTTATTCATTTTAGTTGTTTCTAATCCTGCCGCAAAGATATGACAAACCCAATTAGTATTCTAGAATTTATGCTTCAAAAACATAGAAAAATCGTTCATTGCAACAATTTTACATATAATGAACGATTTTTCTTCATGTTTCAACGCCAACTACTTAGCTTTTTTCGTATCTTTGCAGGCAAAACCAATAAATGGATATGATTATGACTAAAAACAAAACATTTGCGATGCTCGCCATCGCTTGTATGGCACTCTTCAGTGCCTGCTCTCAGCAGAAGGCAACAGAAGTAACGCTTCAGGTAAAAACTCAGAATGGTATTCTCGAAGGTTTCGAACAGGACGGTGTGAAGAAGTTCCTGGGTGTTCCTTTCGCCCAGGCCCCTGTAGGCGAACTCCGTTGGAAAGCTCCCCAACCCGTTCAGGCTTGGGAGGGTGTTCGTGAGGCGAAGCAGTTTGGCGACGACCCCATGCAGCTCGACGTTTTCGGCGATATGGCCTTCCGTGGTCCTAAGCGTAGCGAAGACTGTCTCTATCTCAACATCTGGACGACAGCAAAGACAACTGCTGATGCCCTTCCTGTACTTATCTATTTTAATGGCGGCGGACTGATGGCTGGTTCTGGTAGTGAACCCCGTTACGATGGAAGCGCCATCGCAAAAGAAGGCGTTATAGGTGTAACAGCCAACTATCGTGAGGGCGTCTTCGGCTTCTTTGCCCATCCAGAACTCACTGCAGCTTCAGACTATAAGGGAAGTGGCAACTATGGTTTCCTCGACCAAGTGGCTGCCATCCAGTGGGTGAAGGATAACATCCAGGCCTTTGGCGGCGATCCTGCCAAGATCACCATCGTAGGCGAATCGGCTGGTTCCTTTTCAGTCTCCCTCCTGATGTGTTCTCCTCTCTCTAAGAACCTGATCGCTGGTGCGATGCTCTCTTCTGGTGCTGAAGTACTTCCCTATAAGGCTTCCACTCAGGCTGAGGCTGAGGCTGCTGGTGCAGAACTCTTGAAGTCAGCAGGTATCACCAGCCTGGCTGATGCAATGGCGATGAATGCCGATTCACTTCAGGCCATGCTGCCTCCAAAGGGTATGGCCAGCGTGGTGCTCGATGGTTACTTTATGAAAGAGAATGCTGATGACATCTTCGAGAAAAACGAACAGGCTCAGGTGCCATTGTTAGCAGGTTGGAACTCACTCGAAGGCCATCCCGCTCAGGCACTTGCTGGTCAGGCACCTACCCTCCAGAACTACAAGAACGCCATGAAGGCCACGTTTGGCGACATGACTGACGAGATTTTCAAGGCTTACGGCATTGAGACGGATGAAGACGTGCTGAGTCAGAAAGGTCTCGATCTCGCCTCCGATATCTTCACTGGCTTCCCCACTTGGAAGGTCTGCGACTATCACGCCAAGTCTGGTTTGCCCGTCTATCGTTACCACTATATGCACCCACGTCCCCAGGTTTCTGCCAAGATGGGCGATAAAGTAGGCGCCTTAGCTGGTGGTGTGCGTGAGAAGACTGCCGAAGAGAAGAAAGCTGAGGCCCAGCAGCCTGCCATCGCTCCTGGCGCCGTTCACTCTGCAGATATCGAATATGCAATGGGTACCCTCGATACCAACGAATACTACGACTGGCAGAAAGAGGATTACGCCATCTCAAAGCTGTTCCTCACCTATTATGCCAATTTCTGCAAGACAGGTAATCCCAATGGTGAAGGATTGCCCCAGTGGACTGCTATCACTAAGGAGAACCTCGATGCCGCTCCTGTCATGAAGATCGACGTTGAATCAGCTGAGGTGGCTTCTCCAGAAAAGGAGAATGCTTATCGCACCCTTGAGAAATTCTACAAAAGCAAAAAATAACCCCTAAAAAACAATCATCATGGAAAAAACTCTTGTATTATTGAAGCCCAGTTGCGTACAGCGTCAACTGATTGGTGAAATCGTGAACCGTTTCGAGCGTCGCGGACTCCGCGTGGCAGGTATGAAGATGATGCAGCTCTCTGACGAGATCCTGCGCGAGCACTATGCCCACCTCGTTGACAAACCCTTCTTCCCCTCATTGGCTGCCTCCATGCAGGCATCACCAGTAGT
>CAJOGK010000124.1 GCA_905234145.1 uncultured Prevotella sp. | reverse complement strand
TTGATAGGCCCTGGCCGATGGGGTTCAAGTGACTATTGGTTAGGTATCCCCGTAAAGTGGCCGCATATCTCTGCAGCACGAGTGATTGTCGAAGTAGGTCTGAAGAATTACCATGTAGACCCTTCACAGGGTACCCATTTCTTCCAAAACCTGACTTCATTTGGTGTCGGCTATTTTACCATTAATACGTATACGGGGGATGGCATCTTCCAAAAAGAAGTGTTGGATAAAATGCCTGCTGTTGAAGAAACACAATATGTACGCCATGTGCGTTTTGAGCATCCCATCAAGATAATGATGGATGGAAAAAAACAGCAAGGTGTTGCCCTGTTACCAGCTGAATAGTCTGCATAATTGGACTCATTAAAATGAAGAGATTTCCAATTATACTGGTCGCTGCACTGATGGCCTGGCTCTCAAGTCTGCCCGTCTGTGCCCAAGACGTCATCAGTCTTGAGGGCTCATGGGATTATGCTGTTGGCGATACGGCTCGCTATCATGACTACGTGATGCTGCCTGGGTCGATGCAGGTAGAAGGCATGGTAAAATACCGACGTGGCGTCTATGTGCCGGCTACGTGGTCTAAAAAGCATATTTCGCTATTCCTGGAGCGCCCGCTTAGTGAAACCACCGTTTATGTCAACGGCCAGAAAGCAGGCTGCGACAGTTCGTTGTTTGTGCCCCATCAGTTCGATGTCACCGATTATATACGTTTCGGCACGCGGAATATCATAGAGGTAAGGGCCGCTCATGGGGCGAAAGACCACTGGAACGGTATCGCAGGACGTATGGAGTTACGAGCCCAGCCAGGAGGATTGTATATCAAGCACGTGAATATCTATCCGAAGCCGTTTGAACATACCTTCCAATTTGAGTTGGAGCTAGGCGGCTATTCCCGCTACTATACTTTTTCTCAGTTGGAAGTGATGGTACAGTTGGAAGGAAAAGATTCGTCGGATATCTATTTAGGGTATGCCAATATAGATGATGAGGTGGTGAGGGCAGAGATGCCGATACGCAACAGTGTCGAACTTTGGGAAGAGTTCCACCCACAACTTTATCGCGTGGGTTTCCATGTAGATGATGATTACTATGAAACGACCTTTGGCATGCGCGAGGTCAGCATAGAGGATGGGCAGATTATCCTGAACCGTCACCCCATTTTCCTACGAGGTGTGGTAGAGAACGGTTATTTCCCTAAAACGGGTTATCCACCAATGGATGAGGCTTATTGGCTTAGGCTGTTCCGCAAGTATAAGGAATACGGTTTGAATTACATGCGTTTTAATTCTTATTGTCCCCCAGATGCTGCCTTTGCCGCTGCTGATAAGGTGGGCTTCTATTTGCAGCCAGAAGCAGGACAGCCTGTTGACGGTCATCACCCATCATTTATCCTGCCGTCTCACGACCCTTCACTGATTGCCAGCATTGAGCCTAGTCCGGAAGGTCTTAATGTCGACAGCCTGGTGTTTTACTATAAAAATGAAATCGAGCAAAATCTGTGTGACAAAAATTATAATGGTTTCCTGCTTCCTGCTCAATGGCTTGGAAGAGGGTACATAAATGCCAGACAGTGGCATCAGTTCTGCTCGCCCATTGTGCCCTTGGCGCGTTTCCCCAAGTCTGTTTTCACGAATACAGACAGCTTGGCAATACCTGTTGATGTTTATAACGCGATGTTTGGCGAATTGGAGAATGTGCGCGTTTCTTACTATCTGAACAATAGCAAAGAAGAAGTTATTGAAGGTGGTCAGATCTATGCCGGTAATATTCCTATGGGCAAGAATGCTTCTGTGGGAGAGGTTCGCCTCCCGCTTGACAGCATCAAGAGCCCAGAGAAATTAAGACTGACAGTTGTCGCTGGGCATAATAGATATAAGAACCAATGGGACTTTTGGGTTCATCCAAATGAGTAAGCGACAGAGCCTGCGTCATAGAGAATTTTCGCAGAGCCAGTATTCCGAGCAACCGTTCATCATGCGGTGTCGGAAATTGAAGCGGTAGTTGTTCATCGCCTTGCCAAGAACGACGGGTGTCGCCCGCTTGGCATCGAAGTAGGCATAGCGGCTGGCAAAGGTGGAGAGAATCTCCGTGGTTCCCCACCAGCGACCCTCGCCGTCCTTTGGTTTGCGGAAGGTCTCATTAATCATCTCCACAAGATCAACGGTTCGCTGGTAAGGCACGTTTTCCTCAATCAGGGTCTGTATCTCGTCATCATCCAGCCAGAATCGCTCTTGCAGAAGCGCGTCTTGCCGCAACCCTGACGACCAATCAGCAGTGGCGTTAACGCATTGCCAGTCAGCTGCTTATCGCTCTCGCGCCATTGGGCTACCATACCCACCAGCCAATACTTCAGGTACTTTTCCCAATGCGGCTGGGAGGTGGGCACTCGTTCAGCGAGTGGCTTGATGCGATCCTCTCCGTCCCATTCTGGCAGACTGTCCAACCAGGTGTTTACAGGGTCGTATTGCTCAATGCGGGTAGAATCGATAAAGCGATTTACGTCCTGATCCCACGACTTCAGTCCCAACTCGCGGGCCTCCCAACACCTCGCGCAGAATGAAGACCCAGTTAAAATGATAGGTACGTGTGATGGTGCGTCCAGGCATCAGCATGTCGCTCTCCCACGAGATAGGTGTCGGCTCCGGCTGGTCGTGCTTCTGGGTATCAGCCTTGAATGGTCGCGCATCCGGATTGAAGTACATCTCAGGATCAGCACTCAGATAGATGGCACACTCATGCCCGATGCCCCCAGGAACGCCATGACCGTCTCGTCCATCCTTGCTGCCTGATTCCTGATATTTACGGCATCCTCATACGTCTTCAGCCCGTTTACCTCGACTATCACGAGTCCGTTGTACTTCAGGCCCTTCTGTATCTCCTTGTAATTGATGCACTCTGCTGCAAAGAGAATACGAGGCAGATTTACAGTATGCTGCTGGTCATCGAGTGTAATCTGTCCGTCAGGCATCCTCTGGGGCTTATAGAACTGATAGTTCAAACGCAGGTTGAACACCTTCTTCTTTTCAGGATTCTCACGGATAATTTCTGCCAGTTCCGACAAGCTTGATGACCTCTTTCTTCCGCGAAATTTTCAATAAACTTATCTTCATAATATTCAATTTCAATTTTTAATTTTCAATATTTAATGTCTCTTCCTCTATTAAATGGTTGATTTTTGCGTGCAAAGATACTGATTTTATTTGATTTCCGCAAATATTTCCATAAAATCTTTCTTCTATTTTACTTCTACTAACACTCTACTTATCCTCTATCAAACCTCTATTAAGGCTCGTAATTTATTCCCAACGTGGGAATGTTTTATTCCCAGTATGGGAACATTTTATTCCCAACGTGGGAACAATCCGTTCCCTTAATGGGAACATTCATTCACTTTAAAGATAACAACGCCTTTCTGTCGTATAGATGACAAGTAGAGGTGTAGTAGGGGATAAGTAGAGGTTTAGTAGAGGATAAATAGATGTAAATATTAAGTTAATTCTCTCATTTACAATAATATACATCAAATTATGTAGATGTAGAACTATAATTCACTTGCTTGATATTTATTTTTAAACACTTCAATCTCTCTCTTAGCTATGCCGAGACGGATAGCTAATGGTTTCCACTTGCTCACACCATCCTTCACTTCATTGATAATCCGCTTAGCTTCTTCCTTGCCAATCATGTATTCCTCCGATGAATCAAGCAGCACTTGTAGGTCTGCACGATTGGTTGAGGAATTGATGAGCAGAGCTTGATAGCCGTTCAATGTCGGGTTCATGTCGTATGCTGGTGACAGCGTCCATCCGCGAGGTGTAAGTAGGAATCCGTGGTTGCGGAAATGATCATCGCTGTTGCCAATGGCAATGTTGAATGCCACCCGGCGGTAGAGTTGACGCAGGTTGTTTTCCACGTCGCAGCAGTTCTGAAGTATGAAGTCTACGATGTCCAAATAGCCATTACCTGTCTTGGCATCACAGCCATCGGCCAGTCCCAGTAAGGTCATAGCTGATGCGAAATGCTTTCTTCGGCCATCAGAAGTCCTATCGAAACGCTTTGAGAGTAAGGCGTGATATTTATCACCTGTATCAATGACGGTTGTCTCCGCTGCTATGACGCCAGCCTCCTTGGCCAACAGATGACTATGATGCTCCCAAAGGCCTACATCGTAATCATCGTTCCTCGATGGGAACTTAGCAACACATAGATGGCCTTCGTCATCCATCACGCCAGCTTTGGGACGAGCGCCACCGAGTGATGTTCCTGGATGAACCAGCTGAAGCAACCACTTCTTTTCTGGCAGTAGGTTTAGTTCTTCGCTCTTCTCAATCTCCATGCTGGCAACCACCAAGGCACGAACATCAGTCAACGGAGGGATACGAAGTGTCTTCTCGCAATTGATATACTCATCCTCTTGAGACAGCCTGAAACGGAAACCACCCATGCGTGAGAAATCATCGATACCCATCAGATAGTCAAACGACGAGAGTCTTCTGACAGGGCGTTTCTCTTCTGCGGCTTGTATTTGTTCTCGTCTGTTCAGCAGCAAACGCCCCCAACGGTCTGGCAACGCATCGCTGAAACAGCCAAAGATGTCTCTGCCAGGCTGAGTGTATTGCAGGCCAGGATAGTTGTTGATATCGGCACTCTGGAAAAGACTGCCATATTGCCGAAGCCACTCATTATCGAACTTGAAAGAATAGGAATCAGAGCCGCGAAGCGACTCATAGCCCAACTCGCCAACCAATAAAGGCTCGCCCAGCCAGTCGAAATCTGCGTATATAAATAATGTGCGCACCTTGTTATTTACTATTTGACTATTTACTATTTCTTCGATGCTCTCTCACGGTGTTTAAGGGCAAGATCCTGTAAGACCCGGCCCATTTCGTCCTTTTGTGCCAACAGCAGGATGTCATCATCAAGTTGCAAAGCATAGAGCACACGCAGGTAAATGCCGATGGCAACAGTCGGTGCACCCTTTTCTATCCTCGCGATGGTCATTGGCGAACAGGTGGCACGCTCAGCCACCTGCGCTACACTCAGGTCTCGGCGCAGTCTGGCAAGCCTGATCTGTTCGCCCACCACCTGCATCTTCTGTTCCAGTTTCCTAGGCAGTTTATTACCCATTGTCGTCTTGCTCATATACAGATAACTATTTATTACGAGGGCAAAATTACTACTTTTTCTCTATTTTATGTTAAGTTAAGGCAAAAATAATGCTATTTCTACGATTTTTTAACTATTAATCAAAGTCCCAATCCGTCACGTAATGATCAAACTTAATGCCCTCGATGCTGCCAAACTTGGCGAGAACCGCCAAAATCTCTTCCTGCTTTTGGGGCGATAGCATAATCTCACCATGATGCGCCCGTCCGCCACCGAATAATGCATGCACACACTGGCGAGCCTCGGCCTTTTCTCGTTGAGGCACATTATTATAGAGTTTCGTGAAGCCCCACGCTTTCTTCACCAGCTTCTTCTCACGGAAACATCGGCACTTGCCATCCTCCCACGCTGTAGGATAGACAGCCGAGCCAGAATACTGGTCTTTGGGCATCAGCAGCCTGGCCTGATAATGCATGCACTTGTGCTTATCCGCACACTCATTGTTGAAACACAGGGCATAACCCCAAGGTATATCTTTCGCTTTCAGTTCTTTTTCTTCCATTGAATTTTATGTTTATCGTTGATTTAACCGCGCAAAGTTACACAAAAAGCTTGTAATAAAAGAGCGATTTTGGAAGATTAACGCATTTCGACCTGAAATAAAGGCAAAGAGGGGAAGAACGTGGAAGTTCAAAAATAGGGACAACGCAAAATTGGGAGGATTGGTGAAGGAGATAGGTTGCCAATTCGTAACCCAATTGATCATCGACCGCTACAAGCATCTACAGGAAGACAAACTGGTGTTCGGCAAGATGCGCTCGACCTTTGGTCGCTTGGCTCGTCCAAGAACTACTGGTCGATGTGCAAGAAGCTGAAAACGGTGATGACAGCCTGCGGCATTGAGAAAACCATCTCCTACCATTGTGGCCGTTCGCGACCTTGGCGCTTTCAAAGGGTATGCCCATTGAAAGTGTGAGCCGCGTATTGGGACACACCAATATTGTGACCACCCAGATTTATGCCAGTGCGCCCGGGGCGCAAAGGTTCCTGACCCTTTTGCGCCAGGATTAATCACCCTCAAATGAGTTCTTAAAAATTGTAAATCGACCTTTTCCTGCTATATATTTATTATATTTTTAACAGGGGTATACCCCTGTATATTTATATATAAATTTTATGATTAAATAACTGATACACAGGTAGTTAATTGTTGCTAAGGGAATGCGATTTTTCGCTCTGAAAATTTGGTTTGGCTGCAAAATCGTTCTATCTTTGCACTCACAAATCAAAACAGTACAGGTATGGAAAAGTATCTATTAGACCCCAAAGCTCAAGGAGCATTATCTTCAGAAGTGATGCACAAAGTAGTCTTAAACGGCATTGATTTCGAACTCCCAGATGATATTTGGAATGCCATTGACGATGCGTTTGGCAATTATTGGAATGTTGAAGTTGGTTATGGTGGCTGGCCAGATTTCAACTCTGCCGTCAGATCTATCTCTAATTGGT
>CAJOGK010000123.1 GCA_905234145.1 uncultured Prevotella sp. | reverse complement strand
CCTTACATACCATAATGATGTTATCCAAATCGTTAGCTCCACCTTTCGCCCTCGGGAACACATGGTCTTTGGTCAGTTTCGATGGTTCCATCTCCTTGCCGCAATACCAGCAATAGTTATTCTCCTTTATCTTAGTGATATTGAATTCAAACAAATCATGGATATTCCATCGCCCTTCCTTATAAGCCTTGAACGCTTTGGCACGAATCATATAGCACATTTGAGGAAATCGTTAATCTCATCACGTTTGTAATTCATAATGCGATAGATACCGAAATCCAGTTCCTCATGATCCATCATGAATATACTCTGCAGCGTCTCTATGAACGCATTATATTGTTCTTTATAATCTGCCATATATTTTCTTCTATTTTTCACCAATTATATTGTCATCTAACTTCTTATTGTCGTCAGGATTTCCAAAGGCTTATGTCTGGCCGATGATACGCCTACGCTACGACCTTCGAACGACCTAAAATATAGCTTTGAGATTTTCTCTACCATTATCAGTTAGCACATATTTCTGTTTCGGACTGTTTGGAATATCCTTTATCGTCGGTTCTACCAAGCCTGTATCAACAAGGGGCTTAAGGATTGTCTGACGGAACCTGCTTTTGTTTTTCTCACCAGCACAATCCATCAACTCAGTGATAGAGCCAGAAGCCCTAAACAAGTAATCAATTACAGATACTATCTTCTTCAACTGCACTTCGCTCAACTGGGGACAAACTGGGGACAGAACTAGGGACAAGGCTTGGGACAAACTGGGGACATCACCGCCATTTTTACCGCCAACATTACCGCCATTATTATTGGTATAACTCTGTGAGACTTTCACCTCGACCTTGAATGCTGTGATAAGATTAACGTTGAACTCTGCGGGTTGGTTGCCATTTTCATTCAAGTCAGTCTGGACTTGCCCTACACCTCGATTGAACATGTTTACATAGCCCAAAGTCTTCATGGCACTGGCGACAAGAGGATTGCGATAATCGTTCACACTGGGGAAGTTCTCTGGACGTGCATTGCCATACAAACCACCTGCATTCAGAATCTCCAGATGGCTGGCAAACTCATAAAAGCGAAGTGGCGTATTACTTTGCATATCGCGATGCATGCAGGCATTAAGTAACAGCTCGCGTATCGCCTGATAGGGATAATTGCTGACCATCTCCTCGCGTAGGATAGAAACGAATACGGGTTTCTTCTTGATAACAGACAGCTCCAAAAGCGATTCCAGACGTGGCAACAATTCACAATAGTTGCCTTCTAACTGCATTTCGTTCTCTACCTCACTTGTCACGTCTTCGCCCTTGAATCGTACATACTGCACGTATAGGCCTGGCATAAAACGGCGTGGCTTGTAACCAAACAGAACAACTGCCGCGTATGTGGGGCATTGATGCTCCGTGTCATACATGCCCACAGCGGCCATCTGTTCCTCAATGGGACGGGTATCTGACTCTACGATCTCATTACCTAGCAGTGGTATCAAATACTTTGTACGCAACAAGTCTGTGTTGATATCATTCAGTTTGGCAGCCAAACAAGGCATGGTGTCGAAGGTGGCCATGAATGACATTCTTCGTTCTGCCAGGATGCGTTCTTCCGCTTCCGTAGCTATGTCGCGACGAGGACCGATACGTATAAACGTGCGACCACGATAGCGCACAGGAGGCAGGTCAGACGGACTGACCTCAGCAACCAACAAGTCACCTTCAGGGAATTGGAAGCGGTCAACACTCATAACAGGAATAGGCAGGATGTTTCCATTGGAGCGTATAGCTGCAATCTTTTTCAGCAAGTCATCGGTGACCTTCAAACCTGACAACTCACCGTTATCGTAAGCACCCAGTATAAGATAGCCATTCTTTCGCGAGTTTGGCAGGTCATTTGCAAATGCACAGATGGCCTCCTGGAACTTATCCATGTCACCTGTTGACGTTGTTCGCTCCACACGATAGGTTTCCGTGCTATGCAGCAATTCTTGTATCTCGTCTTTTGTTATCATTTGTTGTATTTCAATTCTTAAACTATCATCCTTGCAACTCATTTGTCAAGTTCTTCGTACCTGACAAGGTCTTTTAGTTCCACGTCAAGCAATCTTGTTATCTTCATCAGCATTTCTAATGGGGGTTGTGATGAATTAGTGCACCATTTGGACACAGTTGTAGGAGAGCATCCCAACTCTTTGGATAGCCAAAGATTGGACTTCTTTTTCTCTACCAATATCACTTTTAAGCGATTGAGATCTTTGTTAGCAGCCATATCTTCTATATATATAATCGCTACAAAGATACGAACTTTATTCTGAAAAAAAGGCTTAAAGACTAAATAATTTGCGAAATTTAATGAAAAACGTTCATTTTATAGATAGAAGTAGGCCAAAATCATGAAGCCTCGCTATCTTCCCAGACAACGAGACTCATTTGAGGTTCCAAATAGTCGGCCCAAACTTTATGTTACCAACCTCGGCGGGATACGCCTATATCTATAACGCTTGGGAACCGTTTATATTGCAAAAAAGAGGGCTGGCAGCTCTGAGCTCCAATATTTTTGCCAAGAGCAGACGCAAATAGGAGTTTGGCTATAAAAGGCTTTCAGCCGATGGTGGCCAGCCGGTTGTCGGCTATATCGTATTTGATGGGATGGGCAAAACAGATGGCCTTACCGCCATAGACGGCTGACACATCAATACCTCGTCGTTGGAACTCGTCAATGAGTGCTTGGTCGTGGTAGGCACGCATACCAGTCCAGCCGGTATTATCGACCTGACGATTGAAAACAGTTACTAACTCGGGAATCTGCATGTCTGCGAACTGCAGGGCATACTTGGTGTAATAAATGTGCTGTTGCATAACTTTTTGTTTTTGAAGTGAATAATAA
>CAJOGK010000122.1 GCA_905234145.1 uncultured Prevotella sp. | reverse complement strand
CTTATTTACGGTTTACTTTTTGATACTGTCATCATCCTTGTTGCCATAATGGCTCTCAGCATATTGGCCATAGTTACCGTAATTACCATAGTTACCATAACCATACTTACCATAGCCATAGCGACCATAGCCGTATCTGCCATACTTGCCATATTTGCCATAACCATAATAATAGCCATACTTACGGCGCGACATGTCGATACCGTTAATAACAATACATGGGTTAGGCACCTTCTTCTCTTTAGCCAAACTGTTAATCAGACCGAACGATGACTTCGGTGTATAGTCGGCACGACATACAAATACCGAGATATCAGCATGCTGGGCGATCTGCAATGTATCTGTTACCAGACCTACAGGTGCCGTATCGAAGATCACGTAATCGTAGTTCTCGCGCAGCATCTTCACAATCTCGCCAAAGTTCTCTCTAGCCAACAGCTCTGTGGGGTTTGGAGGTGTAGGACCAGCCAACAGCAAGTCCAAGTTGTCATTTACGCCCGAACGGTTAATCTGTCCCTTGAGGCTTGTCGAGCGTCAGCAGCGAGGTGATACCGTCAAAGCGGTCACTGATACCAAACAATCTACCCAGCGCGGGCTTACGGATATCAAGACCGCAAAGGATTACCTTCTTGCCCAGCAGCGCAAAGCTTACCGCCAGGTTGGCAGCATTAAAGGTCTTACCCTCACCCGAAGTTGAAGAGGTAAAACAGATGACCTTCTGATTGGCCTGCAACATAAACTGGATATTGGTACGCATCGAGCGGAAAATCTCGTCGATCTGGTTATTCTTGTTCGCCTGCACCACGATACCGGCCTTCTGCTTCACGTTGTCCGAAGCAACAGCCACATCGGCAATAATAGGCAGGTCGGTCAGTCGGGCCACATCCTCATGTCCCTCAACCTTATAGCGGAAGAAAGCGACCAGCCAGATAATGACGCCCGGCACGGCAAAGGCCAGCAATACGGCAGCAGCCAGGAAAATCATCTTTTTCGGACTAACCTGACCCTCAAACAGCGGCTCATCGATGAGCTTACCGTTATCAGCTGTTGCAGCCAGGGCAATACTGTTCTCCTCACGCTTTTGCAGCAGCAGCATATACAGCGTCGACTTTACATCCTGCTGTCTGCCTACCTGAGCCAAGACACGCTCCTGAAGTGGAGCAGCCGATACACGACCCTGGAACTTTGAGAACTGTGACTCAATACCCTGACGATTAATATCAGCAGAACGGCGCGCCTGCAGAAGAGCAGTTTGAATACTTGAGCGCAACTCATCAATCGTAGCAGTCAAAGTCTGTACCTGAGGTGCCTGCTCGCTCGCAGCCTTCAGCAGTCGGTTACGATCCTGTACAGCCTTATTATAACTATTAATAAGGGATGCCGAGGTACCGTCGCTCATACCTACGTTCGAAGGAATAATCTCATATCGGTTCTTGGAATCGTTCACATAATCCCTCAGATAATCGAGCATCTGCACTTGAGAGTTAGCCTCCGACAAGCGAGCCGAGAACTGGTTTGACATCGTTACAGACTGTGCTGCATCAGACATCGATGTAACAGAGTTAGCCTGCTTAAACTGCTGAATCTCTTTTTCTGTAGAACCCAGTTCTTCACTGATCTTCGTCATACGGTCGTTGATAAACTCTTCCGTTCGCATAGCCACTTCGTTCTTATCAGCATTGGCCTGGCGGTTATAGCAGATTGTAAGCTGGCGCAGCACGTCCATACCTCTACGGTAGTTTGGATCGGTGAGCGACAACTCTGCAATCGAAGTCAGTTTGCTGGTAGGCGAAATGGTCAGTCTGCCTAAATATTGTGTTGCTACTTGCATAGGCGGGCGCAGCGTTATCAGATAGGTAGCACCATCTTTCCATTCCTTTCCGGGATTCGCTGTCATAGTAACAGTTCCCAGCTCTGTGGTAAAGCTGGCAGGCAGCTCCTTGGCTCTACGGGTAAAAGCGCTCAGCTCACTTTGACCTCTCATCACACTACCCGAAAGCATATAATAACCATCCTCTTTCCATAGTTTCATATTGAGCCACTCGGTTTTCTCCAGCAGATTAAAGTCGAGCGAATCAAGATGCTGTGGATCCAGATCGATATTGACGGGCTGTGACTGATAAATCACAGGATTCGTAATTTTACCTTTAGTACGATACTCCGTATAGACCTTCAGGTCTTTCACCACATCGCGCAACAGGATGCGAGAGCGCAACACCTCCATCTCGTTTTCGATACCTGTTGAGTTACTAAGAAAACCAAGGTCTTCCACATTAGCCAGCATTTGCGATGTATTTCGCTTACGCTGTTCATCTTTAATCAGCATACGTGCCGATACCTTATACACAGGCTCCGTGTAGCGCAGATAAATCAATGCACCACAAACAAAAATAATCAGCGACAGTAAGAACCACTGCCAATTCAGCACCAATGCTGCAAAAATGGTTTGAAAATTCAGGCCTGAACCGCGGCCATCCTGCTCATCTTCCAGAAGATTCTCAATCTCTTCGAGCGTAATTTTCTTCTCTTCTGACATATCTTACAAAATATTCTTTTTAATATTGTCTACAATATACTTCACATTTTCATCTGACACGCACGGGCCTGTGGGCAGGCACATACCTATTTTAAAAATATCCTCACTCACACCACTCGTATAGGCTGGCGCATCCTTATATACCGGCTGTTTGTGCATGGGTTTCCACAGGGGGCGTGACTCGATCCCAGCCTCGAACAAGGCCATGCGCATGGCTTCCACATTATTGTTTGGCTGACAATCGGTCACTGCCGTGGATGCCTGATGAATCACGCCAGGCACACCGCCTACAGCGTCCTTCACTAGGAACTTATAGGCATTTTCCTGACCCTTCACCTTCAAGCTCGAATCGAGCGTTATAGCGGTCAGCCAATAATTACTATCATAAACTTTTGTGCCATCCGGTAGATTCGTGTTCGGTTGCGAATGACACATCCTTCAGCAGTTGCTCATAAAGCGCATGCACATGATGATGATGGGCAATATGGTCATTGACTACTGTCATCTGACCACGACCGATACCTGCACAAATGTTACTCAAGCGATAGTTATAACCGATAGCCTCATGCTGATAATAAGGATAACTCTCACGGGCCTGTGTGGCCAGCCACATCACCTTCTTCCATTCAGCTCTGTCGCTACATATCAGAGCACCGCCACCTGAAGTGGTAATCATCTTATTGCCATTAAAACTCAACACACCATATTTTCCAAAGGTACCCAGCACGCGACCTTTATAGCGCGAGCCAAAGCCTTCAGCAGCATCCTCCACCACGGGAATCTCGTAGCGATTGGCCACCTCCAGAATACGCTCTATCTGGTAAGGCATACCATACAGCGCCACTGGCATAATCACTTTCGGTTTACGGCCTGTTTTGGCGAGACGATCCTTGATAGCCACTTCCAGCAGATCAGGATCCATATTCCAGGTATCGCGCTCAGAATCTACAAATATAGGAGTAGCACCAAGATAAGTAACAGGATGCGCTGATGCACAAAACGTAAAACTCTGCGTAATCACCTCATCACCAGGACCCACGCCACAGGCAATCAGCGACATATGCACAGCAGCTGTGCCGTTACATAATGCCACCACCTCCTTACCTTCACCTACAAAATGCTTCAAGTCGTTCTCAAAGCCGTCTACATTAGGGCCTAATGGGGCTACCCAGTCGGTATCGAATGCTTCTTGGATATACTTTTGTTCCATGCCCGTTTCACTCATATGAGCCAGACACAGATTTATCATTTTACTCATTGCTTTTTAAATTTTGGTGCAAAGGTACTGCAAAAAAAGCAAACTGCAAAATAAAAACCACATTATTTGCATTTTGCTTCTAACTTTTTTGCTATGTTCCTTACCAAAATACCTCCTTGAATGCCTTGAACGACCCAAAGTCGCGCAAGAAGTAGCTACAATAATCGCTATGTGGTGGATGGTAATAGTCGCGAGTTACTCATGCAGATCAAGAACCTATTTGACATTTTCACTCCAATTGGCGATGACTTCAGACATGGTCTATGGATACAAATAGCACACATTTAAAGAATTCTTCAAAGAGCTGAAATACGATTTCTCAATAGACGATTTCGTATCACACAACTTTGGGGCAACCGAGGCATGCGGCAATTATATCGTCATGGAAAATAATTTCAGGTATCAAAGCTTACATATATAGGAAGGACAAAAGACAAGCAAATCCTAACTTAGCCAGGTTATAGAAGATAAGACAATCGTTCCTTTCGATAAAGAAAACGTTAAAGGATTTCCCACTGCCATACAGCACTAAGAAATCCTAATGACCGATTTGGGTTAAAAAAATTGCACAATTCAAAGAAAAGTATTAATTTTGCACCCGATGACAACGACATTAATCATAGGACTGCTGATTCCCCTGCTGGGCACGATGCTTGGCTCGGCTTTCGTGTTCTTCATGAAGGATGAAATGTCTGTGCAGTTACAGAAAACATTGCTCGGCTTTGCATCGGGTGTAATGGTGGCGGCATCGGTATGGTCGCTGCTGATTCCTGCGATGGAGATGGAGACCGATAGTGGCAAATGGAGCGTGATGCCCGCTGCTGTAGGCTTCCTATTAGGCATGGGCTTCCTGTTGCTAATTGATGAACTGACACCCCACCTGCATATTGGCACAGATAAGCCAGAGGGTATGCGCTCGCATCTGTCGAAAACTGCCATGCTTGCCCTCGCCGTGACAATCCATAATTTGCCAGAAGGAATGGCAGTTGGTGTGGTGTTTGCAGAAGCCTCCAGCGGTCAGCACTCTAATCTCAGTACCATCGGCTTTGCTATCGGCTTCGTCCTGATGATGGTACTCGATGTGGTAATGGGATAAAAACTTGCACACGAAATGCAACAACAGCAACGGACTTATATTGCCATCGACCTGAAGTCGTTTTATGCTTCAGTGGAGTGTGTGGATAGAGGGCTTGACCCGCTAACCACCAATCTCGTCGTGGCAGATGTTTCGAGGACAGAGAAAACTATCTGTCTGGCTGTTTCCCCGTCACTGAAAGCATACGGCATAGGTGGACGTGCGCGACTGTTCGAGGTGGTTCAAAGGGTGCGTGATGTCAACAACGAGCGCAAAAAGGCTGCAGGATGGAGAATGAAGGGCAAATCATACAACGACTTGGAACTACAGGCACATCCAGACCTTGAACTCGACTATATCGCTGCCCCACCCCGTATGGCTCATTATATGGAGGTAAGTACCAAAGTCTATCAGACTTACCTGAAATATATTGCTCCAGAGGACATCCACGTCTATAGCATCGATGAGGTGTTCATGGATGTGACGGCCTATCTGCGTACTTATAAAATGACTGCTCACCAGCTGACGATGAAGATGATCCGTGACGTGCTGGCCACTACAGGCATCACGGCAACGGCGGGCATCGGCACAAACATGTATCTGGCAAAGGTGGCGATGGATATTGTAGCCAAAAAAGCGCCAGCCGATAAGGACGGTGTGCGCATTGCCGAATTGGATGAAATGTCGTATCGACGTGAGCTTTGGGATTATCGCCCCCTGACCAAGTTCTGGCGTGTGGGTCGTGGAATAACTGAGAAACTGGCCGTCTATGGTATTGACACAATGGGAAAGATAGCCCGAATGTCAATACAGAACGAGGGTTTGCTTTACCGTCTCTTTGGCGTGAATGCAGAACTGCTGATAGACCATGCCTGGGGCTGGGAGCCGAGTACGATGGAGGCAGTGAAAGCATATCGGCCAGAGACAGGGCAGACGCTCAATATTATTAACATGGCTTTTTGATTCCCAACACCCTGTCTCTAGTATTTTCGTCCCAACTGCAATATTTCCTCTTGCTTGCAAT
>CAJOGK010000121.1 GCA_905234145.1 uncultured Prevotella sp. | reverse complement strand
CTACAAAAAAGCCCCTGAATGGCAATCGCATTCAGGGGGCAATTTTATTTTGCCGCAGAGGGTCATTCTTATTTTGCCCGTGAGGGTCAACGTCGCTTGACCTCGGGGGTCAAACACGCTCGGCTTTTCCAGGGCGCAAAGATACATGTTTTTTCTCAAAAATGCACGATATCTTACTTTTTCTTTCTATCTTGCGCAGGAAAAGCAAGTTTTCGTGCATATTTTCATTCTCTAACTGGTTGAAAGTTCTTGCATTGGCAAGCGTCCCATTGGGCCGAACGGAAATCGCCTTAAGGAAGCTCTACATGTCAATGATGCCACAGCCAGCTTCCTGAATACGATGTCAGATTTAATAACATTGTAATATAAATCCTATCTGTTTTTCGGAAATATTTTGTAACTTTGTACCTTGAAAGTCAGAAGAATCATGAAGATACTTGTTGTGGATGATGAGCAGGATATCTGTGAGATACTGCAATACAACCTTGAGAATGAAGGTTTTGAGGTGGTTATTGCCTATTCAGCAGAGGAGGCACAGAAACTGCCTCTACACGATTATTCGCTTATTCTGTTAGATGTTATGATGGGAGAGATTTCTGGGTTCCAGATGGCGCGCAGACTAAAGAACAATCCCACTACGGCGCAGATTCCCATTATCTTTATTACGGCACTCGACAGTGAGGACAATTTGGTAAAAGGATTGAATATCGGTGCTGACGACTATATTGCTAAGCCACTGAGTATGAAAGAAGTGAAGGCCAGGGTCAAGGCTGTGCTCAGACGCACTCAATCGCAGCAAACGGTTTCAGCTGCTGCAGATAATAAGATTGCCTACGAAGGAATTATGGTTGATTTGAATGCCAAGACCGTTATATGCGACGGAAAGGAACTTGAATTCACCAAACTGGAATTTGAATTGTTGTCTTTTTTCCTCCAACATCCTAACACCGTGTATTCTCGGGAAGACTTATTGAAGTATTGTTGGCCACAGGATGTGCTGGTTCTTGACCGCACGGTGGACGTGAACATCACCAGATTACGTAAGAAGATAGGCCATTATGGCAAACAGATAAAAACACGTGTGGGATATGGCTACTGCTTTGAAAAGTAAATCCTTTCAACGTAATTTACTGCTAAGCATCGGTGGTGTGTTTCTGCTCTTTGCTATATGCTTTAGCGTATATCAGTATAAGCGTGAAAAGGAGTATAAAATTGATATTCTTCATTCACGACTGCAGATGTACAACTATGAGATGGTGCAGACGGTAGGCAAGGATAGTATTAGCTGTAGCCGGCTATTTCGCGATTATGTTATACATCATCAGATGGAGGGACTTCGAGTGTCTGTGATAGACAAGGAAGGACGGGTCATCCTTGATAGCTATGATACTGATGTGGAAGCATTGGGGAACCATCTACAGAGAACGGAGATACAACAGGCTTTGCGAGAGGGCAGTGGCTACGATATCAAACGTATGTCACAGTCTACTCACGAGACCTACTTCTATTCTGCAACTCGTTTCGGCGATATGATTGTTCGTGCTGCCGTACCCTATTCTGCAGAGCTGACCCGATCATTGCAGGCAGACTATACTTTCATTTATTTTTCAGGCGTTCTCACCCTGTTGCTGGGCATCGTGCTCTACTATATCACTCACCGTATCAGCCGACACATTGGTTACTTACGTGAATTTGCCGTGAAAGCCGAGGAAGGTGAGGAACTTGACCACGAATTGGAGCGTCGGCTGCCAGATGACGAATTGGGTGATATCAGCCACACTATCATCATGTTGTATTGGAAACTACGTCATTCGGAAGAAGAAAAAGTGCGTATCAAACGTCAGCTTACCCAGAATGCCGCTCATGAGCTGAAAACACCTGCTGCCAGCATTCATGGTTATTTAGAGAGCATCATCGACAATCCCGATATGCCAAATGATAAGAAACAACATTTTCTGGAACGCTGTTATGCTCAAAGTGAACGCATGAACAAGCTTCTGCTGGATATGAGTGTGCTTACTAAACTAGACGAGATTGATGATAGTTCATCTAATGCTCAGCATGAGTATCGTCAAGTTGATGTCTTGCAGATTATCACAAATGTGATAGATGACACAGACTTGCAATTACAAGAGAAAGGTATCGAACTAAAACTCCAATTACCACAGAATATAGAAGTACAGGGTGATTCGAGCCTGCTATACAGCATTTTCCGAAATCTGATAGACAATACTATTTCCTATGCCTACGGGGCCACACGGTTAATCATCGCCTGCCAAGAGATTGAAATAGAAGGACGCCACTTCTACGAATTTAATGTAAGCGACAATGGCCAAGGCGTAGAGGCGCAGCACCGTGAGCACCTGTTTGAACGTTTCTACCGTGTAGACAAAGGGCGCTCGCGCAAACTTGGTGGCACAGGTCTAGGGCTTGCCATCGTGAAAAATGCAGTTGCCGCCCATGGTGGACAAGCAATTGCACTTTCTACGCCTGGTGGCGGGCTTACCATCAGGTTCACACTCGCAAGGTTTTAGCCCTGTCCGTTGATAGGACCGTCGCCAAAGTCATTGTTCAAGCCCTTACCTGCCTGCACAACATTCATTACATAGTCGCCAAGTTTCTCACACTCTGAGATGAAATCGACATAGAACACACCCAACTGATAGTCGTAGAGTCCAGCATTTACATCGTGCAGGTTCTGGTTCTTCAGTTGTGTACGATAGTTATTGATTTCATGCTCGATGTTAAGCGAGGTCTTCACACCATTCTTGGTAGTGGGTTGGTCAATGCGTTTCAGCATCTCGCTGAGGGCAGCACCTACCAGTTGCAGCATCGTCATCATGTGCTGCATCTGCTCGGCAGTAAAGTCCTCCTGACAGTGCATGCGATGGCGATTCAGGGTACGCCCCAGGTTATAAACCGAGTCACCGATGGACTCTAACTCAGATATCTGGCGAAGCATCTTTTGTATCTGAGTTTTCGACGCATCCGACAAGCGACCTTCACTCACCTTGTTCAGATAGCTGGCAATCTCCATCTCCATCGAGTCGGTGATGTTCTCGTATTTCTCAATACGGGCAAAGAGTTTATTAAACTCCATCTCGTCTTTCGTTTCCAGAAGCGTGGGCACGAAACCT
>CAJOGK010000120.1 GCA_905234145.1 uncultured Prevotella sp. | reverse complement strand
CAGGAACTGGCAGAAAATAATCAGCAATTGAATATACTTAATCAACAATTAGCCGAGAGCATCCACTGTCAAGCTGAACTAAATGATCAGTTACACGGGCTGAACCAGAAACTAATAAACACCAACAAACGCCGTGAAGGTCTTGCCACTATCTATATTGATCTCTGTGCCAAGTACATCGACAAGTTAGGAAAATACCAGACGCTTGTCAAACGGAAAATCAAGGCAAACCAAGCGCAGGATTTACTCCAGACCATTTCATCAATCCGAATATCTGAGGAAGATGCAGCAACTTTTCTCACCCATTTCGATAAGGCGTTCATCGAACTATACCCAACTTTCGTTGAAGAGTTTAATGCTTTACTCACAGAGGATGGACGCATCCTGCAGAAATCACCGACGACACTAACTACTGAATTGCGTACTTTCGCTCTCATCCGCCTGGGTGTCAAAAATACCGTCGACATCGCAGGGCTGCTCTTCCTCTCCCCCCAAACTATCTACAACTGTCGTTCCGTCACAAAGAACAAGGCTATCAATAAAGACACTTTTGATGAGGATGTGCTGAAATTGTGTACGGTGATATAATGGATACTATGGCTTCTCCGAATCCCTAATATGTGGCAATCTTCTTGATGTCATCCTCGAAAGAATCTTTGGCGATGGCTCGTGATTTCATTCTAGAGCGATAGGTGTAGATGGTGGTGATGCTGGAACGCAGGATATCGGCAATAGCCTGATTGTCGCTGATTCCAAGCCGGATAAGCGCCAATACACGTAGTTCGGTTGTCAATCGTGCAGATTCTGATGATGTTTCAAACTGATTATCGTCTGCCATCAGGCGGTTCACCTCTTCAATGAAATCTGGATAAATGTTAAGGAAGGCCGTATCGAAATTTTGATGGAACAACCGTATGCCTTCGTTGATGGCCTTGGGACTCTTTAGTTCGGCATATAGCTCTTCCAACTTTCTGTCACGCGCAAGGCGGTTCAGCAGTTTTGTGCGTTCCTCGCTACGGTATATCAGGCTGCTGCTCAGTTCCAGGAATCGCCCGATGTACTCATCCTTGATGCGATTCGATTCTTTCATCTGGCTGTTCAGCTGTTGCATCTGTTCGTTTTGGGTGGTTAGTTCCATGTTCATTCTGCTGATTTTCTCGTTTGCCAGCCTACGTTTCTTTACCAAAGAGAGGATATATACGATGGTGCCTACCAGGAGTAGTGCTATCACTGAGATAATACCCAGTAACAGACGGGTGCGGTGCTCGGCAGCGGTACGCTCCATGTCGTAGGCACGGGTGATGAGTGGTGACATGCGGGCCACCTGCAGGCTGCGTAGGCGGCTACCATAGTTTTTGGCATCCTCGCTCGACTGTTGCAAATAGCTGTAGGCCTTGGCATATTCACTACGGGCCAGGAGAATGGCCGAGAGTTCGCGTAGTGAGTTGTTTTCGAGAATGGCTCCCTGAACATCGCTGATGGCGGAAAGTAACAGATAATGTTCTTGCATATCAGTATTCTGCTTTTTCAAGTAGAAATATGCCAGTGTGCTTGTGACGATGCTATAGCGGCGATCGCCCTGACGCAGTGTGGGCAGGAATTGTTCCAACTGACTGATGGCGCTGTCTATATCCCCCTGTTCACAGGTATAGGTGGCGTGATTGAAGATATAGTCGTAACTGTCTTTCGGTGCTATCTGGAAAATAAGCTGGCGGTAATATTGGGCACTGTCGATATATTCTTGGAAGAAAGGTGTGAGCTCGGCCATTTCTGAACGATAGAGATTCATTTCGCCGAGTTGGTTGTAGTATTCCACACGTCGCTCCGTCGTCAGCTGGCTCGCATCAATGCCGTCAAGCATCTGCTGTGCCTTGCGGAAGATACCGGTCACGGCCAGGATGTGTGCCATAGCGATGCGGCTCTCGGCATTCAGATCAGCATTGCCGATACGTTGCTGCAATTCCATACACCTATTTATATATGAGAAGGCAGAATCGAACTGAAAGGCCAGATATTCGTCGTAGAGTTTCTTGCAGGTCTGATACTGTTGCTCTTCGTTCAGATTCATGACCCTCATGCCGTCTGTGATGACATGGATCCTAGCCTCTTTCTCTTTGATGATTGTAGGCTGACGTTCTATCAGCGAGTCAAGCGTCTTGTAGAGTCGACGGTTTTCTGCAGAGACTTGTCCGGCATTGGCAAAAGCTGGGCAGAGGCAAATCAGAAATGACAGAATCAGTTTAGTTAAGTTCATTGCAACAGATTTTTTACTACTGTCAATAACGTATGATATGCTGTAGTTGCTGCCACCATAAGAAATCATATGTATGTCAACTGTTTTCATTGCAGTCATTGTATTGTATATGAATTGTTTATCGCTAGGAGTTAGGTCACCTACAGTAGTAATTATGCATACATCTCTTTTTGTCTCAACATTTCCAACTGCCAATATGTCTTCAATTATCATTTCTATATTGTCATTGTTCTCGATACATATTGTCATACTTGCTTCAGCACATGATGAAATGAATATAGTGGTTTGATAGTTGTTACAAAGTTGGGATATGGAGGCAAAGAACGCAGACATAGACATATTGTTACTATTGTAGATTCGTAGTATTGCCATATTATCTTTTGCAGCTACAGCCTTTACTATCCCTTTGTCAATTTGGTAATTGATGAGTGTTCCTTCTGAATCGGGTTGCATAGTATTTTTTAGGCGAATAGGGATCGTTGCTTGCTTTGCTGGCCTTACACAAGTAGGATGTAGTATTTTTGCTCCAAAATAGGCAAGTTCAGAGGCTTCCTCATAACTTAGTTGTGATACTGAAGTAGTGCCGTCAACAATGCGTGGATCATTGTTGTGTACACCATCGATGTCTGTCCATATCTGAATTTCGTTAGCTTTTATAGTAGCACCTATCAGTGATGCAGAATAATCGCTACCACCTCTCTGAAGATTATCTATTTCTCCAAAAGCGTTTCTACATATAAAACCTTGAGTGATGTAGATTGAATATTTGCTTTTGTCATTTAATAGCTTTTCTAACAAGAATTTTGTCTGTGTCATATCGGGCTGCCCGTTCTTGTCAGTGCGCATGAAGTCAAGCGCTGGTAGCATTGTTGCTGCTATATTTTTTTCGCAGAGATAGTTCACCATCATTTGTGTGCTCATTAGCTCTCCTTGAGCGACAACACATTTTTCTTCGAAATTGGTAAACAGGTCGTTAGAAAATGAACGCAACGTTTTCATAGTGTCTTTTATAAAGGCAATGGTAGCTTGTTGCCACTTTTTGGTATTATATAGTTCAAGTATGTC
>CAJOGK010000119.1 GCA_905234145.1 uncultured Prevotella sp. | reverse complement strand
TTGAGTGAATCGGGCTGAGCAGTAAAGAATGAGGGAACGCGAACCACATAATCATAGTCGGCGTCCGTGTATTCATACATATCGGCATAAGTAAGTTGACGCCCGAAGACTTCCTTGTGGGACTTCAAGTCGCTGCACGATTCAACCCAATCGATGCTTGCGGCCACAATGATGATGGCGATGAATATGAAGGTGGCCTTTCTCATTTGGTCTGTAATATACCTGTTTCAGTATCACGATGGTTCATAGATCGCTGTATGTCACGATACTTGCGGCCAGAGGAGAGTTTCCAAGTAAGGTTGAGGGTAAGCATATTGCCCAAGTCACGACTATACTGCGATATTTCCTTGTGAATATAGCGGTTGAGAATCTCCGTCTTTTGCGTTAAAGGATTAGCGGAGAAAGGATGCTGCAGATAAAGTGAAATAGAGACATCCTTCATACGGTAAGAGGCTGTGAGAAACCAAGCGGCAGATTGATGGCCGCAATGCTCACCCTCCATAAAGTTCCAGCCGTTATCAGCGTAGGCCGTCAGCGTCCATTTGCCAAGATACGCCTCAATGCTTGCTCCACCATTGAATGCCGTATAAGTATGCCGGTATTCGTCTGTAAAGTTGAAGAAGCGATATATACCTCCATAGATGGTGACTGACAGATGCTCAGGTACAGCCTCCCATCGGTTATAACTCTGAATGAAGAAGAAACTACATTCGTTATTGGCGTTTGTCTGCGTCTGAAAGAAATGACCGTCCTTCCTTGTGTACTTTTCCATATTGCAGTCTGCGTTTAAACGCCAATAGCCTTGCAGTTCTGTCATAATACGTTTCGCAGAATAAGTCAGGCGGAGGTCGTGCGAGGTTACACGGTTGGGACTGATGTCAGGATTACCCACCAGCGTTTCAAAGGCATTCTGCTTGATGGCAACATCGCTGACCAACGCAATTTGTGATACGTGCTGGGATACTTCGAAGTCGTATTTCAGTTTCAGTTCCTTTACCAACGGATAGGATACCGTCAGTTTGGGACGGAAAAGCAGGAAATTGTTGTTCCAATCGTCCTGTCTGTAATAACGGTTACTGACACCAAGTCCTCCCATATAGCCGAGTTTGCCCAAACGGCCTTTTAACTGTCCGAAGAAATAGATTCCTGACGAACGCATAGAATTAGAGGTATTGGCATCGCCAGAATACACATTATTTATATAAAGTTGGGAATATTGTGTACCCAAGGAAAGCGTAAAGGGTTTTAGGCGATTCTCATAGATGGCCTCCGCCCATAGCGTGTACGACTTGCCTTCGACGGAGTAGGCATAATCGTTACCCTCGTTATGTTCGGCATAGCTGGTGGTCTTGATATATGTTCCTACGGCATTGGCCGTCAGCGACTGATGGCGAGCAAAATCACGATGGAAATAGAGGTCGAGCGCAGGTGATGAAGTGTGTGAAGAGGAATGTTCTTCATAATTCGTGGTTTCTCCCATCTTGGTCCAGACGTTATGAGGCTGGATATCTTTTCTTGCCGACAACTTCGACTGGAAGACATAAGCAGAATCGCTCAGGCTATAGGTCAACAAGATGTTGTGGCTGAGGTTCTTATTTTGCCCATCGAGCTGCTTGCGAAGAATATGGCTCTTTTCCCCAGACTCCATTTCATACGTGGCCCGTTCTTCATAATCTGTACCTTTGAAATTGCGATAGTCCAAACCATAGGTCACTCCAAACTCGCTTTTGCCAAGGTTGAACTTCCCAAATACGGTCTCATCACCGTTAATAGCGGTAAGCGTGTTGGTCAAGTCGGCACCAATATCATAACCGCTAACGGGATGTTTAACGATGATGTTTACAACATAGGCCACTCCCTCGCCATATCTCACTCCCGGATTGTCGATATAGTCAATTTGCTCCACAGCCTTCATATCGAGAGCGAGCAAATCCTCTTTTGATGCAATGACATTGTTAATGCGCACCTGCACACTTCCCAAGTTGGTGAGTGCTGTGACTGTATGCATCACGGGGTCAATACGCAGGTGAGGAAGTGTCAACTTTGACAATAACGAATAGCCGTTGGTAGAGCTTTCCAGTTGCTGACGAGTGGGATAGATGGTCTGTCCGTCTACTCGTTGCACAACCTTGGATCCTTTGATAGTAATCTCTTGTAGTGCCTCACCCTCCTTGATGTCCTGCGCTTGCACAGTCATACAAACAGTCAAAGCCGCAAAGAATAAAAATCTCTTCATACTTTTGCCTTTTTTGTGCAAAGGTATGAAGAGATGAGAGTGTCACCAAAAATAGTGCCTGACATTTGTCTGACATTTTGCTGACAATCGGCTATCTGTCTGACTTTCAGCCGAATTCGTCATTTGATTGTTAGACCGTATGATTTCCCTCTGTCAGCTTCGATTTTGAGGTCGGAATGTTGTTCGATGATGGGCTTTAGGCGACGGATAAGGGTGTAAAGCGTCTCGTTGGCATCTGGCTTCTTGGGCCAAAGGGTATTACAGATCTCCGTCTTAGAAAGTTGATGCGTGGGTGACTTCCACAGCATCTCCATCAGTTGCTGTTGCATCGGTGTCAGTTTCACCTTATTGCCCCTTGCATCCACAAAATGCCCGTTTTGCAGAGCCAATCCGCCATACAATCCCAATGTCACATTGCGTCGATGTTGATACAGGCAGAACAATCCCCATAACATTGCCATCGACCATAGAATCATCGAAGGCCGTTGATCAGACAGCGAAAGAATCGTGGCTGTTGAAACCTGCGGACGAGGACAGAATCCTTTCTTGGTATCCACTGCCAAAATAGCATTTCCTCTCAATCCCTCTATTTGCAGATGACTGTTGAACACTTGAATAGTGTCAGCGCTGATGACATCTGACTGTTGTTCAGCCAAAGCCTTGGCCAACGCCTGATTCATATCATCAGTCACCAATTGCTCCGTTGCCCTGTAGCTCGTCAGGCTGACCATACTCGATGCCGTTATCAGTACAAAGAGTACCACTACTGCATATCGTTGTTTCATACGCTTGTTATTGTTATCTGTTCAATATGCAAAGGTAAGAAATAATTATGAAAGTTGTATCGTTTTGAACAGTCCTTTTTGCAAAAACCGTGTGTTTTTCTTCATCTCTGCCCATAACCAAGCGATTTTTGATGCTATTTTTGTGATTGTTGAAAGATTGAGTGTAAGTAAAATGGGAGCCGCTGGCATATGCATATGTCTGCGACTTCATTTTTCTGTGGGCAAGCTTATAAAGTCATTGCCACAGCAGTCATCTTCTCGCTCAGATCCTGCAGGGCCTCGCGGAATTGGCGGCTGTAAAGGAGGCAATCTTCCCGTTAACCTTATTGCCATTCACCTTCTGCATGAGCCAACCGCGTGACTTGCCAAAGTATTTCTGGGCGATATAACTGAATGACAAGGCTTCGGGGAGATCGCCTAACTTGGCACGGAAGATCATTTCGTCGGCTTCAGCGATGATCTTACGCATGCCGTCGTCAAACTCGTTTATACCCTGCTCGTATTCTTCTGCAGTCAATTGAACAGCAGGTTTCTTTCCCTCAGTGACATCATCAAAGTATGCCCTGGCTTTGGGATTCTTAATATTTGTCGTTGCTTTTTCCATAATCACCTTAAAAGTTCTTCAATAATTTCTATTCTCTTTTTCAGCATATTTCTTGTGTCAAGTTGCCTGTCAATCAACGCCTGCTTCCTTTCTTTTGGCAGATCACTGTTGTACAGGTTGGCAATCACCATATCACAATGTTCAAGACATTTGCGATAGAACTCTAATCCTTCTTTCAGTTCCATACGCCCAGTCTTTTAGTTGCTAACCATGAAGAGCGCCTTTGACGCTGCAAAGATAATAAACTTTTGTTTATCGTAGTCGTATTAAACAAAAGTTTAACCGACATTAACGATTCCGACGACTTATGACAGCCGTCACTTCCTGATAAAATGCTCTGTAATTCTCCCATAGTAAAAAACGTTTTGTTAACTAAGATGCTACAAAGGTAAGGATAATAATTGAAACAACCAAATAATTACAGAACTACGTTCAAAAAATCTCAAATTTATTTGGCTTTTTGCTTGCAAAACCGTACCTTTGCAGCCGTGAAAGTAATTAGGAGACAAATATCAGCATGCGTTTTGTTGGCAGTATTCCTGCCGATGCTGATAT
>CAJOGK010000118.1 GCA_905234145.1 uncultured Prevotella sp. | reverse complement strand
AAGCTTGAGCTCCCTAGCGGTGTTGAGGTTGAGATTAAGGTATAGTATGTTCTTATCTTGTGATAAAAAGAACAGCAGTGCATTGGAAAATGCACTGCTTTCTTTTTAGGGACAACATGAAGATAATATAACTAGGTATTGCTGCCTGATGACTATTTGCACAGAAACCTACTATTGCGATGCATAAATCTAATGATTTCTATCACTTTTTATATAAAAAATATAAAATAGGAAAATTTGAACATTGGATAATGTTCCTTTTTTCCTAATTTTGCACCCAAAAACGGAATAATAGATAATATGGAGTTAATACCCATAGAAGCTTGGAGGGGAGAAGGTACATTACGGATCGATGACAGCGATGATTTTGTGGTGATAGAGAAAGTCTATCCATTTCCTACGATAGGGTTACCCGAGAGTGGCGCTTATGTAGAAAATCATGGCGTGATCGTGATCTGTACAGGTGGCTTTTACATCTCTCGGTCGTACCCAATCTGATGGTATGGACAAACAACTCCATAGAGAGAAACGGCGAGAAGATATATACCAAAACCAAGTTCCCGACAGTACTGATGAATGGCCGTGCTGGAGCCGTCTACTTCTTCAGTCAGCGTCATTTTGTTGGACTCTTTGGTGTCACTAGTTCCCTTTTCAAACGCAAGAGTGAGACGGAACTCATGGAAAGCGAATGGATGCTCAGAATGTTTTACGGTATGAGAATATAAATAGAAAGAATAAAAAATGAATCGTTATGAAAAGAACAAATCTTAAATTAATGTTCGTTTTCTTGATGCTGACAATAACCACAGCAGCAATGGGCCAACTCAAACACGGTCTTTCCTTCGATTTTGGTAAGACCCATCATGAGGATACAACCCGCGTCACCAATTTCAGTCTTGGCCTGACGAGCCACACCGACACGCTGAAAGGTTTACAGCTGAATGTGATATCTAACTTTGCCTACGATACAAAAGGCATGCAGCTTTCAGGATTATCGAATATTACAATGTCGCCTTTAAAGGGCCTCCAACTCGCTGGTATCACCAATATTTCGATGGGTGTGCAGGGTGGCGCACAGTTGGCTGCTGTACTGAATGTTTCGGGAGGAATGATGCGAGGCTTCCAGCTAGCAGCATATAACTATGCCGAATCGCTGAATGGTCTGCAACTTGGTGTTATCAATGTGGCCGAATCCCACCCTAAGGGTTGGCAGGTAGGTATTTTCAACTTCACTAAGGATAAAGGTGGCAAGAAAATCGGACTGGTAAATGTCAACCCCGAAACCTCTATCGATTACTTGCTTTTTGGTGGTACCAGTTCGAAAATCAATGCAGGTATACGCTTCCGCAACAAGAGTACCTATAACCTCATTAGTTTAGGAACCCACTACATGGGCTTCGACGACGATTTCTCGGGCAGTGTAACCTATCGTTTGGGTCAGTATGTGCAGCTTTCACCGAAGTTCTCGCTCAGCGGTGATATCGGCTATTCCCATATCGAGACCTTCCATAAGAATTCCGACGATTCTCCCGAGCGCCTGTTTGCTATCGAGGCCCGTCTGAATGCCGATTACCAGTTGTCGAAAAGCATAGGCTTATTCGCCACTGTTGGTTATGGCGACACGCGTTACTATCACCATGCAGAGAAATATCGTAACCGCTTCTTGGCTGAAGCTGGTATCACGTTCCATCGCAACAGAAATCTGAAGCGCGACAGGGCAGTGATTACGAGGTTTGAAGACAAGACCCCCGACGATTCGCTGATGAATCCAGGTCTTGGCAAGAAACATCCTTGGTGGGCACTGGCACAGGTAACGGGTGTAAACGCCTTCGTGCATTTCTTCGACCGCGTGATTACCAATCAGGACTTTGCCCAGACCACCCTCCATACTTGGGGCGAGAATTTCAAGAATGGTTTCGTATGGGATAACGACGTGTTTGCTACCAACCTCTTCATGCACCCCTATCACGGTAATCTCTACTTTAACTCAGCTCGTGCCCAGGGTCTTACCTTCTGGGAGGCTGCCCCGTTTGCCATGATCGGTTCGCTGGAGTGGGAGTTCCTTGGCGAGATTGAGCCGCCTGCCATCAACGACCTGATTGCCACTACCTTCGGTGGTATCTGTATCGGTGAAATCACCAATCGTATCAGTAAGATCTTCCTGAACGACTCAAAGCGTGGCTGGCCTCGTTTCTGGCGTGAGTTGGGTGCTACCATCTTCAACCCCATGGGCGAGCTGAAGCGCTTCGCTACTGGCGATGCCTGGAGGGTAAGAAGAGATCACTACCGCTACCACGATTACAATCGTAATCCTGTGGAGATGTCAATCTCAGTGGGTGACCGTTACCTTGCCGACGATGGCAAACTATTTAAGGGCGAGCATAATCCCTACATCAGTCTGGCCATGCAGTATGGCGACCCTGTAAACGAGGACGACCATAACGCACCTTACGATTTCTTTGAGATGGAGTTTGTTGGCGGTCTTTCCAAAAATCAGCCCATGCTGAATCAGATACATCTGTTGGGTCGCCTTTGGAGCATGCCGATGATTGAGCGTAAGCAAATCAAGGCAGAGTTCGGTCTTTACCAGCACTTCGACTATTTCGATTCGAAGCCTATCAAGGATGGTAGCGGCCTTACCCCTTATCGTATCAGCGAGGCTGCGGCCTTCGGTCCTGGTGCCATCATCCAGATGCCTCAGGTAGGTATGCTTACCCATCTTGAGCAGCGTATCTTTGTGAATGCCGTTCTGCTTGGTGGTACCAAGAGCGACTATTATAATGTCATTGACCGCGACTATAATATGGGCAGTGGTTTCAGCATAAAGTCGAAGACGCAGTTGGAGCTGCGCAACTTCGGCCGTTTCATCCTGAATGCCCACTATTACCGTCTCTTTACTTGGAAGGGCTACGATCCTGATGTGGATTTGTCAAAGCTTACCGAGGACGAGATGCTCCACCTTAATGTGCAGGGCGATAAGGGTAATGCCGGTCTCTTGGTAATTAACCCCATTACCGAATTTGATTTCGTCCGCCATTTGAGCTTTACCCTTGGAGGTTCTTACTACGTTCGCCGTACGCACTATAGCTATTACGACGATGTAAAGGCCAATACCTTCGAAATCAAGTTAGGCCTTACAGTACATCTGTAAAATCAGGCAAACTCAGCAGAGCAAGGCTACCATCCCCTTTATTATAGCTTCCCGCGAGGGAAGCTTTTTATTGCTTCTTTTCTCTGCGTCACCCCGCAGATGCTCTCCAAAATCCGTAAAGACATTACTGTCTTAGTGGCTGGGCTATTTGCCACTTACTTCTCTGCCTGATACTTGATGACTTGTCATGTAAGTATCGAAAATGTGCGAAAACCCCAGTGTTTACTGGGGTTAGCAATATGCGATACTCGTTCTCTTTCTGGATGATAGAATAGTAAGCTTCCATTATGACAAAATAACACGACGCGAGAAGTCCTCTGGTTTCTTTGATTTATTACTTCTCCCTTCCTTTGATCCTTGACCTCATGCTGCGTACTGATGTGCGCTTGACGGCGAGGGCGGCGGCGATGGCCTCGTCGTCGTAGTGGAGGTCGTCCTGCATGATAAGAAATACGTACTGTGCAGTGGAGAGGCCGCAGTACTTGTGCTCCCACTCCTGCCAGCGCTTCGGGCGCAGTTGGGCAAAGTAGTCCACCAGGCACTGTAGCTCCTTTGCTGTGGCCTCGGCGATGCATTGGCGCAGCTGCAACTGGCTGTACATCTGCGTGCCCACCAACAGCGTGCCCGATATGCGCTCCATGCGGCTCTCCAGTTCCTCTTTCAACCGCGCCATCTCCTGCCCATTCTCAGTCCCGCTCTTTTCTAGTTGCTCAATATTTGTGCGCAGTTCGTTGATGCGCCTTGCATCCTCATCCAATCGGAAACTCAGCCGACGCACCTTTCTGCGATGTAACCACATGCCGACTCCGATGGCAAATACTACAACCACGATCAGAGCGATTATCAGTACCTGCATCCACGACGTACGGCGGTAGAAATCCTTCGTCTGCCGCACCTCGTCAAACCTCTGCTGCCACTCTGCCATTTGCATGACCTGATTAATGTATTTCATAGAATCGTCATACGCTTTCAGATACTTCTTTGCCTCTAATGCCTGCTCTTGATTGCCCGTCAATTCATATAGTTCTGAAAGCAGTTCCATGCATTGCATACGAGTCTTCCTGTCGCAATTTATCAGTTCGTCCTTTACCAATTCGATAGCCTTCTCATATTGCCCTTTGGCTTTCCATATGCGTGCTTCGGGCAAATAGCCTATATAGTGGGATGTTTCCTTCCATTTGGTCAAATAGGCCATAGCCTTCTCATCATCCCCATGCTCCTGATATATTTTAGCCGCCTGTGCATAAATGTCAGGCAATAAATGTGAGTAACTAGTCATCACTCCATTCCTACCCTTCATCACATTAACCGTACCTCTCTCCTCACTGGCAAGAGAAAGCATTTGTGGACTGAGAGTTTTCTCTATATAGAAACAGGCACTGTCAGTCTGCCCCATGCTCACATAGGCTGTGGCACATTCTAACAGGCTCTGGAGTATCTTCATACTGTCGTTGAGTTCGATATTGCTGTTCAACCACTTATGTGCATATTTTAGGGTTTGCGGATGATTATTGAAACTGGCATTGACAAAATACATCATACCATAAACCAGGTTCTTCAGTTCCTCATCATCATCAGCTTCCGATATGACCTCTGCCACTTTAAAGTCCTTGACAGCATCAGGAATATTGCCAAGCTTGGACATCCTGATGGCTCCACGATAATAATAGGCTCGTCCACGATGCCAGTCGTCACCATGCTGGTTGTAATAGACGATGCTCACGGTTATAAGCGAATCGTTGTCAACCATTCCATAAGTTTTATACATTCCATGAGTCTTATAGGTTGCCATCGTTTTCAGAAGCCCATAGTCTGCCATGTCGCTCTCAGTCAGAGAGTTCGTATATATCTTTGCCAGAATGGCTTTTACCGATTCCGGTTTTTCTTCTATCATTTCCCAGGCCTGCCTTATTAGGGGGTGCTGTCGTTCGGTACAACCAAACATGATGGATATAACTGCCAGTATGATGAATAGCTTCTTCATATCAATTATTATTTGGGTGCAAAATTACGGCGATTTCGTTATATATGCAAGGCTTTTTCATGGTTTTTGCTTCCTCAGCCCGTTCCTCTCAGCCACTTTTTTCTCAGCATACTCTTACCTATCTTCCATATTATCAGGCATTTATCTTAAAAATACATGCAACACCCCCAATGGCGATTTCCGGATTAAAACCTTGCGCGGTTCATATATTCATCCTATCTTTGCCATCGGATTAAACAAATCAAATCAGTCAAAGCAAAACAATTATGAACAAGAAAACTATTATCACAATGGTGCTTGCCCTCGTTACAATGACGGGACTGGCGCAGACAAAGACAGCAACTGTTCCGCACTGAAAGACGGCACGTTGGTGCTTGCCGGAACTGGTACTATTGGTAATGTTGTAGACACCGTCCAAGCTGGACGTTTTGACTTCACTCTGCCCGTAGAAGAACTCACCGAAAGCTTTTTCTCATTAATGGGCGAAGGTTGTCCCAATTTTAATTTAACTCTCTTTTTGCGTCCTGGGGTGACAGTGAAACTGTCGGGTACAGATTGTTTCTACCCTTTATGGAAAGTGGAGAGCCCTTTGCCCGAACAGCAAACAGAGAGTCGTATAACGGAGCATTGCCGTGACGTGATAACAGAATTAATGCAGATGGATCTGGCTCAAAAGCCATGGGCAGAGAGAGAAGTCGTTGAAATGAAATGGATGAAGCAACAGATGGATATCCTGCCGTCATTGCCCGTGGATGCTGCTACCATCCGTGCACTTTGGGTTACAGCCATGACGGCTAAGAACACTCCAAACTTCCCACACATGGAGCAGTTGAAAGAGCTGGAAAAGACCATCGCAGCTCGTGCACCCAAAGGGTTTGAAGAGCAAATGGCTGAGATACATAACTATGTTTATCCGCCAAAACTCTTGCAGGTGGGTGATGAGGCTGTAGATGCCGAACTCTTTGATATGCAAGGGCAGAAACATCATCTGTTTGAAGCCTTTGCTGATGGCAAATATGTATTTCTCGATTTCTGGGGTATCGGCTGTGGTCCTTGCATGATGTCTGAGCCTGAGATGAAAGAGTTCTATGAGAAAATGAAGGATAAGATAGAAATCATCGGTATCAATCAGAACAAGCTCGCAGAGTGGCAGAAGCACGAATTCAGCAAGCGTATTGTCTGGAAGAACTGGAACAACGCCGCGAGGGATATCAGCAGCAGATATTGTGACATAGGCGCCATACCTTATTATGTAATGATCTCGCCTGACAAGCGCATCCTTTGGAAGGCCATAGGCTATGGTCCGGGATGGTTTATGGGTATGGCTGATGCTTTCAACGGCCTTAAGCAGGACAACAGCGCCAACCTCTCGCTGGTTATCCAAAAGGTTGATGCCAATGCCAGCGGCACTACTATCAGTTTCCGCTATTATGGCCAGAAGGACTATTGGTTCCGCATTGCCAAAGATTCCTATCTTGAGGCTAATGGTAAGAAATACAAGCTGACGGCAGCCGATGGTATCAAACTCGATGTGGACAACTTTACCAAGGTGAAAGTCTCAGAAGCCACAGACGAATTTCTTGGCAACCTTTGCTACAGCGACTTCACGCTCACCTTCGAGCCGTTCGACACCATCCCTACCACCTTTGACTTCATAGAGGGCGATGTTCAAGGTGCATTTGCCATCCGCAATGTCTCTTTGAAGGAATCTTGATTTTATGCAAAACTCTTTACCAAGGTTAAGACTTTTACCCTCGGCAACCAATTTCAGGGCTTTGCCGGGGGCTTTTTTGTGCCGTTTTCCGTACCTTTGTGGCTCGGAATGACTCTCGGAGGCGGTTGCAGCATGACGTGAATGCCCCGAACGGGATATTTCCGCGAAAACGTAGTATATATAATAAAAAGGTATAACAACGAAACGAACAATGAGAAAATAAATTTATCATCCCGATGTCACCTTTTGCTTTCCTGAACTGTTGTATATATGAATCGGTTCAAAAAACAGAAGTTTAACAATAAAAATAAAAAAGAATATGCATGATTTAGTCTCAATTTTGGTACCCCTCGGCTGTGGATGCTTACTCCCCATCATGATTGTATGGTTTACTATCCGTGAGAGCATGAACAAGACCAATCAACGGACACAAATAGTGCTGGCAGCCATTGAGAAGAATCCCGATATGGACATCGAGGAACTCATGAAAAAGATTTCGCCAAAGAAGAAATTGTTGAAGGAGAAACTGCTCTCGAAACTGTTGTGGGGTGGTATTATCGCATTCCTGGGTGTTGCCCTTTTAGGGTATTGCATTGTTCAAGGTTATGTTGGTGGTATGCCTACAGCAGCTCTTCAACAATTCAGTCTTTTCGGTGCAGTTCTAGGTATTGCTTTCCTTATCAATTATTATGTTGGTAGGAAGTTGCTTGCCAAGGAGATCGATGCTGAGGAGAAGTTGTTGGTATCACAGGCAGAAAACAAGTGACCCGCGAAGTTTTCATCACTCAGGTAGAGCGTGAGCAAGATGCCCTCCGAGGTTTCTTGCTCACCCTCTGCTGTGGTGACAAAAGTAACGCTGATGACTTGGCGCAAGATACACTGGTCAAAGCTTATATCTCGTCGGCTGGCTATCAGGAGAAAGGACGTTTCCGTTCGTGGCTTTTCAAGATAGCCTACAACACGTTCCTTAATCACAGGGTGAGTTGTCGCACGATGGAAACGCTCAATGATGCCCGAACACTCGTCAGTCCCAAAACTGCCGACGAAGGTTTTGAGCACCAAGACCTCTACCTAGCCCTGAGGACTTTGCCGCCAAAGGAACGTTCGGCCATCACGCTCTACTACCTCAACGGCTACGACATCAAGGAGATTGCAGCCATTACAGAGACCTCGGAAGATGCTGTGAAGAAACAGCTCTCGCGCGGTCGTGACAAATTAAAAGAAATACTGAAGTTATGACAAAGGACAAAGCACTTGAGGAACTTTTCCTCGCCAAGAAGCCCCACTTTGATGACCATGATATATTCATGGCCTCCCTCGCCAAGCGACTAGATGCCGTAGAGTTCATCCATCAGCATCAGGAGGCCACCATTCGCCGCTACAAGATGGCGATGATTGCTACCTTCGTTGTCGGTATTATCAGCGGAGCCATTACTATGGCCTTCATCCTTTCCATGCCCGCCGACGTGCCGCTCTTCACATTCCAAGTACAGACACGTTACCTACTCTGGTTTGCCGAGAATTCTCGTCTCATTGCAACTATAGCCCTTGCTTTGGTGATGACCTTTGGCATGATGAGTATTATCAGCAATGTGCAAGACATCATGCGGATGCGGAAGAAGATTACCGTCAACATCTAGCTATAATCAATTTTTTGGCAAAGTGTTTTGATTATTGCTAAATTTATTATACCTTTGGCACGATGGAAAAGAAATTCAGAAATAACGGTATTCATGGACTGACCAAGCGGCCAAGCCAAGGAGACTATAAGATGTTGCGAGAGTTCTGCGAACAGGAAGGCGAATTGGTTACTTATCATAAGGGTGACCAGTTGGAGCGTGAGGGTG
>CAJOGK010000117.1 GCA_905234145.1 uncultured Prevotella sp. | reverse complement strand
CTTCAGGCGTGCAAATCTAGCGCCCTAAATGAAGAATCCCTGCTGAGCATTATCGCTCGGCAGGGATTTATTACTCAAATCATGCAGGACTTTGATTATAAACAGCAATCATTGGTAGGAAATGTTTGACAAAAGGTCGGATGGCCGTTGGCAGTTTGACCTATAAGGAGTTTGTGTCGTTTTTTGCAAAAAATAGTTCGTTTTAATTAATAATGGGTAAGGAAATTCTTCCTATCTTTGCAGCCGAAATAATAACTCAATCTTTGCATACTCAAGTGTAAGACATAAAAGGTGATGAATCGTATATATAATTTAGAGGAATTCACTGAACAGAATCAAATTGATGGACTGTTTGGTTCGGCTTTAGTGTGCTTCACTGTCGATCGCGATTTTTTGCGTCGTGTGGTTCATCCTGGTATCGGTAGTTTCTATTCTGTCAATCTCATCGTAGATGGATGGGAAGATTATATCATTAACAGAAATCAGATTCATTTGGAGATGCATGACCTGTTTGTGAAGCAGCCATACGACAACATCTCTGTTAAGTCTTGTTCAGAAGAGGTGTCATCTATTCATCTGTTGGTAGAAAGAAATTACTTCGACAGTTTGGTTGGTAATCACGAGCATTTCAAAGGTCAGAATCCCGTAGAGGTATTCAGTTCCATGCCAGTGATTCATTTGAGCGAGTTGGAGGCGGCATCGTTTTATCAGATGATGACCAACATTCAAAGGACGATTTCGACTCCTCACCTCTATAAGAATGAGTTGATTAAGTTTCAGTTGAACATCTGTCTCTTTATGCTGGCAGAACTGATTTCTGGCACCGAGATCAATACGCACGACCTGAAACACAAAGACAACATCCTGAAGATCTTCCTCCATCTGGCCTCGAGGAACTTCAGGAAAGAGCGACAGATACAATTCTATGCTGACCATTTGAACGTGTCTTCTACTTACCTTTCACGTACCGTCAAGGAACTCACAGGTAACACTGTTCTCAGCTATCTCTCGAACTTTCTTTATAATGAAATTTGTATCCAGCTGAAGACGACGGATAAGACCATTAGCGAGATTGCTGACGAACTGAATTTCAGCGATCAGAGTGCACTGACCAACTTCTTCCGTACGAAGGCTGGGGTCAGTCCGGTAGCCTATAGAAGCAAAAAAGTATCTAGATGATAACAAGGCCAGGGCCTTGTTTCGTATTTTACAAAAAACGGTTCGTTTTTTATAAGATTAGGTAGGGCAAATCTCCCTATCTTTGCCACCGAGAAGATAACTCTAAACAATTTATTCATAACAAACAAAACAATCTATGGTGACATTCTTGGTTCTTTTCCAATTGTGTATTGTCCTCGCACTGATTTTTATCGGTGCCAGAGTCGGAGGCATCGGACTGGGTATCTACGGAATGGTAGGTGTCTTCATCCTTGTCTTCATCTTCGGCATGCATCCGGGCAAAGTGCCCATCGATGTGATGCTGATTATTGCTTCGGTGATTACGGCAACGGCTGCGCTGCAGGCTGCTGGTGGTCTGGACTACCTGGTAGGCTTGGCTGCAAAGTTCCTGCGTAAGCACCCTACACACATTACTTATTATGGTCCGCTGACCACCTGGCTCTTCTGTCTCGTGGCAGGTACAGCCCATACCTCTTATTCACTGTTGCCGATTATCTCAGAGATTGCCAAGAACTCTAAGATTCGTCCTGAGCGACCCATGACGGTGGCCACGATTGCTGCCTCGCTGGGTATCACAGGTTCGCCTATGTCGGCTGCTACGGCTGCTGTGATTTCTACCGACCTGTTGGGTGGAAAAGGCATCGAGCTGAAAGACATCCTGCTGGTTTGTATCCCTGCCTCGCTGATTGCCATCCTTGTAGCTGCATTCGTTCAGAACCGTGTGGGCAAAGAACTGGAGGATGATCCTATCTACCAGCGTCGCGTTCGCGATGGTCTGATCAATCCGGAGGCTGAGGCCAAGGCCATGCAGCAGATGGAGCAGAGTCCGAATCCGCGTGCTAAATGGAGTGTGCTGGCGTTTCTGCTGGGTGTTGTCCTCGTGGTCATCTTCGGTAGTGTGCCTTCTCTGCGTCCTTCGTTCGAGGCTGATGGTGTGGTAACCAAACTCTCGATGCCTGAGACCATCGAGATCCTAATGATGTCGATTGCAGCTCTGATTCTGATCGTGGGTAAGGCGAGCGTGAAGAAAGCCGTCAGTGGCAACATCTTCAGTGCTGGTATGAACGCCATGATCTCTATCTTTGGTATCGCATGGATGGGTGACACCTTCTTCAATGGCAACATCGAGTTCTTCAAGAGTCATATTGCCGACATCGTAACGCAGTATCCGTTCCTCTTCTCTGTGGCTCTGTTTATCATGAGTATCATGCTCTTCTCACAGGCTGCTACTGTGCGCACCCTCTTCCCGTTGGGTATCGGACTGGGCATCTCTCCATTGGCACTCGTGGCTATGTTCCCTGCTGTGAATGGTTACTTCTTCATCCCCAACTATCCTACAGAGGTGGCTGCCATCAATTTCGACACGACTGGAACGACGCGTATCGGCAAGTATGTGCTCAACCACTCGTTCCAACTATCCGGATTTATCACAACCTTTGTCAGCATTGGCATTGGCTACCTGATAATTACTTTTCTTTATTAAATAACAACTATTACTCACAATTTTAAAACTCAAACAATTATGAAAACAATGCGTAATGTATTAATGCTTTTGGCACTGTTGGTATCTGTTAACATCGTTGCTAAACCAAAGATTCGTATCATCGCTACAGGCGGTACCATCGCCGGCGTAAGCTCTTCTTCCACTTCTTCTGCCTATACTGCAGGACAGGTAGGTGTACAGACGCTGATCGATGCCGTTCCACAGATGCTCTATCTGGCCGACATCAGCGGCGAACAGCTTGTGAACATCGGCTCTCAGGATATGAACGACCAGGTGTGGTTGAAGCTCGCCCAGCGCATTAACCAGCTGCTGAACGAGGAAGGCTACGACGGTGTTGTCATCACTCACGGAACGGACACGATGGAAGAGACAGCTTACTTCCTGAACCTGACGGTAAAGAGCGACAAACCTGTCATCCTTGTAGGTTCTATGCGTTCATCTACAGCAATCAGCGCTGATGGTCCTGGTAACCTCTATGCTGGTGTGGCTGCTGCCGCAAGTCCCAACTCAAAGGGTCGTGGCGTGATGTGCTGCATGAACAATCTGCTACTCGATGCCAAGGATGTGATCAAGATGCACACCACTGACGTGGCTACCTTCCAGACTGCCAACTATGGCAAAGTGGGCTATGTTTATAATGGTGAGGCCATCTACAACCGTAGCATCGACAACCTCCACACCACGAAGAGCGAATTCGACGTCACAGGTCTCGAGAAGCTCCCACAAGTAGGTACTTCTCCGCTGCCTTTCCAGGCATTTATCGATGCTAAGTTCGACGGTATCGTACTCGCTGGCGTAGGTGATGGTAACTTCTATACTGATGTATTCGATGTAGCCCTGAAGGCTCGTCAGAAAGGTATCAACGTAGTGCGCTCAAGCCGTTGCCCAACTGGTCCTACCTGCCTGAATGGCGAGGTTGACGATGAGAAGTATGAGTTCGTGGCTTCTCTGACGCTGAATCCACAGAAGGCCCGTGTGCTACTGATGCTCGCCCTGACTAAGACCCGCGACTGGAAGCAGATTCAGGAGTACTTTAAGAAGTATTAATCTCTCTGCGAGAAGTGAATAGTGAATAACTAATAGTGAATAGTATGAAAAAGAGTATATTATTCGGAATGATGCTGTGCATGACGCTGACGGTCAGTGCACAGCAGGATAAGGACGCCTCTGCAGGTGAGCAATCACTGTTCGAGAGAGTCGTGAAATTGGAGAAGAAGCAGGATTATTTCCATCTCCTGCTGAACCTCAACAATAGTTTCGATGTAAACCAGGGCGATGGCGACTTCCAGAATGCCAAGTTCAACATGCGCCAGATTCGTATTGAGGCTAAGGGTAACATCAACGAGACCTTCTCTTTCCGTTGGCGTCAGCGCCTGAACCGCAACAACACACCTGCTCCCGATGGTATCGACAACATGCCCGCATCATCTATCGATGTAGCTGGTATTGGCGTTAAGACAGGCGATGTGTTCTCTATGTGTGCTGCATACGGAGGTATCGAGTTCGACCTCAACCCCATTGAGATTTACGAATACTCAGATATGGTGGATTATATGAGCAACTTCCTCACTGGTGCCAACTTCCAGTTCCAGCTGAATCCTAATCATCAGTTGCAGTTGCAGATCCTTGATAGCCGTAGTGCCAGCATGGAGGACATGTATGGTTTGGGCTACGAGCAGTCTAAGGTCCCCCTGCTTTACACCCTTAACTGGAATGGTAGTTTCGGTGGCGTGTTCAATACTCGCTGGAGTTACTCTATCATGAGTCAGGCCAAGGGCTATCAGAGCTATTATTTGGCGCTGGGTAACGAGCTGAACCTCAATAAATTCAATGCCTTCTTCGATGTAATGTACATGCGTGAGGGTATCGATCGCGAGGGCATCGTTTCCGGTATTGTAGGCACCAACGCCCTTGGTGGCCATCTGAATGATGCTCAATATCTGTCGTTCGTCTTGAAGGCTCAGTATCGCTTTAATCCGAAGTGGAACGTATTCGTTCAGGGCATGCTCGAGAACGAAGGTCTTTCCAAGGCAAACGGTCCGATTGAAAAAGGCAAGTATCGCACAGCATACGGCTATTTAGCAGGTCTGGAGTTCTATCCGTTGAAGAACAGCAATCTGCACTTCTTCCTTACCTATGTAGGACGTAACTACAGCTATACCGACCGTGCTAAGGCCTATGGCAATTCGAATTACAACACCAACCGTATTTCATTAGGTTATATTTGGCAGCTGCCAATGTTCTAAAAAGGTAAAAGGGGAAAAAGTAAAAAGGTAAAAAAGTAAAACATTATACATTAAACATTAAATATTTTATTATTATGTCAGATCAGAAATTCAGAGTAGAGTCCGACCTTTTAGGCGAGCTCAAAGTTCCAGCAGACGCCCTTTATGGCGTACAGACACAGCGTGGTATCAACAACTATCACATCTCGCGCAAGACGATGTCGATGTATTCCGACTTCATCATTGCCATCGCCTACGTAAAGTTGGCAGCAGTTGAAACCAACCACACCCTTGGTGTGATCAACGACGAAATCGCAGGCGCCATTTCACAGGCTTGTCGCGAAATCATCGATGGTAAGTGGCACGACAACTTCCCCATCGACATGATGCAAGGTGGTGCAGGTACATCTGTTAACATGAATGCCAATGAGGTGATTGCCAACCGCGCCCTTGAGATTATGGGCCACGAGAAGGGCGACTACCAGTATTGCTATCCTAACGACCACTGTAACTGTGGACAAAGTACCAACGACGTTTATCCCACCACCATCCGTCTGGCTTTGATTCGTATGAACAAGAGTCTGGTGGCTGCACTGACAGGCTTGATTAGTGCTTTCCGCTATAAGGGCGATGAGTTTAAGGATTGCATCAAGATGGGTCGTACCCAGTTGCAGGATGCTGTGCCTATGACCTCTGGTCAGGAGTTCAATGCCTACGCCAACAACCTGGAGGAGGAAATCCTGAACCTGGAGCGCAACGTGAAGCTGCTGCATGAGATCAATATGGGTGGTACAGCCATTGGTACAGGTCTGAACGCCGTTCCTGGCTTTGCAAAATTGTGTGCCGCTAACTTGGCTAAGCTGACTGGTGAGGCTTTCGTTAGTGCTACCGACCTGATTGAAGCTACACCTGATACAGGTGCATACGTCAGCTACTCTTCAGCCCTGAAGCGCTTGGCTGTGAAGCTCTCTAAGATTTGTAACGACCTCCGTTTGATGGCTTCTGGTCCTCGTTGCGGACTCCACGAGATCAACCTGCCTGCAAAGGCTCCTGGTTCTTCTATCATGCCTGGTAAGGTAAATCCTGTTATTCCTGAGGTTGTAAATCAGGTATGCTTCAAGGTGATTGGTAACGATACGGCTGTTTGCTTCGCCGCCGAGGCTGGTCAGTTGCAGCTCAACGTGATGGAGCCTGTTATTACCGAGTGCCTCATCGAGAGTCTGGTATGGATGAAGAACGCCATCGAGACCCTTACCGAGGAGTGCGTACTGGGCATCACCGTTAATAAGGAACACTGTATGGAGATGGTTAAGAACTCTATCGGTATCGTTACAGCCCTCAATCCTTACATTGGCTACAAGACCTCTTCGAAGGTGGCCAAGGAGGCCTTTGAGACGAACCGTAGTGTTTACGAAATCGTGCTTGAGAAGGGTCTGATGACGAAGGAGAAGCTCGACGAGGCCCTTGATCCAAAGAATATGCTCGTTTCTCACAAAATCGTTAAGTAAGTTTGAGCAATATGTAAGTTATTCCCTCCCCCCCGATGACCGCTATTGATCATCGGGGGGTATAGGGCGTAACTCATGGTTTTTAGTTTATTATGCTGCAGTGGCAGCAAATAGCTGTATGATGTACACGTAGAGATCAGTCATAGTATACGTGTATTATTTCGGTAAATGGGGAGACCCTGTCGCGAGACAGCATCTCCCGTTTTTAACGCCCCGCCACCGCATTACGCTGTTAGTCTATACTCATTTGGTGTCATACCAGTGCGCGACTTGAAGAGACGCGAGAAATGCTGCGGATATTCGAAGCCGAATTTCTTGCCGACGATAAAGTTCAGGGCCGAGATAAGTCCTGCAAAGACCACATAGATACCTAATACCCATCCTTCAGCTATTCCTCCAAATGTTCTGTACCATGAATATGGTATATTTATCACTTTTTCTCTTAATATCGCTTGGATTCTTCAGAAAAAGCAATACCTTTGCACGCAAATCCGCAGAGCGGTACTTACATAATAA
>CAJOGK010000116.1 GCA_905234145.1 uncultured Prevotella sp. | reverse complement strand
GAGAACGTAAAATATGCCTACCTTGACAATGCCTTATGGGATTTGCTACAAGAGCAGGAAATGCGTGATTACTTCCGCAAGATAATAATAGAGCATTATTTGAAAGATGATACAAAGTGAATAAAATATGAGCAACGAAATACAATTTAGGATATGGCAAGAAAATATTCAGACGCAATACGTATAAGAGAGACAAAATCCGCCTATAATATTCAGAAGGAAGAAGGTGGCGAATGGACGAACTTTATACCCAATGAACAGTTCAACGGCATCCTTCAGAAGGTGATAGGCTCTGTCAGCAACAAGGTTGTTGACGAGCATCGTTCATTCTGGTTGGAAGGAACCTACGGAACTGGTAAGAGCCATGCTGCAGCTGTCATTAAGCATCTGCTCTGTGACCCGATTGAAGATATTGACAGTTATATCAAAGATGAATACGGTGCAGACAAATATTCTATTATTCGGGAATCACTTTATGCATTGCGTAGCCAGGCTAAATTGTTCCCTGTGACAATGAATAGCACTTGTAGTATATCAACTGGAGAAGATTTGCCCTTGCAGATTCAGTTGCATGTGTGTCAGGCTCTGGCTGATGCAAAAATAGACATCTCTGTTAAGACTGATTTTGACAACTATATTGCACACATAGAGCAAAATCCATTGATATGGGACACCATCATTGATAGTGATTCAGAACTGAAGTCATACGCTCCAGACCGAAAGAAACTTATCAAAGAGTTGAAGGACAGGGATGCGTCATCTGCCATTCTCTCGTTGGCCAAGAAAGCCATGAGAAATTCCAAGCTTCATGTCATTCTGGAACAAGAGAACCTCAGCAAGTGGTTCTTTGAGGTGCAGGACGAATTGGCAAAGAAAACAGACTATAAAGGCATCTTCCTGATTTGGGATGAGTTTACTGACGTGATGGATTTGGAAGTTGGCCCAACAGTTCTTGGCGGGCTGCAGGAGTTGACAGAGACGACCATGCAGACTAAGAACAATTCATATATTTTCCTGATAGCTCATCCGTCTGCTCTTGACAAACTAAAGGCCGAGAAGCGTACTCGTACTACCGGCAGGTATCACTACATGCACTACAACATGGAGCCTGTATCAGCATTTAAGATTATGTCGCGTAAATTTGTCCATGAGCAAGACAGTTCGAATCCTGCCTATGCACTGTATCATGAGATGACAGACAAATACTTTGCTCAGATGCGAGAGGTGTATGAGAAGTACGCATCATCATCGAACAATCCTGCAGAAACATTAAACGACTTGAAGCTGCTATTCCCAGTACATCCTGCGACAGCAAATATGGCTACCTACTATGCTCGTGAGGTGGGGTCTTCGTCACGTAGCGTATTCGAATTTCTTGGCGATAATCCTGCTATCCGTGAATTCCTTGATAGCGAAGAAGCATTTGCTCATGGGCACATGATAACGGCAGATTACCTTTGGGATTTTGTTCAAGAGGAATTCAATAAGAAAATTACCAAGTATGGTATTGTAACGGAAAAGTTCAATTCATACAAGAATCATGTAACCAAGAAGGGGCCAAATCATCTTGCTGTCTTCAAGTCCATCCTTCTGCTTAACGCTTTCAATAATCTGGCAGCTAACGAGACAGTAACCCCAAGTGAGGAGAACATCCGCAATATGTACGTTGGTACTCCTGTTGATGAGGAGATGGATGAAATTCTAAACTGGATAAACACAGAAGGCGTAGTGCAGCGTTCTCCACAAGGCATTTATGAAGTTCGATATTCTGCACTTGACACCAAGGAGATAGAAGAATTCAAACAGGAACTGTTAGAAAAAGATTTCAAGTACACATCCAAACTTCTTAATTTCAGCGACACAGCGAGAACTTCTTTTGAAAAGAAATTCAAGCAGGTAAACCGTCCTTTGTCATTTGACTTTTTCTCAGAAGACAGCAATGAATATACGTTGCTGAACATGATAGATCATGGTCGCAAGGGGGCTGAAACCTACGAGGTTTATCTTGCCCTGATGATGGCTAGGACTTCTGATGAGTTGGCCACCATAAAAGACATTGCAGCGAAAGCAATGACAGAGGAACGATTCAAAAACGTTGCATTTCTCGTCTTTGACAATATTTTGGATGCTTTTGAATTTGATCGTTTCATAGAGTATCAAGCAAATGCCAAGAGTTCGACCAAACATGGATATGCAGAACAGACAAAGTCTAATACAGACAATGCTAAAGCTATTATCTCTGATTGGATGAGAGATGTGTCTGCAGGTACATGTACACTCTACTTACAGGGAGAGAGCACACCGCTATCAGCACGTACCTTACCTCAAGTCATTAACAGCATTATATCGCCAAGGGTATTCTATTCTGGTCCTGAGTCTTTGGAAATAATTAGACTGAAAGCACCATCAACATGCTGGGTGAAACAATTCTCAAATAAGACTGCTGACACTTTGTTGTCGTTCAACACGAAAGACGAAATCGTGACACGTTGTATTGGACCAGCAAAGCACATTCCCCTATTGCTACAAGACAGCGTAGATGATAATCTGAACTTCAAATCAGATATAGCCCCTAACCATCCACTATATTTGGTATTCAAGTTCGTAAAGTCAAAAATAGATCATTCAGACAAGCAACTCATCTTCAATTTTGCAGATAAGTTTAAGGAATTGACAATGTCACCATTTGGTCTCTTCAAGTCACACGCAGGCTATGGTATGTTGGCTTTTGCTTTACGTCCTTACGTAGATAAAGTATTTGACACCAATGGCAAACCAATTAATGCCCAGAGGATGCAAGAGCTGATAGATGATACATTTAAGATATGGGATAGTGGCACCGGCAATATTCACAAAGTTGATGTAAAGTTCGAGACTAAAGAGGAAGGTTCGATAGCAAAGGGACTGATATCTATGTTCCAACTTGGGAAACTCAAAGACTACAAGGACGTGACCAGCCTGACTGATGCACGATGGGCATTGCGTAATGGATTCTGTCCACAAGTAGGCTATCCTCTTTGGGCTGTCAAGTATTGTGACAATATCCAAAAACTTAATTGTAAAGACAAGATTATCAGTCGCCGATACCGCGTTGACTTCAATCAGGCACTCGACGCAAGGCTTATCAATGATGATATTGCCAAGATGCTCGTAAAAGTGCGCTGGCTCGACGGTTACATAAGATTGGGCTGTGATACTCCAAAACAGGTTGAAGTCTGCGAAGACCTCATAGAGAGGCTTTTTTCATTTGGCTATACTGGAGGTTTCTTGCTTTACACGATGCTACACGGCTCATTGGAAGAGTGCTACAATCGTGTGTCCCATTGGCGTACTAAATATGCTTCCAAAGTTCGGTGCCAGGCACAACCAATGTTGGACTTCACCAAACAGCGGCAGGATATTCCCAAATGGCAGCAAGATATGGCTCGTTGGTGCAATAAGAGGCAGATTTACGGATCATGCGACTTCAAAGATTATGAGCCACGCAAGGGATTCCGTTGCGAAAAATATTTTTGGTAGGTCACATTATCGCTATATTGTTAC
>CAJOGK010000115.1:3665-4426 GCA_905234145.1 uncultured Prevotella sp. | reverse complement strand
ATCAGATGAAAACATTAACTTTGCAACAAACTTTAAGTATTGAAGGATATGCAAGAGATTCATTATAAGGACATGAAGTTCAATCCGTTCAACCTGATTGGTGATGAATGGATGCTTGTGACGGCTGTAGCGTCATGGATAAGTCGTTCAAGAAACAGATGGCCTACCTCGGTAGTGTGTCTGGCCGTGACGAGGATAAGATTGGCAAAGCTGGTCTCACACCTGTATATGCTGACAACACCGTCTATTTCGAGGAAGCCAAACTGGTATTGATTTGCAAGAAACTCTATCAGTCGGAGCTGCAGGAGAGCGGGTTCCTTTATCAGGAAACCATTGATCAGAACTATCCCCAGCATGGCTTCCATACGATGTACGTTGGCAAGATTGAGAAGGTACTGGTAAGAGATGATGAGTATTTGAAATAATAGACGGACAAATAGGATTTTATGAGTATTATAAATAGGCCCAACCCAAACGAGGTATTCCCTAATCCGAACCTCCCAAGACTATGCTTCATCAAGAATGTGGTGAAGAACCCACGTATCATCATCGGCGATTACACCTATTATGACGATGTGGATGGTGCTGATCAGTTTGAGAAGCACGTCACGCATTTCTACGACTTTATTGGCGACAAATTGATTATCGGTAAGTTCTGTGCAATTGCCAAGGGCGTGGAGTTTGTGATGAACGGTGCCAATCACAGGATGGATTGTGCTACAACATATCCCTTTTATATCATGGGTGGCGACTGGGGAAGT
>CAJOGK010000115.1:0-3649 GCA_905234145.1 uncultured Prevotella sp. | reverse complement strand
ATTGCCGCTGAAAGGAGATACCATCATTGGCAATGATGTCTGGATCGGCCAGAACGTCACCGTGATGCCTGGCGTCCATATCGGCGACGGAGCCATTATCGGAACAAACTCTGTGGTGGCAAAGGATATCCCTCCCTATTCTATTGCTGTTGGGAATCCCTGTCAAGTCGTTAGGAAACGCTTCGATGACGAACTGATAGAGTTATTGCTTCAACTTAAGTGGTGGGACAAAAGCATAGAGGAAATAGAAACCCTCGTGCCGATATTATCTTGTGGCAACTTGGAAAAGGTAAAGGCAGAACTGAAGGCAAGACTATGATTATTCTGATAACAGGTGCATACAGCTTGGCAAGACCGTTGTGACAGCAAACAATTAAAATAACAATATTCAAAGTAAAGCAATCAATTATGAAGTACCCCTATGAGAACTGCAAGCTACGTGCTGCGTATGACAAGAATCCGAAGTCATTAATCGGACGCTTCTGGCGCTGGCAGATCAATTTCTGTCCCAGCTGGCGAGGCTACTTTAAGTCGCTGCCACCTGAGAAGCAGGAAGAGATTCGCAAGAAGTATGATTTTTGGAAGTATCAATAAATTCCTGATAGGTATATGAGTACACTCACAACAGTTTTGGCAATCCTGGTAGCCTTGGAACATCTGTACATCATGTTCCTCGAAAGCATTGCGACGAGTTCAGAAAGCACGTCAAGAGTGTTTGGCATCAGCATTGACCTGCTGAAAAGCAAGACCATCGCAACGCTGCTGAAGAATCAAGGTGTGTATAACGGTCTGATAGCCGTCCTGCTATTGGTTGCTGTCTGGCAACAGAATCTGCTTTGGACACGACTGCTACTGGGTTATGTCGTGTTAGTAGCACTATATGGTAGTCTGACCAGCAAGCCCAGTATCATTCTGAAGCAGGGCGGTCTAGCTATCTTGGGATTAATCTGTAGTTTTATTTGAGTGCATGGAAACAAAGATACGGTTATTACCACTTAGGGAGGCAGATACGATTGCCTTCAAGGAAGAAATGCAGGAAGCCTTCCAACATGGTTTTGAGGCATACAATAAAGATGACGAAGAAACGAATCAGTGGCAGGTGTTGCCAGATAAGGACTTCTATCAGTCATTAGAGGCAGAAAGTGCAGAAGCCTACGAAGCTATCGATACCGATGGTCTGCGTGTGGGGAGTGCCATCATTGCCATCGATGCCGCCAAGCATCATGGTGAATTGTCATTTCTTTATGTGAAGGTAGGCGTGCAGAGTAAGGGCATCGGACAGGCGATTTGGAAAACTATCGAGGCACTGCATCCTGAAACGGAGGTTTGGGAAACCTGTACACCATATTTCGACCGTCGAAACATCCACTTCTACATCAACCGCCTAGGATTCCATGCCATAGAGTTCTTCAACGAGCATCATCCAGACCCCAATATGCCTGAGCAGTTTGATCAGGAGGATGGGCTGTTCAAGTTTGAAAAGAGAATTATACATGATTAAAATGAAAAAGATTCTATTCGCTTTCGCTGCCATGATAACATTGGCAGCATGCGGAAACAAACAAGCAGTCGCTCCTGCTGAGGGCGACGAAGCAAGTAATGAAGTGGCCTTTGAGGTGGCAAAGAACTACTTCTTCAAGAACGATCAGGAGATCCCTGCGAGTCCGAAGATTACGACAGCGGAGGAGTTCGGCAAGCTCTTCGGCATGGCAACAACTATGGGTAAGGATGGCAAGCCAACGGAGATTGACTTCACCAAGCAGTTCGTGCTGGCCATCGTGCTGTCTGTGACGAATCTCGCCACGGAAATCACCCCCAACAGGCTTGAAAAGAAAGGCGACACGCTGTTCTATTTCTACGATGCCAAGGTTGGAGAGGCTCAGACATACAGCACACAACCCATTTCACTCATCATTCTCGACAAGAAGTATGCAGACAAGACAGTTGTGATGGTTAATGAGCAGGTGAAAGATTATTACGCAGCCGTCGAACGCTATCTGGCAGAACAGATTGCAGGTTACTATGCTAAGGGCGAATACAGCGTACCCGTCTACCAAGAGGTTGCCGTTAATGATAGCGATTCCACAGACATCCGTATCTGGGGCGATTTCTGGGTATACAACTACAAACAGGAAGGAGACATACTAAAATGCGTCTCTGGCGGCAGTCATCCAGGCCTGATGCACATAAGTCAGATTGGTGAGAACTTTTATGTGTCAGACTTCGAGCAGGTTGAGGATGGCTCTCGTTTCCTGCCCACTGCCAAGCGCATTTTCGGCGAGTATTTCGGAACCTTCCAAATCCACCACAACGATGGTGATGAGCATGAGTCGCTCAGACATGATGTGCTGCGGGCATTCGTTCGCGACCACGGTCTCACAGCCACCATGTATCAGGACTACGGCTGGCCTGCAAAGGAATTGAAATGACAATGAAGAAACGGAAGATCAAATATTCGGCGATCTTTTTTGTCTGCTGGTTTGCACTTTTAGTTATGCTGGTGGATGGAGTCCTGAAATTTCAGACACTGTTTGACTATTTCGGGTCGTACGCATTGGTAGAAATAACGTTACTGCTATTGGTTCTTCTTCCAACAATGGCCGTGTACATATTTACAAAAGAAAAACAGTGATGGCTATAACTAGCACGGGTTTATACCTCCTTTTCATCCTTGCGTTCATCATCCACGATGGCGAGGAGATTGCTATGGAGCACAAATGGCTACTGGCACATGGCGATACCTTGCGTGAGAAGCATCCCAAGCTTCGGCGTATGCTCAACCATTTGCGGAAAATGAACACCAAAGCCTTTACAATCGCTGTTTTAGAGGAATTCATCATGTTGGTTGTCATCACGGTATATTTGTTTGGGGGCGGGCCGTATGCTGTAAAACTATGGACGGCAGTCTTCATGGCTTTTTCCATCCACCTCATCGTACATATCGGACAGTCAATCGTCGTGAGAGGATATGTCCCAGGATTCGTAACTTCCATCCTGTTATTGCCCTTCTCCTACCTCGGCATGAAGAGCATCTGGAATACGTTCAGCATGGCGCAACTATTATTATGGGGCATTATCGGCTTGATAATCATTGCTGCCAACTTGACTTTTGCACACTGGTTGGGGATTAAAATGACGAAATAATGCAACTTTTCGCATCGTTCTTACGTCTAACAGATAGAAACTTTTAAAAGGAAATCAAATATGATACTCTCAACAACTCCACAAATTGAAGGTCACACCATCCGTGAGTACAAAGGTATTGTGACAGGTGAAACCATTATCGGTGCCAACATGTTTAAGGATCTGTTTGCCGGCATCCGCGATATTGTAGGCGGTCGTGCTAGCGCTTATGAGAAAGTGCTTGCCGAAGCCAAAGATACCTCCATTCAGGAGATGATGCAGCGTGCTCAGGCTATGGGAGCCAACGCCATCGTAGGCATCGACATCGACTATGAAACCGTCGGTGCCAACGGCTCGATGCTCATGGTAGCAACCAGTGGAACGGCAGTTGTAATCTGATAATGAAAAAATACCGCTCTTCCATCATTCTGTGGCTGGTATTCGAAGCCATTGCCATTTGGTTGTGGCAGGCAACAGGGAATCTGTTCTTCTTGCTCAACTTCTCGTATATCGGCTTTTGTATCGG
>CAJOGK010000114.1 GCA_905234145.1 uncultured Prevotella sp. | reverse complement strand
CTCGAATTATTATCCCAACTTTTTCTGCGGTCAAACCGCTATACGTTGGGCTGTGAGATAGAAAGTTGGGATAATATTTAAGTTGTGATAATCAGGGTTATCCAAATGTTGGTATAAATAATTTGAGCGGGCAGTCCGTCCATTTACCAACCTGCGGAAAAGCTTTGGTGGCTTCAGCAGTGAGAAGGGTGGTGAGGTGGCAGCTGCATGGCTGACATTCATTGAGACGTGCAAGCTCCAGAAGAAGGCAGCACTTGATTTCTTCCAAGAGTTTTTCAAGAAGATTACCGAGGGCAGAACTGATTATGAGCTCATCGCCCAGGAGGTATTAGGTTAAAAACGTATAAAAACAACAAAATCCAAATTCCTTATAATTGCTTAGAACCCCAGCACATGCTGGGGCTAGAGGTTATGGCAAAAAGGGGTTGGATGCATACTTGAAAGACAATTGCAAAGATATGAAAGTAACAATTATCAACTCTGAAAGGAATGAAAAGAGGTACACGCGCGAGGAACTCGATACGTTTGTCACGCAGTTAAAGGACGGGACATACCGTCAGCAATATACCAGCGACTACACAAAAGAGGTATGCTTTGCAGCAGAATGGTTGAAGCAGAATGGCGAAATGAAGGTTAAGAGTCTAAACAGCCTGATGCTGCTATCTCTTGAGAACCTGCGTGACCTGGCTACCGTAGAGGCATACAAACGACTGGCAATACAGCAACCCTATACCCTACTCTGTTTCCTCGGCCACGACGGCCATTCACTCCACATCGTCTGTCCATATACTATTTCAGACGGCGAACCATCTGAAACGGCATTACTCAATGCCTTCCGTAAACTGCATTACATCTATTCATCTCAGTTGGGTACCCCATTGGCTGAACACGAGCCATCGTTTGAAACAGCCTGTAAGGTCAGTTACGATCCGCAGCCGTTCTATCATCCAGCGGCTATTGCTATCGTTGTATCATCACAGCCGGAAGACTCACCTGAGTTCCGAAGCATGCAGGAAGACATCAGCGACTACAACTACCCCGAAGAGATTCCTGGTCTGAGTCTTCGCAACAGTCGTATGCGCCGCTTCCATGACTGTCTTGATGCCGCCATTGAAACACATCGAGACATACAGCAGGATGATCTTTTCAGCACAGCCGTTCTTGAGCAGTTGGCTGATGGATGTCGTCAGATGGGACTACCTCAGACATGGTGCGCCCGTGTCGCATCATTCATCCCCCTGTTTTCCGAAAGCCTTGACAACATTGCTATAGAGTCAGTCTTCAAAACCGCTTACCTCAAACAGACACTGAAGACCATTCCGATGAAGTTCACCCGTCCTTCTGCCCTACTCGCTTTCAAGACAGAGACATATATGAAGGAGCATTATACCCTGCGTCTCAATGTGATGACAGGCATACCCGAGTATCGTATGAACGCCGTTGGCTACGGTTTCCAGCCATTGGATCAGGCCGCCCGCAACACGATGGCCATCAAAGCTTTGAAAGCAGGTGTTGAGTCATGGGACAAGGATCTGAACCGCTACATCGACTCCAACCTCATCCCCAAGTATTATCCGATGGAGGACTACCTGCGCCACTTGCCGAAATGGAACGGTAAACACGACTACGTAGGTGAGTTGGCCCGTCGCGTGAAGACCGACAATGCCTATTGGGAGAACGACTTCCATACTTGGATGCTATCGATGGTCGCCCAGTGGCTTGGCAAAGACCGTCAGCACGGCAATGCAATCGTACCCTTGCTCATCGGTCCACAGGGCTCAGGTAAGACCACCTTCTGTCGACGCCTTTTGCCAGAATACCTACAGATATACTTTAACGACCGTCTGTCGATGAAGAACGACAACGATATCTTCCTGGCCATGTCGGGCTATGCGCTTATCAATATCGATGAGTTCGATGCCATGTCGAAAAATCAGCAGCCCATCTTGAAATATCTCATCTCGAAACACGACATCAAGTTCCGACCACCATACGGCAAGACGATGGAAGAGCGCCAGCGCTTTGCTTCGTTCATCGCTACTACCAACAACCGTCGTCCACTCGTTGATACTACTGGTTCACGCCGTTTCATCTGCGTATATGCCGATGAGATCGACAACGCTGGCCTCATCAACTACGACATACTTTACGCCCAACTCTATGCAGAACTTGAGCAGGGCCATCGCTACTGGTTCGAGGACGACGAGAATGCCCGCATTATGGTGCAGAATCAGGATTTCCAACAGGTTTCCTCTTATGAGCGGATGATAGAACTTACCTATCTGTCACCTGAAGAGACATCCGAAGATGTGGCATTTGTATCTATCCAACTGATCATGAAGCGACTTGAGAAACTCTTTCCCACCTTTACAATTACGAAAGGAACTGATATTGAACTCGGAAAGCGGTTGACCAAAATGGGTTATGAACACAAACGAACGAATAAAGGATCTGTTTTCAGAGTTGAAGAGCTATGATCTCAAAGAGTAAAACAAGTTGTTTTACTATCGCTCAGATAGCTTTAAAGATGGTAAAAGATAGCGTTTATGAAAGTAAAACAACTTGTTTTACTATTAGTGATGGCAGTGATAGAATCATAAGAAATATCACTTGACTTAATAAACTGATATTAAATAAATTAGAATAAATAGTGATAGATTAATTAAAATTAGAAAGAATAAAATGGCAGTACATATCAAATTGATTAGGAACAATATAAAGAGAAGCAGCTCTTATGGGAAATATTTTGCTAAGGCAGTCAGTCAGGGCGAGGTGACACTCGATGAGATAGCCGCTGAAGCGTGTCGTAATAGTGGCTTCGGCGAGGGAGCCGTCATCGGTGTTGTAACGGAACTTCAGGATATCCTAAAGCAGAGACTATCAGAGGGTCAGACAGTCGTACTCCCTGGAATAGGTCGTTTCAGTCTTCGGGTAGAAAGCATCGGAGTGGATGATCCGAAAACCTTCAACATCCGCTGTCACATCACCCGCATCGTCTGTGGTTTCCTGCCTGCAGGCCGTCGCATCCAGGGCCGACATATCCTCTACGACTTCTGCGAGGGTGTCAAGGCCGTCTGGCAGACTGGCTTCAAACCATGAGAGAATGTGTCTCATTGGGAAGAAAAAAGGTAAAGGTAGCAAATATTCTCTTCCTGTGCGTCTGACCAGCCGTGGGTCATTGTTGCCAAATGTGCGCCCATCACATCCGACAGAGCCTTGACAATATGAGTAATGTCAACTGGCGTGTCAGACTTCATACACACTTGTCACCGAAACGACTCACTACTTGCCTGATAGGACAGGCTAAATACTCTGCTTTAATATCTGCCATAACCATTGATTTTGCCGCAAGGACAGTGCAAACCGAACGCAATCGAGCTCGCTCGAATTGCTGAGGCGCAGCCTGTTCTCGCGCTGTTTACAGCGCAAAGGTAGCAAATAGTTACCAACTTACGACATCATACTATGTTAATCTGAGTTAAAGTGGTTTTCGCCGAAGTGCGATAACATCCCAATTCCTACTTTTTGGTAACTATCCCACCAAAAAGTGCCTTCTTGTGGGAATGAAATTCTTGCCGTACCTTTGCACCCAGTTAAGAACTGGCCGCGATGATGCTCACGCTCGGCAGAGCTCAAACGAGTTTGGCTCTGCTCTCGCTTAATCGCATCATTGTCAGCGTCAAAACGAACAAATAACATTTTAA
>CAJOGK010000113.1 GCA_905234145.1 uncultured Prevotella sp. | reverse complement strand
GATCCTTGATATGCTCGTGAACAGGTCGGACAAACTCAGTCATTTCGTTGAAATCTATCAATTAAAACTGGCAAGTTAGGAACTTGCGAAACTTGAATTGAAGAATTGTTCATTTCTTATGCTTTGACCCCCCCAAAAATTGACGTATACAAATTGAGGCCTCGATACTATCTCAGTATCGAAGCCCCTCGCAAACTTCAAACATTTGAGAAACCCCGTCGAACGAGGTTTTACACAAACCAGACGGTTCTCAAATTATCTTATAAACAGTAATTCGCGATATTTTGGCAATGGCCAGAGACTATCGTCAACGATGAGTTCCAGCTTGTCGATTTCGTAGCGGATGGTGTCAAGCTTTGGCTCTACCTTGTCGTGGTAAGCAATCGCTTTCTCATGCTCATCTTCGATTTTGTTGGCCAGCTTGCGAGCGTTGACAAGTTCCTCTACGCCCTTTTCGATAGCACTGGTTCGCTCGGCAATTTCCTCAATGATTTTGAGGTTTCTTGCGTTGAGCTTCTCCGCCTTGTCGATGGGGAATACAGTTGAAACACTATCAACATTCTTCAGCAGAGCGCTCTGGTAACGGGTGGCGACGGGAATAATATGGTTCATCGACAGGTCACCCAGAACACGAGCCTCAATCTGAATCTTCTTGGTATAGGTCTCCCACTTCACCTCATTACGGGCTTCGAGCTCCTTCTTGGTCATGACACCCAGGCTCTCGAACATCTGGATGCTCTCAGGATCGAGGTAACGCTCGAAGATCTTCGGGCAACTCTTCTCGACATCCAGTCCACGCTTCTCTGCCTCGATAACCCACTCGTCTGAGTAGCCGTTGCCGTCGAAGCGGATTGGCTTACAGGTCTTGATATCCTCACGAAGTACATCGATAATCGCATGGAACGTAGCACTATGTTCTGTGCCTTCGAGTTTCTTGGCGAACTCAGGAATACGAGCATCCACACGCTTCTTGAAGTCTATCAAAGCCTCGGCTACTGCTGAGTTCAGGGCGATCATAGCACTGGCGCAGTTTGCCTCAGAACCTACGGCACGGAACTCAAAACGGTTACCTGTGAAGGCAAATGGAGAAGTACGGTTACGATCGGTGTTGTCAATCAGCAATTCAGGAATCTCAGGAATATCCATCTTCATACCTTGCTTGCCTGTGATAGCGAGGATATCCTCCTTATCAGCTTTCTCGATATGGTCGAGGAGTTCACTTACCTGCTTACCGAGGAACGATGAAACGATTGCTGGGGGAGCCTCGTTGGCACCCAGACGGTGAGCGTTAGTAGCACTCATGATTGAGGCCTTGAGCAAACCGTTGTGCTTATACACACCCATCAGTGTTTCAACAATGAATGTAGCGAAACGGAGGTTAGCCTCAGCGGTCTTTCCTGGAGCATGAAGCAGAATACCATTGTCTGTACTCAACGACCAGTTGTTGTGCTTACCAGAACCGTTAATGCCTGCGAATGGTTTTTCGTGGAGCAGCACGCGGAATCCATGTTTACGAGCTACTCTCTTCATGACCGACATCAGCAACATGTTGTGGTCAACGGCCAGGTTCGTCTCCTCGAAGATTGGTGCCAACTCAAACTGGTTGGGAGCCACCTCGTTGTGACGGGTCTTACAAGGAACGCCCAATTCGAGCGCCTCAATTTCCAACTCACGCATAAAAGCAGCCACACGCTCAGGGATAGAACCGAAGTAGTGGTCGTCCATCTGCTGGTTTTTGGCAGAGTCGTGTCCCATCAGGGTACGACCAGTCAGCAACAAATCAGGACGGGCTGCATAGAGTCCCTCGTCTACGAGGAAATACTCCTGTTCCCAACCCAGGTTTGAGGTAACCTTCTTGACGCTAGGGTCGAAGTAATGGCAAACTTCAGTTGCTGCTACATTCACTGCATGAAGTGCACGCAGGAGCGGAGCCTTATAGTCGAGCGCCTCACCACTATAAGAGATGAAAACGGTAGGAATACAAAGCGTATCGTCAATGATGAATACGGGCGATGTAGGATCCCATGCAGAATAGCCACGCGCCTCGAAAGTAGAGCGGATACCGCCAGAGGGGAATGACGAGGCATCAGGCTCCTGCTGTACGAGCAACTTGCCAGTAAACTCCTCTACCATACCACCCTTGCCGTCGTGCTCGATAAAAGAGTCGTGCTTCTCGGCTGTACCCTCTGTCAAGGGCTGGAACCAGTGTGTGTAGTGCGTTACGCCGTTCTCCGTAGCCCACTGTTTCATGCCATCTGCTACAGCATCAGCGATGGTACGATCCAGTCGAGCGCCATTGTCCATCACGTCGATCATCTTCTCATACACGTCCTTTGGCAGGTACTTGTACATCTTCTCACGGTTAAAGACCTTCTTACCAAAATACTTTGCGGGTCTGTCACTAGGTGTTTTTACATCGAGCGGCTTCTTCTTGAAAGCTTCGCCGACAACCTGAAATCTTAATGCTTCCATAATGTAATGCTTTTAATGTTTATTTGTCCAGTTTTCTATTCTCGTTAATGCTTGTTCTGTCTTTTCATGACTATTGAAGGCGGTGAAGCGGACATATCCCTCGCCGCTGGGGCCAAAGCCGACACCTGGCGTGCAGACAACATTGGCTCCATAAAGCAGATTCTCGAAGAACTGCCAACTACCACTGCCATCGGGTGTTCGCATCCAGATATATGGCGCATTCTCGCCACCATACACCTCGTAACCGAGCGCACGCAGACGGTTCAGCATCCGCTGTGCATTGTCCATATAATAATCAATCGTCTGCTTAATCTGTTGTTTCCCCTCTGGCGTGTAGATTGCTTCTGCAGCACGCTGAGAGATGTAACTCGTGCCATTGAACTTCGTGCACTGGCGGCGCAACCATAACTGATTCAAAGGAATGCGCTCACCCTCGAAAGTTGATACGCTGACGTCCTTTGGTACAACTGTATATCCGCAACGCACACCCGTAAATCCTGCTGTCTTCGAGAACGAGTGGAACTCGACAGCACACTTACGCGCACCACGAATCTCATAGATAGAGTGCGGTATCTCCGGGTCTCGGATGTAGGCCTGATAGGCTGCATCGTAAAGGATGAGCGCATCATTCTTGAGTGCATAGTTCACCCACTTGCGCAACTCCTGCTTGGTAATCACCGTACCTGTCGGGTTGTTGGGATAGCAGAGGTAGATGACATCCACGGGCCTGCCTTTAGGCAATTCAGGGATAAAACCGTTTTCGGCTGTTGTCGGCAAATAACGCACGTTCGTCCAGCGTCCATCACGAAAAGTACCGCACCGACCAATCATGACATTTGAGTCGATATACACAGGGTAGATAGGGTCTGTGACACCGATGAAGTTATCCCAATGCAGAAGTTCCTGAAAATTACCTGTGTCACTCTTTGCACCATCGTTTATAAAAATCTCATCCATATCGAGGTGAATGCCACGAGGTAGGAAGTCGTTCTTCAAAATAGCCTCGCGCAAAAAATTGTAACCCTGTTCAGGACCGTAACCACGAAAGCCCTTGATGGTGCCCATCTCGTGAACAGCTTTATGCATCGCCTCCACAACGGCTGGTGCCAATGGTTGTGTCACGTCACCGATACCTAATGATATAACATCAGCTTTAGGGTGCATCAACCTTCTTGGATATGTCGGCGAACAGGTAGTTGTTCTGCAGGTTCAGGAAATGAATGTTTACTAATGCCATATTGCGAATTTTAATTTCTTTCTGTTTATTATTATTATTATTCTAATTTCTTTTAATTTCTCCGTCGAACACGAACTCGGCTGGGCCAGTCATGTACACGTGGTTATCACTTTCGCGCCATTCGATGGTGAGCGTGCCGCCATCCATCACGATCTGCGATGTGCGACCGGCCTTACCTGTAAGTGCAGCGGCCACGGCGGTGGCACAGGCACCTGTACCACAGGCCTGTGTGATGCCACTGCCACGCTCCCAGACGCGGGTGCGGATACTGCCATCAGCCTCAACACGGGCGAACTCGATGTTGCAACGCTGGGGGAAAGCAGGGTGATGCTCCAGCATCCTACCCGTCTCGCCCACCTGATCTACATTATCAGTAAATATCACGTAGTGGGGATTACCCATTGAGACAAATGTGCCACGACCCATACTACGTGATTCGATGAATTGCGATTCATTCTCA
>CAJOGK010000112.1 GCA_905234145.1 uncultured Prevotella sp. | reverse complement strand
GATTCTGAAACAAGACTGGCAGTTTGACGGCGTTGTCATCAGCGACTGGGGTGGTTGCCACGATACGGAAGAGGCGATTACCAACGGACTCGACCTTGAGTTCGGCACTTGGACCGATGGTTTGAAGATGGGTCAGACCAATGCCTACGATAATTACCATCTTGCCCAGGCTTACAAGAAACTGATTCAGGAGGGCAAATACACGACCAAAGAACTCGACGAGAAAGTCCGTCGCGTGCTCCGTTTGTTCTATCGCACCACGATGCAGCGCAATAAGCCATTTGGTTTCCTCTGCTCTGAGAGCCACTACGATGCTGCCCTGAAGATTGCTCAGGAGGGTATCGTTCTACTGAAGAATACTCCTGTCAGGAAGGGCCAGAAGCCTCTGCTCCCACTCGATCCTACCTCAACGAAGCGCATCCTCGTGGTGGGCGAGAATGCCATCAAGATGATGACTGTAGGCGGTGGATCATCTTCACTGAAAGCACAACACGAGATTCTGCCCCTTGATGGCATTGTATCCCGATTCTCAGATGGCGATTCTCAGATTGCTATCGATTATGCCCGTGGTTATGTGGGCGATACCGTTCAGAGTTACAATGGTGTGAGTGTAGGTCGCAGCCTTTACGATACCCGTAGCGCAGCAGAGCTTACAGCCGAGGCAGTAGAGAAAGCTCGTAATGCCGATGTAGTGATATTCTTTGGCGGTCTTAACAAGAGCGATTATCAGGATTGCGAAGGTCACGATCGCAAGTCATACGATTTGCCTTATGGCCAGGATCAGCTCATCGAGGCTTTGGTGGCTGCAAATAAGAATCTGGTTTACGTCAACATCTCTGGTAATGGTGTAGCCATGCCTTGGTTGGCAAAGGTTCCCCAGGGTTGGTTTATCGGCTCTGAATCAGGTAAGGCCATTGCCAGTGTGCTGGCAGGCGACGTGAACCCCTCTGGCAAACTGCCGTTTACGTGGTATGCCAACCTCAATCAGTGTGGTGCCCATGCACTCGATGCCTATCCTGGCACTTGGCGCCCTGACCACAAGATTATTGATGAGGAATACAAGGAGGGCATCTTTGTAGGTTACCGCTGGCTCGACAAACAGAAGAAGCAGGCGCCACTGTTCCCCTTCGGCTATGGTTTGAGTTATACCACCTTCAAGTTGGGTAAGCTCCAGGCCGACAAGACCAGTATGACTGCAGATGAAAAAATAACCTTCACTATCGACATCACAAATACTGGCAATCGTGCAGGTGCTGAAACCCTACAGCTCTACATCTCCGACAAACAGTGCAGCGTAGAACGCCCCCTGAAAGAGCTCAAAGCCTTCCAGAAGGTGATGCTCCAGCCTGGCGAGACACGTACCGTTAGTTTGACTATCGATAAGCAATCGCTGAGTTTCTACAACGAAGCACTCAGTGAGTGGACGGCAGAGCCAGGTGCTTTCGAGGCCCTTGTAGGCACAGCTTCCAATCAACTGCCAGCCCGCTGCACATTCGTATTGAAGTAAGATTCATTCATTAAATTAGTTAATAGTTAGTAGTAAGAAGATTGTTTTTAACAGTTAACCTAAACTCAGGGTGCGTGCGCGAGGCATACGCCCTGATTTTCTTTTTCTAGCCATATTATTTGGATGTAACGGAAAATATGATTACCTTTGCAGTCGAAATACGAAACATTCTTATGATTAGACGACTATTAACTGGCTTAATTCTGATAATGGCTACCTTTGTGCATGCGCAAGATAGCAATTTTAAGTCCATACTCCAGCAAATTGACGAAGCCATCGAGGCCTCGCCTCAAACTGTGGCAGCTTACGAACAACAAATCAACGAGGTGCGCCAACAATACCATCGTGCCCAGCTACCCGACGATAAATACGCTTTGTCATTCAAGCTTTACGAGTTGAATAAGTCGTTTATGAACGATTCAGCCCTCTTCTACCTCAGTGAGGCAGAACGTTGGGCAGAACAGCAAGGAGAATATGCCAAGGTAGGGTTATGCCGTGCGCTCATGGCCTTTCAGTGCTCTACCGTGGGATATTACAACGATGCACTGGCCTTTCTCAAGCGCATCAACAAACAACAACTCGACAGTGAGGCTCTGATAAACTATTACCAGTCGCAAATGCACGTTTATGGCGAGTTAGGCTACTACTCAATCAATCCCTCCATGAAGGAGCAGTATTTCAAATTGCAAAGTACCTATCGCGATTCGCTCTTCGCCATCATCGATCATCAGAGTCAGGATTACCTGATGTATCGTATTCAAGAGCTCCAGAGTCGTCATCAGATGGCAGAGGCTCGTAAAATAAGCGATCATTGGGTAAGCAACACCAATCCCGAGAGTCGCGACTATGCCATCGCCTGCTACTATCGCTGGTTCAGTTCCGAAGATGAAGAAGAGCAGCGTTTCTGGGCTGCGAAATCGGCTCTGAGTGACGTACGCCATGCAGTGATGGACCAAGCCTCGCTCTTAATGCTGGCCAATATACTTAACAACGATGGCGACCTCGACCACTCGTATAAGTACATCCGCTTTACGTGGGATTGCAACAACCGTTTCAACACCCGCATGCGCTCTTGGCAAATCACCCCCATCCTCAATGTCATCGAGAAAAATTACCAAAGTGCTGTAGAGCACAACACCAAAGTGCTCTGGCTGTCAATCATCGTAGTCAGCATCCTGGCATTGTGGCTACTGGGCGTACTGCTCTTCCTGCATCGTCGCAATCGCCAGCTTGATACAGCCCGTAATGAACTGAAAGTATCGAACGAGCAACTCTCAACGCTTAATGCCCAACTCTCAACTCAGAAGGAGGAACTTTCTACGCTCAACGCCCAACTCTCTACGCTTAATTCCCAACTCTCAGAAAGCAATCAGGTAAAGGAAGAGTATATCGGACGCTTCATGAGTCTCTGCTCTCAATATATCGACAAGCTCGACGACTATCGCAAGATGGTAAATAAGAAAATGAAGAACAAGGAGCTCGACGAGCTCTACCGTCTTTCGAAATCATCTGAGCTCAAAGAGCAAGAGGTAGAGGAACTATTACAGAACTTCGATTCCGTATTTCTCCATCTGTTTCCAAATTTCGTCAATGATTTCAATGCCCTCTTGCAGCCCGAAATGCAGATCCATCCCAAGTCAGAAAACCGTCTGGTAACAGAAATCCGCATTTTCGCCCTGATTCGCCTGGGCATCGAAGACTCGTCGAAGATAGCCGAATTCCTGCATTACAGTGTAAACACCATCTACAATTATCGAGCACGCATCAAGAACGGTGCCCTCGACAATCGCGAAAGTTTCGAGCGTCGTGTCAAAATGCTAGGCATGCCCAGCTGACAGAATATGGATAACCAAATATTATATCGTATCGTAAGCCATTGTTGGCCGATGCATCGAGGTGAGTAGCGAACTGGAGTATATAAGTAGGTATGCCTCGGAAATGTGTATGGCAGAAAGGCTTTTCAGGGAGGGAAAGCTGCCAAAACGGAATATCTTCCAGGCCTTTACAGAGGGCTATCTTTCTAGTACAAACAACTTCCTATCGCCTTTAGAAATCGAGCTATTGCCTTATGCTGTCGGATTGTTTCCCATGATGCAGGCCGTACGTTTCCTTGCCGACTATCTTAATGGCGACACCTATTATAAGATTAATTATCCGCAGCATAATCTTGTAAGAGCCCGAAATCAGTTGCAATTCTTCCGTCGAATAAAAGAGCAAGAATCTGAAATCCGTAAATATATAGAGCAATGGCATTAAAAGTATCACCACCCCAAAAGCAACAAAGGCCCAAAATCCCCAGCTAACAGATTGCTAGCTGGGGATTTCTCTGGATGTTAATGGGGGCTACATCCCTATGCAACTCGTAGCGCCAAGTGCGGTCAGAATAGCAGTCGCTACTGATGCAATGATCTGCACAATCCACTTTACAGTCTCTTTCTTCGTCATAATCGTTAATGTTTAATGGTTAATACTTAATCGTCGTCGCCCGTCTGGCTGCCGCCGTTATCACCTCCGCCTCCGGTATTGCCACCGTTCTCGGTGCCACCGCCATTCTCGGGATTCTCGTTGTCCTCGATATTCCCACTATCGCCAGAGGTAACACGTTTCAGGACATTGCCGTCCTCATCAAGGCAGGTGATCTGGATAGCGGTATTCTTCAGCTCGTCCTTAACCTCCACATTCGGGGTGAAGATGATGCGACGCGTGGTAATCAGACCCGTCTTCACGTCGTCGAGGTTATCTACTGCCTTCGAGCGCACACCGAAACGCATGGTTCCCAGACCAGGCAGGGGTACGCTGTGACCCTCAGTGGCCCACGTGCGGATGACTTCACCTGCTGCATCCCAAGCAGCCTTGATTACACCCGAAGAAATTCCGCTGTGGGTAGCAGCCTCTTGGAACACCTTCTTCTCTGCAATAGCAGAATACAGGTCGGGGCGCATCACGAACTTCTTACCAGGATTCTTACCGATTTTCAGCTCTCGGAGCTGAGCAATTACTTTAATAGCCATAATTCAATCTAATTTAGTTTTTGTTTTGTTAATACTTTTGTTAATATTCTCGTTGTCGCTTGATGAGGCTTAGAAGCCGTGTATTAATAGAAAATTTTGCAAGTATTAATGCGCACAATTTCTAGATTTAAATCTCGCAATTTTTTCATTTAATCACCGCTGTCATCACCTTTATCATTTGACACTGCAAAGGT
>CAJOGK010000111.1:3941-7051 GCA_905234145.1 uncultured Prevotella sp. | reverse complement strand
CTTCGTATCTTTGCAACTGATTATTATTCATTAAATAAAAGACTACGATTATGAACATTTCAAAGAAAATGCAGGATGCGTTTAACGCACAGATTACAGCCGAGCTGTATTCATCGAACCTCTATCTCCAAATGGCCTTCTGGTTCCGCAAAGAGGGCTGGAAGGGCTTTGCCGCCTGGATGTTTGACCACTCGAATGAGGAGAAGGAACATGCCTTGAAGATGGCCAATTTTGTATTAGACCGAGGTGGTGAGGCCGTGGTGACTGCCATCGACGCGCCCGAACAAGACTACAATGATCCGAAGAGTATCTTTGAGTACACGCTGAAGCACGAGATGTGGGTGACGGAGAAAATCAACGAGTTGGCCGATGTGGCTGATGAAGAGCATGACCGTGCAAGAGACCAGTTCATTGACGAGCAGGTGGAAGAGGAGAAGACCGTGCGCGACATCCTGAACCTGTTCCGCCACCGCGACGGCCATACCGTAGCCACCATCGATGATATCGTAGGTTCTGTGAAGGAGTAAGACGCTGATACCTATTTCTGATTAACCTGCCTATGCAGTTCATCACAGGTGCGCAATGCTTAAAACACCGCGTTTTAGGTATTGCGTACCTTATTTATTTGCCGTACCTTTGCATCGTGATTTTAAACCATATAAGACATATGAAAATTGAAAAGATTCATGCAAGGGAAATCCTCGATTCAAGAGGTAATCCAACAGTAGAAGTAGAAGTAACACTCGAGAACGGCGTGATGGGTCGTGCTGCTGTGCCATCGGGTGCATCAACTGGCGAGAACGAGGCGCTGGAACTGCGCGACGGCGACAAAGAGCGCTATCTGGGTAAGGGTGTGCTGAAGGCTGTTGACAATGTAAACAAGGTTATCGCACCTGCGCTGAAGGGTGATTGCGTGCTGGAGCAGCGCGCAATCGACTATAAGATGCTGGCACTCGACGGCACTCCTACAAAGTCTAAACTGGGAGCTAACGCTATTCTTGGCGTATCGCTGGCTTGTGCTCAGGCTGCCGCCAAAGCGCTGAACATACCTCTTTATAGATATATAGGTGGCTGCAACGCCTACACATTGCCCGTACCTATGATGAACATCGTGAACGGTGGTGCACACTCGGCTGCTCCTATCGCATTCCAGGAGTTTATGATTCGACCCGTAGGTGCCACCAATGAGCGTGAGGCTATCCGCATGGGTGCCGAGGTGTTCCACAATCTGGCTAAGCTGCTTAAGGCGCGTGGCCTGTCTACTGCTGTGGGCGACGAGGGAGGTTATGCCCCTAACTTCGACGGCATCGAGGATGCACTCGACACCATTGTAGAGGCTATCAAGAAGGCAGGTTATGAGCCTGGAAAGGATGTGAAGATTGCAATGGACTGCGCCGCATCGGAATTTGCTACCTGCGAGAACGGCCAGTGGTTCTACGACTATCGTCAGCTGAAGAATGGTGCGAAGAAGGATCCCAACGGCAAGAAACTCTCGGCCGATGAGCAGATTGCTTATCTGGAGCAGCTCATCACCAAGTATCCTATCGACTCTATCGAGGACGGACTCGACGAGAACGACTGGGACAACTGGGTAAAACTGACTGAGAAGATTGGCGACCGCTGCCAGCTGGTGGGCGACGACCTGTTTGTGACCAACACCAAGTTCCTGGAGAAGGGCATCAAGATGGGCGCTGCCAACTCGATACTGATTAAAGTGAACCAGATTGGTTCGTTGACAGAGACCTTGGAGGCTATTGAAATGGCTCATCGACACGGCTATACCACAGTGACTTCTCACCGCTCTGGTGAAACAGAGGACACCACGATTGCCGACATCGCAGTAGCCACAAACTCTGGACAAATCAAGACTGGTTCACTTTCTCGTACCGACCGCATGGCCAAGTACAACCAGCTTATCCGCATCGAGGAAGAGCTTGGCGATACAGCAGCCTACGGCTACAAGCGACTGAAATAAGGCTTAAACAACTTTTTTGAATAAATCATTTATAATAAAACAACGGAATGCAGGTAGGCTGTGAAGCCTGTCTGCATTTTTAGAGTAAAAGGTGACGAAAGATGCAGATAAAGAAAGATTATACGCGCGAACAGATTGTAGAGATAGCCAAGCGGGTGTTTCTGAAAAATGGCTATGCCAAGACCTCCATGCGCGACATTGCCAAGGGGGCAGGCATCGGCGTGAGCAATGGGTAAGTTCGTGGTGCGAGGTGAGGTGGCGGAGTACCTGGACGAGTTGCAGACTGGAAGCGCACGCGCCGCATCGACGAATGCCCTGATAGGTTTAGATTGGTATGCTGGTAACGACTGGACGCTCTCGGCTCAGTATTCTCATAAATACGTCGCGTGGGGAGAACATCGAAATACAGGTCTATCAACCCTCCGTATCTCGAAGAACCTGCTGCACAACACGTTGGCGCTGCAGACCTTCGCCTACATCGACGTGACCAACGGCGGCGTGTTTAATCGCCTGAGTGCCGACTACGCCCTTAACGACCAGCTGCACGCTATCCTCGGCTACGACTTTTTTCGCGCCGACAGTGGCATGTTCGCCGTCTATAAGAAAAACTCAGAGCTCTGGGTCAAATTGAAATATAGTTTTTAATTTAATTGACATACATTATGGATAAATCAAACAACAATTATCTAGGCATCCTCGGATGTGCCATCCTCTATGCCGTAACGTCTTTTGCCTGCGCCTTCCTGGGCTTCCTGAGCCCCTGGTGCTGGATTGTAGTTTTCCCCGTTCTTGCAGCCGTGCTTGGTGCGCCCTCTTATCTATGGGCAGCATCGAGGTGGCAACGATTCGGCGTAGCCTCGTTGTTTGCTCTAGTCCTCGCCGTCATCCTGCTGGTGATGGGCGAGATTGACGTCACGCAGTCCCTCCTGATGGTGGCAGTCGGCATCGCATCTGATGTGGTGCGCCAGGCAATAGGTAATACCCATAAACGTAGCATCCTGTTGGCCTATCCCGTTCTGCCTCTGGGCATCATCGTGTGGCTTATGAAACTATGGACTGCCTCAGAATGGTACTATCAGGGCGCTGCCGAAGAGATTGGGGCCGATTATGCTGATGGACTCAGGACACTCTCGTC
>CAJOGK010000111.1:0-3892 GCA_905234145.1 uncultured Prevotella sp. | reverse complement strand
GCATCTCTGCTGCAAAAATGAAGTCTGGTAAGAAACTTGGTTAATATAAACGATTATGGCAAACATTTTGAAATCATTTTTCAGTCAGTGTGCACGGCCAAAGGGAGCACTCGGACGTGTGATGCTGAGTTTTATGAATTATACGCATGCCCCGCTGACGAACTGGGGATTGAAGCTTGTGAATGTCCAAGACGGATGGACGATGCTTGATGTGGGCTGTGGCGGAGGTTTTACTATTCGCCGATTGCTGAAGCGGAATAAGGATGCACAGGTCTATAGAGACCGTTTATTTCTGGCCCAATCTGCCTAATTGCCTGCAAGAGGTGCGCCGTGTACTGAAGTCTGGCGGTAAGTTCGCCATTTTAGTAGAAGTGGTAGACAGCGATTCCAAGTGGACAAGCGTAGTTGAAGGCATGACAGCCTATTCGCCGGAGGATCTGAAAAAGCTGCTCGACGAAGCAGGTTTCACCCAGACGGAAATCCACCGTAAAAAACCTACGTATGCCACGATTTTAGGAGTAAAACCATAATTTGCAAACGTTACTTACATATCCGCCAGCGTGGTATTGTGAAGGATGGCAGTTGATTGGCTGAGCATCTGGATAAACTCGCGGGCAGAGGGCTTTTGATAGGCATCTTTCAAGGTGTGGATGCAACCTTGCATGTGGTTTGAGGGGGCATCGATGGGGATAGCGCGGAGGCCGGGCTCATTGACAACAGTCGATTCGGCAAGGATGGTGACGTAGCAGGTCTGGTGGACGAGCTTGAATAGCAGACTGACATAACTAATCTCGGCCTTTATTCGAAAATGGCAATCGGTATCGGCGATGAGTTGCTCGAAAGCGTTGCGGGCCTGCATGCCGATGGCGGGAAGGACAAGGCAATACTTCTCCAGTTCCTGTAGCGTGACGCTCTTTTTCTGTGCCAACGAGTGATGGTCGCTGACGATAGCGGCAAGACGATTGTCGAACAACTCGCGGCTCTCGATGTGGGCATTCTGCTCGGTGGGTTTGAAGGCCAGTACGAGATCGAGCTCATGGCGTTGAAGTTTATTGATAAGATCTGTCATCGAGGCGTAGCAGACGTTGAGTTTCACCTTGGGGTACTTCTTGAGGAAGTCGGCCATCGTCTCGGCAATCATACTGCTGAACGAGAAGGTAACGCCGATGTTCAGCTCGCCTGTCAGCATCTGCTTCAGCTCTTGTACGCGCTGCAGTAGTGTGTCGGCATCGTAGATACACTCGCGGGCCAGCGGCACCAGCATCTGTCCAGCTTCGGTGAGCAGCACCTCATGGCTATTGCGCTCGAAGAGCTGTTGGTCGAGTTCGTGCTCCAGGTTCAGGATCTGCTGAGAGAGCGTACTCTGCGTGATAAACAATTCGCGGGCCGCTACGGAGAAGTTAAGCGTCTCAGCCACACGGAGGAAATATTTCAGTTGGCGAAGTTCCATACTTTGTATGTATTATAGGTTGGGAGATATTGCGCTAATCCAGTTGTCAATAGAATAATGTTGTATACCGAAAAGCGGGTTGATAATGTGTTTTACATTTCGTTGGTAGAGCACATACTTAAGATTATTAAGCCTCTCTGAAGTAAGACTATCAGATGGTACATAGATGGCCAAGCATTTTCCTGTCAGATTCATGCTGTGGAAGGTGTCGATGAATTCCTGCCATTCTCTTTCTGCTCCCTCAGCGTTGATTGAGGGAAGACAGAGCACGATATTCTCAACACCATTCATGAGGGCCTCACCAATGTGGCGAGTACAGGTTGTCTGCGCTCCAAGGAAAAAGGCAATGCGCTTGGCATCAGCCTTGGTCAGTTCGGACTCGTGTCCGTAGATTACTATTGTCGATTTCATTATCTTTTTGTTTAAAATGGGAGATGCTGTCTCACGACTGGGTCTCCCGTTGGCTTTGTCTTCGTCCGTCACGACTCGACCATCTTCGAGTGAACTCGGATGGTGCTCGCTGTTCCGTCCGTTGAACTTATATAATAATACACGTATGTGCGCATTGCTGCGCTGAGCCAATAAAAAGAGAACTTGCACCTCTTCGCCCTTACATCGAGGGTCGTTCGGCATTTTACCGACAAAGGCTGGTCTTCAGACTTTCCTCCACTCCCAAGCGCCTTCTCACCCAAACGGGCAATGGCGTGATTTAGCGAGAGCAAAGCCGAATACATTCGAGCTTTGCAGAGCGTGAACGTCATCGAACGAAGTTCAATGGCGTTTATGCTTAGGAGCCATAACGGAGTTCACTGCTGCGGGACAGTCGGAGATTCTCACTCACATTCCCAATTAAGCACAGCTAAGTGCACCTTCGCGGGCAACACATTTCTGTATTACGGGTGCAAAGGTACGAATAATTTTGGAATAAGCTTGCAACTAAGCTGGAAAATCGTTTATTGTTTTTTTCGATAGCGCCTTTCGGAACAACCAATAACCGAGCCGTCAGCCTTTAGCGGATAATCCGTATATTTGCACCAGAATTGTGAATCAATAAAAACTATCAGCATTATGCAGTACATTGTCATCGTAGCCCTTGAATTCGTGATTGCCTTCTCTGGTGTCGCATTGTTTGTCAGGTATTATAATAGCAAGCCTTAACTGCTATCGAGAAATCCGATAGCAGCAATCCGTTTTCTGTGGATTGCCGCTTTCTTCACTTCCCATAGCCAACGCTTTCGGCTTTCCATGATTCGGCGTACCTTTGCATCCGAATTATAATATAAATAGACATGGAAAGTATTTATTGTTGGCTTATCATAGCCTTAGAGTTTGTTGTTGGTTTCTTCTTCGTGAAGTGGTTGGTCCGTCATAACAACATAGAAGTTGAGTGATGTTCATGCGCATTATCACCATACAGATATCGATATTAAACTTGGATAAAGGATTAAGATTATGCTGAGAATGATTATCATCGACATCATTGTCCTCGCCTTCGCTACTTGGGCTGTAATAATGTTCTTACACCACGACGAACGTAAACATGAACAGAGTAATCCACAAAAATAGATACAAATATAAGCATTAAATTTGTATTCTCAGAAAAAACTCTATCTGTTTGCAACCGAGTTGCGAATTATTTGTTGTACCTTTGCAGCCGATGGATATACAGAGTTTCTTCACATCGCTTCTGAACGTGGTCTGCGAAATGGCTCCCTATCTGCTGTTGGGATTCTTCATCGCAGGAGTGCTGCACGTATTCGTGCCGCAAAGGTTCTATGCCAACTATCTTTCGCGTAACAATAAGCTGTCCGTTGTTTGGGCGGCGCTGCTGGGTGTACCCTTGCCGCTGTGTTCATGTGGAGTCATCCCCACCGCTATAGGACTAAGGAACGAGAAGGCGTCGAAGGGAGCCATTGCCTCGTCTCTCATTGCCACACCTCAAACTGGCATCGACTCTATTCTGGCCACGTTCTCGCTGATGGGACTGGGCTTTGCCATTATCCGTCCTACGGCAGCGCTTATCACAGGTGTTTGCGGTGGACTGCTGGTAAACCGTTTGGTTCTTGAGGATGACGTGAAGGAGGATGTGTCCGTTGCATGCCAAGTAGAAAGCGGAAACAGGATTTGGCGCGTACTGAAGTATGCCTATTATGATATGATTCGCGACATAGGCCTGCGACTTCTTATCGGACTTGTTGTTGCGGCATTGATTCAGGTCGCAGTGCCTGATGAGTTTTTCCTCAGTTTCGGCAGTCAACCACTGTTGCAGATGCTGGTAATCTTGGTTATCGCCGTACCGATGTATATCTGCTCAACGGGTAGTATTCCCGTGGCAGCAGCCCTGATGATGAAAGGACTCTCGCCAGGAGCGGCACTAGTGATGTTGATGGCCGGGCCTGCGGTAAATCTCGCCTCTATCCTCGTGGTTCATAAGTCGATGGG
>CAJOGK010000110.1 GCA_905234145.1 uncultured Prevotella sp. | reverse complement strand
GTATATTGCACTAACTGTATTTATAGTGGCTATGAGTTTCCAGAGCCAATAGAAGATGATCCTATAGTGCCGATGGTAACAAATATCGCAGCACTTGATGAAAACTTACTTGCTGACATGAACCTTATGGACTATAATGTTTTCATGCACAAGTATTCCAGACAATATAGGTATCTGTATCGCACGGAAACTGACAACTGGACTAACTCATTAAAATGCAGTGCTGAATACCAGTTGACAGACGAGAACTATTTGCAACTTTGGTATTATCGGGAGCCTGTTGTGGATGGTGAGCATAGAAGAAGAAAACTATTGAAAAATGCTTGCCTGAGACGTTTAATGTTCCCTGAGATTACAGCCAATGAATTACTTTTCAATCTGTATATCGACTTGCACAGATTCTTTGATAATTCAGATGATGTTATAACTGTTGATGTCCTGAAAAGGAGGGTCAACAAAGCAATGTCAATGAGCATCGAGGAACTGAAGGAATATTGCAAATTTGAGATTGAATATTGGAACCAGGAACGACCAAAATTTATCGTTAAAACTGACTATTGCCTGGATCTCCAAAGGGCGGTTAATATCATCGGGGCAGAATTGAGATATAAAGAGCTTGACTTGATGTATAACACTTCCATATCAGTTAGTGAAAACTTTGCTAGTGGGATGGGGGTTTCAAAGGCTACGCTTTATCGCTATTGTGCTGATCGAAGAATTGAAACATCGCCGAGAGATACGCCGACACAGTTTGAAATGAGGTTGGAAAATAGGAGTGCCAAACAGAAAGACATAGACCTTTTCATTGAACTATATGATGAAAAACTATCCTTGCGGAAGCTAAAAGAAAAATTGGCAAAACATGGCCTACGTCTATCTATTGCAACTGTTAGAAAATGGGTAAAGAAGCATATCAAGCCTTCAGAAGATACCATTGGATTTGATGCGGCAGAGTTTACATTTACGCCTTTTTTCCAGAATCCAAGCAGTACCTTCGATGACCAAGCCAGTTTGCCCAATTATAATAATCCTTTCTCTATACCTCCATTTCAATATGGTAGTTATCTATAATTCATCTGTAGAGAGAGTTTCTTGTGAAATGGAAACTCTCTCACTTAATAGATAATCATAAAGTAGTAGTTGGATAGACTACTACATATTATGTTAGAATGAGAAAATCCACCAAAAGTAAACACTTTGTACTTAGAGTAATAGTAGCCTTAAAACTGCTATTACTCTTTTTTCTTTTTACACTTTACAAAAAGGCTCTATGCTCCTTATACAAAGGATTTTCTGAGTAAAAATCATGTAAAAATAAGGAAGGTGACTTTACATCATATTCTGTAAATCCACGCCTGGTTTTTTACGCGGTTCTTACATCAATCTTACAAGTGTCAAATAATGGCGATTTGCAGAGCTTCAAATTTACTGAAACCCTAATAAAATAGCGGTTTTCACTTCAATTTGATAATGTCCGACCACCGCGTTGTTGGGTTCGGACTTTTATAGTCATGTTTAATAGCGTTGGCAAACACATTGGCTTTCCCCTTGCCGTCCTTTTGGGTGTACTGTTGTGATCCAAGTACAATAGTTTCGCTACCCTGCATCCTGTTAATCCTGTCTATCACTTCATCGAGCCGCTTCATCTTCTGGAACTGTTCAGCGTTGATGTCGAATAGGTCTTGTTGGATGGGGGAGTCAGCACCAACACCCATCACAATAACGCCAGCCTTTTTGTACTGGTAGCCTTGACGGTATATCTTCTTTAGCACGTCGTTGGCTGTCTCAATGATGGTGATAGTTGAGTTTGTCGGTGTGATAAGCCTTTGTTCTTGAAAGTTCCAATATTGGGGCAAATCCTCTCTAAAATAGTTTGTATTCAGGAACACGCCAACGATGGAAGCAACTGTTTTCTGCATCCTCATTTTCTCAGCACATCGAGCAGCATAGTTGGAAACATGGGTGCGGATGGTGTCATAGTCAGTTATCATACCATTAAATGAGCGACTGGTGCAGATACTTTTCTTCTTTGCCAGTTCCTCATTTGGTACACAGTCCTCTCCGTTAAGTTCCTTCCAGGTTCTTTGAATATTGATGTTGTTGAATGTGAGTTTGACCCAATCGCCATGATGTTGAGCAAAGTCATAAGCTGTTTTTACACCAAGGGCTTGAAGTTTGGCTGCATATCTTCTACCGATGCCCCACACATCTTCAATCGGATAGAGTTTTAGAGCTTTGATCCGCTTCTCGTCGGTATCTATCATGCAGCAATGCCTATATCCCTGGTACTTCTTAGCAAAGTGTGAGGCCATCTTTGCCAGCGTCTTATTTGGAGCCAGTCCGATACTGATAGGCATACCAACATACTGCTTAACCTTCTTATGCAGATTCTCGCCCCAATGCTTCAAATCCACATTTTCCATGTCATCGAGGTACACAAAGCACTCGTCAATGGAATAGCGGAAGTATGCAGGTGCTTCTTGTCTGATAATGCTAACCACACGGCCAGTAAGTTCACCGTATAATTCGTAATTTGAAGAAAATACTGCTATCTTATTATTGGGGAACTGTTGGGCTATCTGAAAATATGGTGTACCTGCCTTGATACCTAATGCTTTTGCTTCATTGCTTCGAGCCACTACACAGCCGTCATTATTGCTTAATATTATAACAGGAGTGTCATTCAGATCAGGCCGAAAGACACGCTCGCATGAAACGTAACAGTTATCACAGTCGCAGATACCGTAGAACTTCATTTAGAAATTGATATGAGTTTCGCCAGCCCAAGTAGTATCACACGTTATGGTAATTCTTAGCGAGGCAGATTTAATGTTTGCCTGAATTTTAGGGTACAATGAATGTTCCTTAGATTCGGGGTACTCAGTAGTGTAGTCATTAACCTTAGTGGAAAACAACTTAACGCTATCTATTGTCACGGCAGGCAAGCCACAAGATTCAACATAGAAGCCTTCCATTTCAGGGTAGCCCTCGCCAATCACTTCTTTTTCACAACCAATCGCCATAAAGCAAATGGCGAATAGAAACAGTATCTTCTTCATATTTTCTCAAAGGTTCTTATCAGGTGAACAACTACGCCCCAGACTTGGAACTGTTCAGGGTCATCAATACGGAATACAGGATAATCGGGGTTTGCAGGGCGTAATTCGATATAACCGTCTTTTCTATGGGTCAGATCGAGGTACTTCATTGTAAAACCTTCACCGCCCCACCATGCAATAACTATGCTTCCATCGTGAGGTTCTACAGCCCTGTCAATAATAACACGGTCGCCGTCAAAGATACCAGCATCTTTCATACTATCCCCCTCGACATCACCATAGAAAGAAGCCTCTGGATGCCGGATATAATCACGGTTGAAATCCAAAGTCTCATGCGTATAATCGTCCGCAGGGGAAGGAAAGCCAGCCACTACGCTAGCGTGTTCCAGTTCAAGTTTGGTGTCAAATACACCTTGTCGTATCTTGATATTTCCCATATACTTATTATATCATAAATGATGCTTCCTCTAAATTATTCAAGTTTCGCATGTTAAAAATTTGTTGAGATAAGGTCGCCAAAAAGAGCACAGGGATTACCACCAATCGCAAGCTCGATTTCTTCGAGGCCTACAGGATTTACTCCAGACGTTGGTCTCTGGAAGTCGTATTCAAGGAGAGCAAGCAGAACCTGGGACTCGGAAAGTACCAGATGCGCCGCTCGGCTTTGCCGCTTGGCTCGTCCAAGAACTTCTCCTCGCAGATTGCCATGACTGTAATCACGGCCATGCAGTACAATCTGCTCTCCACCGCCAAGCGCTTCTCTGACTACGAGACTGTGGGCGGACTCTTCAATGATGCTGTCAAGGGCAGCGTGGAGCTCACTCTCACTGAGAGAATCTGGGATATGATACTTGAGATGGTCCGCATGATTGCAGAGTGCTTCAATATCGAGGATGAGGAAATCTTCGATACGCTCTTGAATCGGTCGGACAAACTCAGTCATTTCGTTG
>CAJOGK010000109.1 GCA_905234145.1 uncultured Prevotella sp. | reverse complement strand
ATGTATTTGGTCAAGTAAAACTAATGCTTTACCTTTGCAGCAATCAAAGCACAACCAATCTACCACGGTTAAAACCTTCCCAACGACTTTAAGTCGAAAAGGGCACGCAATCTCGTTGCGTGCCCCTATTTTTTCTTAAAAAACTTCGAGATTGTTCGCCAGAACAACTCGCATGACTACTTCGTAATAATGTCCCTCAGGTCGTTGTAATTACGCACTACATCATAGGTAACAGCAGAGTCACCTATGGTGGCGAAATGGCGACGGGCACATTCTATCTTTGAGCGTTCTGATTCGCGCAGTTGCGATTCCTCTAGTGAACCTTTCGTTTCAGCCACGAAATAGACATGTTTGATGTCTGGCCCCTCCTTGAACACAATCGCCCAGTCTGGGTTATAATGGCCTACTGGCGTATTGATATAGAAACCACCAGGCAACTTCGTATAAACAGCCACCTCATTGCGTTCCTCCAAATCCTTGGCGAAGTTCATCTCAATGCCAGCAGAATCAACCACCACTAAATCATAAAGGGACTTCTGCGATTCTAATGCATTCACGCCCAATTTACCTTTCAGCGTCGTATTGCTGAAAATATCGCTCTCAAACTGCTTGTCCAGTTTATGATACTTCACATGCTCAATCACAGCAATAGCCTTACATTCATTGATGATATTAGAGGCCTTGATGATAAACTCTTCTGGGTTAGTTTTAAACTGATTGAAGGTCGATGGTCGTATCTTCTTCAAAATAGTCACCACAGCCTTTCGCGTCAGGCCAGTATTCTCTACCAGTTTGCCTATCAGGTCATATCTTACTTCCTGCCCAATTTCCTCATGCACAGAAAGCGTCTGAGAATCAGTAATGCTCATGGCCGTACCTTGTTCCAGTTGCTGTTTGCTGCCAATGCGGTCCAGTGTACCAGTAACCATACGGAGTTGGATATCAGAAACCTTCAGGTGGTTATCCAACTGAATAACAGCCTTATTGATCAGTTCATCAGTCTTGAAATCCACAGTATAGTATGTCTGATGATTGATTCTGCGCCACAGTTCTTGGAACTCCTTGCGTTCAAACTTTTGTGAATCAAACTTGGCTTCGCGAACCTTCCTGCCATTCTCGGGTTTGACAGCATCTGGATTGAAGACAGTATCGAGTTTCTTTATCACATCTTGCTTGTATTCGTTATAATCTCCAAAGTCGAGTATTCCCTCTTGTTTATCCTGATGGTACTTGGGCGTCAGTTGTCCGTCTTTGGTGATATAGTTCTTCATGCGAAGGGTGAAGGTCAGTTCCTGCGCATCGTCCTCTGAAAGTTTCTTTTGTTCGCCTTGGGCGTTGGTCATCACAAAGTCGAGAAACAACTGCATATTCACCTTCTGCGGACGATCGCCCACAGCCTCCGCAATCTCCGTCTGTAGCTTCGATGCAAACGAGTTATACGATTCGCTAGCTATCACCGTCAGTTCGTTCACCTCGAACACGCCACCATGCAGCACACTCTCGTCCTGACGTTCGCCCTTCTGGTTCACACATAGACGCATACCACGACCTACCTCCTGACGCTTCTTCGTCTGGTTATCCGAATCCTTCAGCGTACAGATCTGGAACACATTCGGATTGTCCCAGCCTTCTTTCAAGGCTGAGTGCGAGAAGATGAAACGTACTGGCGTCTTAAACGACAGCAGCGCTTCCTTTGCTTTCATAATCAACTGATAGCCTCGCAGTTCATTCTCAGATTCTTTCGCCTTCGACTCCACCACATTATTCTTCTTATCGCGCGAAAAGTACCCATCATGTACCTGGTCAGGCGAAAAACTCTTCAGATACTTGATATATTCAGGGTCATCGCTAAACCTCAGTTGCAGTTCTCCAACAATACGCTCGTATTCCTCTTCGAATATCTGTGCATACACGCCCTTACTACCATCAGCCTCACGATAGTTATCTACGTGGTCGATAAAGAACAGCGATAAGCATTTGACACCTTGACGGAACAACTTCCGTTCTTTCTCGATATGCGCCAAGATGGTAGCACGTATTTGGGCCTTACGAATTACCTGTTCATTCACAGCACCAATCACCTCACCTTCATAGAGCGTGATGCCGTTTTGCAGATGGATGCAACGATTATAACCGTCAATCTCTGTCACGCGAAAGTTATCTGCATACTCCTGCAATTCGCCTGAGTTCTGATAGATATCGAAACGGTCTGCCACCAATTGCGTCACCTGCTTGACACCATTACCCACTCGCTTGTCAAAGCCTATCCTAATTACCCTCTGAGAGTTCAATGCTCTCCAAGTAAAGATAACCATTGGTAGCCGTAGAGCCTTTTTGCTCAATGCCCACCACAGAAATCTTCTTTACCAGCTTCTTGTTATAGGCATCCATCGCGTCCAGTCGATAGATCATGTTAACGATATCATCAGCCCTATGGGTGGCACTGTATAATAAGGTAAAGAGTGGATTAAACTCCTTCAATCGATTTCTGGTGGCATTCTTCTTGTCAGCACCCAATACGCTCTGTGGCTCGTCAATAATCAGGATAGGGTTCGTGGCAGCAATCACATCGATAGGCCTGCGCGAACGGAAGGCATCCAACTTCATATAAATACGGCGTGCATCCTCACCTCGTGCAGCAAAAGCCTGCGTGTTGATAATCATGACGTGCATATTGGCGTCGCTGGCAAACTGGTCAATCTTCGTCAACTGCGAACTATCATATACAAAACTCTGAATCCTCTTGCCATATTCTGCGGCAAAGTGCTCGCTCATCACCTCAAACGACTTGCAGACACCTTCACGGATGGCGATGCTGGGCACCACGATGATAAACTTACTCCATCCATAGAGCTTATTCAGTTCGAACATCGTCTTGATATAGGTGTAGGTCTTACCAGTACCTGTTTCCATCTCGATGGTCAGTCGCAAGTCAGCCCTATCAAAACTCTCCGTTGGTTTCAGCTGTGCAGCCATCTGGATGTCGCGAATATGGTTCAGCACCTCGCTATACGGCACCTCGATAGGCTGGTTCTTATAACCTACGGCATCGAAGAGCCCACCGTTATCCGTACCCAAATCGTGGGTAAACTCCAGTAACGAGCCGTTCCTTTGCCCCTGAAACACATCCGTCACAGCCTTTGCTGCATCTGTCTGGAATTGTTGGTTCTTAAATTTCAGTTTCATAGGCTAAATCACTCTGACGTTATTCTGCACTTCCTGGTCTGTCCAACTGCACTTTTGTTTGAACAGTTCGAAGAGGTTCATCTTCTGAGCGGCTTCTGTGAACGAGCTATCACGGAAGACTACGCGGAGGGGATGCGTCTCTGCAATGGCATCAATCACGGCGCCAGTCACCACACCGTCGAAGCAGGCCACGAGGCTACCCTCGTCCACATTATAGATGGTACAGCCATCCACCTTCTGTGTCTCGTAGGGTAATGAGAGTTCCAAGCCCCAGCGCATCATGCAGTCAAAGAGCAGGTCGAGACCTGTGCGCTCCTCCTTGATGTTATCCAAAAACATATCAAGCGACTCCTGCGTATAGTCCTTAGGGGCAAACGCCACAGGCTTATAGTTCGACTCGTCACACTTCAGCACTCGGAAACCAATATCAAGGTCTTGTGTCGTCAGCGGACTGTCTGCCTTGATCTTCTTTCCAGCACGACGGATACGCTCCTTGCCGATTTCGCAGATATTCTTATAGCCAGCCTTGTAAGCCTCGCTATCCTCTGACGTTTCCTCTGGCAACTGCACCATAATAAACTTTCTATTGCCACCATCCTCCGCATTAAGTTGCATTACAGCATGGGCAGTAGTTGCAGAGCCGGAGAAGAAGTCGAGGATGATATTATTTTCTGTTTCATTACTTTTTACAAAGTTGTACAATAGTTTTATCGGTTTTGTATAATCAAAGTACTTCGCTTCAAATAGTTCCATAAATTCTTTGTCGCTTTCTTGATTGTCTCCATAATCTGCAAGCAACAAATCTGTAATTGCTTTCTTATTTTGAGATTCTTCTTCTGAAACATCTCTACGGAGGCCTGTATTTGCTGTAATAAACAGCAAATCGTTGTCAATAAAATTGTTAATCTTATCTTGAGATACAGAAAAACGAGCACAAACGTCAACTTCATCTATTGTCTTTCCATTTTCATATCGTACATCTGAAAGGTATTCTACATCCATCGTTTTTATACGATAACGTCCTTTTTTTATAACTCCTCTATCACCAATCTTAACTCTTACGCCAGATTTGAAATGTCGTAAGCATTCTTGGTTAGATATATTGATGACTTTCTTTGTGGCATCAGAAAGGGTCTCAACAGATAACTTTTCTAATCTGTTATAATCTTTAGCATATACAATGACATATTCCATCATTTTAGCTGTATGCTTAGCTAAAAACGATGGTTGTTTTTTCTTCTTCCAATGCAGAGTGTCGACATGATTTGAAGAACCAAAGATTTCATCACATATTTTCCTCATATTTGAGATTTCATTTTCATCAATAGAAATAAATATGACTCCGTTTTCTTGCAAAAGTGAGCGTGTTACCATCAGCCTTGTATAAATCATGGAGCACCAGTCAGAATGGAAGCGGCCATTGCTGTCTGTGTTCTTGCGATAGCGGTTGCCCTCGTCATCGAGGTTATGCTCATCGTATTCTTCAGCACTTTGCGCAAAGTCATCATGATACACGAAGTCATTACCTGTATTGTATGGCGGGTCGATATAGATCATCTTGACCTTGCCCATATAGGAGTTCTGGAGCAATTTTAGCACTTCGAGGTTGTCGCCTTCGATATAAAGGTTCTGCGTGGTGTCCCAATCGACGCTCTCTTCTGGACAAGGACGCAACGTCTTACGACAAGGTGCTGCAGCCTCGCGCTGAGCAGCCCGTTTGCCAACCCAAGTGAAGTCGTACTTCTCAGGCTCACCATCCTCTACATATTCACCAAGCAGTTCACGTAACTTGCCCCAATCGACTGCTCTATGCACTTTACCTAAGGCATCAGGAGCCTCTGTAAAGCAGGAAGGAAACAACTGATAGAGTGCATCCAGATTACGCACCGTTCCGTCTGTGGTTTCTTTGTTTAAATGTTCTATTTGCATGATTTTATTATTTTTATTTGTATGTTTCGTTTATTTATCGTATATTTGCAGCGGATTTAAAAGGTAATGATATGACTGCAATAGAATTAAATGCAATGAACACAGAACTTTGGCAGAGCATAGGTGCCATTGCTGATAGTGAACCGCTGATGAAGCGGCTTACGCAATTTGCCAAGAAACTGGTGAAAGAGAAGAATGACCCCACATTGATGACAGAAGAAGAGTTTTTCGCCAAGATTGAACGGGCAGAAAAGCAACAGGGGAAGAGTTTTGCAAGCGTTGACGAACTAGATAAGTACATCCGTAGCTTATGAGCCAATATACGGTTATCATCAAGGAGGAGGCGCAAGAGGACTTGAAAAGATTGCTTCATAGCGAGCCCAAAATATATAAAAAAGCCATGAAGTTTATTGGCGAACTTTATGAGCATCCCAAAACGGGGTTGGGTCATCCAGAGCCACTGAAAGGCAAACCCGAGGGGCGATGGAGTCGTGAAATAACTAAGAAGCACAGGCTTATTTATCGTATCTTTGAGACCGAAGTCCATGTTGACGTACTCTCTGCCTACGGGCATTATGGCGACAAATAAGTCGCTTTTTTTGTTTCTCATACGCTTAGTTCCTCCATTTTTTGTTTCAGCCCAGCCAACTCCTGCCGTTTGGCCTTCACCTGCTTATTCATTTTGACCTGAACATCGTATTGCGGTTCCTTGCGCATACGCTTTTCTAAAGATAGTAGTTCAGATTCCATTGTGGTAATCCGCTTTTTCAGTTCCACAATCTCAGCGAGTGCACCAGCCTTATGCTCACCAATGCCTGAGACCTGTGCCACGAAGTTGTCATAGATACGAGGCAATGACTGGCCTTGGATAGCTAATGAAAGTTGGTTTAGATTCATCCACATGGTCGCAAATGATTTGGTGATCTTGAATTGCGTATGGGTATTGTCGCGCCATTCCTTATAGTTGATCAGCAGCATATACTGCTCTTCATATTTCAGGATAAAGACAATATGATGCGGCATGTTGGTGTCGATAAACGTAAAGACATCCGTTGGACAATCTTGCTCTTTCAGCGTCACTACAAACACATCGATTTCTATCAGTTCTTCACTCGCTGTTACGTTGATGGTACTGGCAGATAGTTTATACAGCCGCCACATCATTCACAAAGCGCACCTTCATCCGTTGGTTCACTTCCATAAACTTGTAAAACATCGTCTTGGGTACCACCTTATCGACAATGGTGCTTTGTGGATATGACAGCAGATTCTCCATAGGCTAACGTATCACTAAGAAACAAATCAATTCAAAATCATCCAAGCCCTTGATGTCACCTTGTAAGGCTGTGGTCTCGCCAAAGGAGAAGAGGCTTTCAAGATCGCTTTCTTCTTTTTGGGCCACGATGGTGGCTACTGCCTTTTGCAGCAAGTCGCTATAATGGCTCATTCGCCTGCCGTTATCCGTTTCCTGATTAAACTGATGGCAGAGTTCCATGATAGGCTCGTGCTTACCCTTGCAGGCTAAGCGCATGATATCCAGCAGTCGCTTGGGAGCCAAGTGGTTGATGATGGTCTCACCTTCGTCAGAGAGATACACCATATAGAACGGATGCAACAGATTCTGATGGCCGATATTGACAGCGTTGTTACGATTCTTTAAGATGAAAATCACACCAGGCTTTGCTGTGGCTGATGCTGGTACGACAGCACTCATGCCAAAGGGTGTATGTTCAATATCAGGATGCTCTGGCAGATAGGCCAACAGGTCGAGACGGAACTCATTCAGTCCCAAATCCATGATGTTGATACCTGTGTCCATATCTTCGAGGTCAACTACTTCTTCCTGTAAGCGCATCAACTGACTCTTGCGATATTCCAAGTCAGTCTGTTCCTCATTAGAGAGCAACACATTGCCTCCACCACCAGCCGTGATATCCATACCTGCCATACGCGCCTCCACACGTCCTTTCAGATAGAGATAATCGTCAAGTTCGATGTCTGGCCAATAATTAACCAATTGAATGACATCGTTCTTCGAGCCGATACGATCGACACGTCCAAATCGCTGGATGATACGCACTGGATTCCAATGAATATCGTAATTGATTAGATAATCGCAGTCCTGCAGGTTCTGTCCTTCAGAGATACAGTCTGTGGCAATGAGCACATCGATGACCTCTGGCTGTTTGGGGAAGAGCTTGTCTTTCTCTTTCGAGATGGGTGAGAATAGCGTCAGCACACTATTGAAATCAGCAGGTAGTCCTTTGATCGTGCTACGGATACCATTACCTGTTACCAAGCCTACATGAAGTCCTGTCTTCGCCAATATCATTGCAGCCAGGTTGTCATACAGATATTGTGCTGTATCAGAGAAGGCCGTAAATACAATCACTTTCTTATTGTCGCCATTTATTGGATGCGCAAACTTCTCACGCAGGTTCTCGATGAGCATTTGTAGTTTGCTATCGTGCTCAGGATTGATGTCTTCAATCATTGTCAGCAGCAGACCTAAGATTTCCTGGTCTTTCAGCAGGTCTCGCTTCCACGAACGGCAGTCCATATCGGCCAATGCCACTTTGGTTTTCTTGCCACCTATCAGCACATCTTCCTCGCTGTCTTCATCGATGTTGCTTTCAATATTCTGCACATCAATGCGCACATCCTGACGGGTCTCTATATAGGTGTTAATTGCTTCGATAGTCTCGTCAATCATTTCCTTCATCCGACTTAATGTCAGGCGGAAGCTGTTGACACTCGATTCCAAGCGTTTCAGCAGATTGATAGCCATCAGCTTCTTCAGTCCCTTCTCACGTCCAGACATACCCAAGTGCTTGCCTCGCTCGTCGATGTCTATTTCGTATTTGGCTCGCTTCGAAGGCAGGATATAGTCTGAGGGGGCATAGACACCAAGGTTCAAATCGTCGAGTTGGTTGGCTATCTCCTTATAAGTGATGGCATCATTGAGGTCTGTCAGTTTAGGACGCTTGGAAATAGGACGCAGACGAGTTGGGAATTTACCTATCTCTGTGGTGTCGTAATACTTCTCAATATGCTTACGGCTACGGGCAATTGTTACGGCATCCAATACTTGGAAGAAGTCGAACGAGAGCATATCCAGCAATTTCTCTGTTGTACGCTCCTTGGGGTCTTCGATGCGTGACCACGCATTGTATTGGGCTTGTGCAGAACGGAAGATGTCTTCAATAGGACGATCTGTATTCAACTTGTCATTTATCAGATTCTGATTACCCTCGTAGGCCAACTGCAACTGGTTCTTCAGGTCGTTGAAACGATTGTTCACAGGTGTGGCAGAAAGCATCAGCCAGCACGAATCACCTGATTCATCAATCGTAGGTAACGGTTTTCGCGTGGGTTCTCATCGTCCTCGTCTGTCGTTACCTTGCCACCATTACGGAAGTTGTGGCTCTCGTCAATCACGATGAGGTCGTAGTTGCCCCAGTTCAGACGAGAAAGGTCGATGCCATTCGACAGGCCTCGCTCACGACTGAGGTCGGTATGGAACAGCACATCGTAGCGCAGACGGTCCTTTTCTAGTGGATTGTTCTTGTAGTTGCCCTTATAGGTGTTCCAGTTCTCATAAAGTTTCTTGGGGCAAAGTACCAACACACTCTTATTGCGATTCTCGTAATACTTGATGACAGAAATCGCCGTAAAGGTCTTTCCTAAACCTACGGAGTCAGCCAAGATACAGCCGTTATAGGTCTCTAACTTGTTGATGATGGCAAGGGCAGCATCGCGCTGGAAGTTATAGAGTTTGTTCCAAATCTGCGAACTTTTGAAGCCTGTCGCCTCGTTGGGCAGCACATCCTCGCTGATGTCCTCCAAGAACTCATTGAAAATATTATAGAGCGTCACGAAGTAGATAAAGTCAGGTGAGTTCTCGCGATAGACATTCTCGATATTCTCGATGATGGCATTGGTGACATCCGTGAAGTTCTCATTATCCTCCCAGAAGTCATTGAAGTTTTTCAAATATGCATCGCTTATGGGCGACGGCATACGCTGAATCAACTGAAAGATATTGTTGCCTCGCTCACAGCCTAACTCAGTGGTAGTGAACTCGTTGAAAGGCATATAGGTGTAGAGGTCTTCCTCGTTTTTCACATTCAGGAAACCTGGCATTGACATCTGCGACACATTGGTTTTGAATCGCACCTTCTGGCGAATCCAGTCGGCACATTCCTTGGCGATGGCCCGTTGGGTAAGGTTGTTGCGCAGTTTGATTTCGAAGTCGGAACCATAAAGCGTACGCTCGCGATTAAGTTTGGGGATATAAAATTCCCGTTTCTGTTTCTTAGCTTGTTCCTTATTGAACGTTGGCGAGGTAAAGATAAAGCGCAATTCGTCTACTTTCTCCAACTCTTTTTGCAATGCCTCGAAGGCATAGATGGAGAAACTGGCTGCTGCCATCGACACCTTAGAGCCTTGGCGCAGCATCACCTTCAAGTCGTCGATGACATGAGAGGTGATGTTATCAAACTGCTTGGGTAGTTCCATGCACTACTATAGTTTCAGTAAGCACCAAAACTATATCTTCAGGCTTGTTTACAGGTATATTCACAAAAGACCTCAGGACACAAAAGAAGCGCGTTCACAACTCTTCTCTCGTATCGTGAGGTCGTAGGAATACCTGAAACACTAGATATAAGTCATGCCCGCGCTATACACACGGGCATCGGCTGACTTACTCAAAGTGTTTCGATCGTTGAATTTCCTACGTTCCACGATACTCTGAATAAATAGCTGATGCTATTATTTACCAACGAAAGTCATACCAGCACCCTGCACTCAGGGAATCATGCCTAAAAACATGCGTTGTTTACAACGA
>CAJOGK010000108.1:2220-6465 GCA_905234145.1 uncultured Prevotella sp. | reverse complement strand
TAAATGCGGTAGTATGCTTTCAAAGTCATACTTCTTAAATAATTCTGATACTGTCATATCGTTACATCTTTATAGTTCACGATGCAAAGATACAAGAAAGGTGCGCCGTATTGGGGCACACCTTGTAAATACATCATTATTATTTCCTTTTCTTATTTCTCTTATTCTTTTATGAGTAATAATGTGGTGTGGATATGTTGATAAGTGACGTAACTATTTAGTTCTTCTGATTGTTCAAATTCACCACGACTTTTACCATCACATCCTTTTCTTCAGTCTTACTTTCTGCAATCATCAAAGTAAGGGCAACGAGGGTGTTATCAGCCAAGCGTTTTGAACCGTCTTTGCGATAAAGAATACCATTATTGTTCAGAAACCACAAAAACAGCGTGGCAGCAATACGTTTGTTGCCATCGCTGAAAGAGTGGTTCTTAGTTACCAGATACAGCAGCATAGCGGCTTTCTCCTCTACACTGGGATAGAGTTCTTCGCCTCCAAACGTCTGATAGATCTGACCAATACTGCTCTTGAAGGAATCATCCTTCTCATTGCCAAATAAAGCAGAACCACCAAACTTTTCGCGCAAGCCATTAATTGCCTCCATCGCATTCTCATAGGTTGCATGAAAGGGCTCTTGTTTGGTGGTGTTGTCGATAGTCAGTCGCTCGTAATCGTAATTATCAAGCGTATCGAGGGCATAGGTGTAATCTACGACGATATTTAGTAAATCTTTCTGCTGCTTTTCCATATACTTCATTATATTTTGTGATTTTGTCTTTTTTATGAGGATGATAATGTAAATGTGGATAAGTTGAAAACTAAAGGATCTTCATTGCTATCCAGGCGCAGGCTTCAGCATCGGCGAGGGCATGATGGTGATTGGCGAGGTGATAACCACATAGTTCTGAGATTGTATGAAGCTGATGGTTCTCAGCATGTGGAAAAGCCTTGCGAGAAGCCACACATGTGCAATGGAATTCGTAATCTGGATAATCCATCTGATAGCAACGGAATACGGCTTTCAGGCAACTCTCATCAAAAGACTTATTATGGGCTACAAGGGGCAATCCCTCAATAAGTGGCTCTATCTGTTTCCATACTTCTGGGAATATGGGGGCTTCTTCTGTGTCCTTACGAGTAAGACCATGTACCTGGCTACACCAATAATTATAGTAGTTGGGCTCTGGCTGAATCAGAGAGTAGAAAGTATCCACTATCTCACCATCACGCACTATCACTACACCCACTGAGCAAACACTGGTGCGCTCGTTGTTGGCCGTCTCAAAATCTATTGCTGCAAAGTTTCTCATTTGTCATTCTTATATTTAATCCACATGTGTTTGGAAATCTCTGCCACCTCATCACGAAACCATTCAGGCTCCAACACCTCAATATCGCTGCCCTGTGATAAAATCTCCTGCCGGAAATCGAAGGTGGGTCGAAGTCTTACGGTGAAGATACTATATTCATCTGTCCGCTCAATCTCCCTTTGTGTCTGATGGAGCGTCAGACTGCGGAGGTAATTGGCCTGTCCTGCTGAAACTTTGAGTTTGACAGTTTCTATGCTTACGTTATAATCAACGATAATTCCAAAGCAGTCATTAAAGAATTCCTCTGGAATGAAGTCTTTAGGGTATTTGAAACTTTTGTCTTTTACCTCCAACCAATGTACACGATCGAGGGCATAAATCATCACTTTATCATAATAAGGACTACGAGCTATCAGATACCAGCGCTGTTTGAAAGCTTTCAGACAATATGGCTCTACTTCAAATGTATGAGTCTCGTCTCTCGAAAAACTCTGATATGACATTCCGAGTATCTGGTTCTTCTTTAATGCCTCCAGAATGGCAGGAAGATATTGCTCGCCATCAGGAATCTCCTCAAATAGAACTTTATCTTTGATACTCACATTCTCCATCATCAGATTGCTGACAGTCAAGGTGTTGAACAGCCAGCTGCGCATGGAGCCGTTTTTTAACTCGTCGGCATTCTGGATATAGTAGCGATATCTACCACTCTGTTCATTCTCAATGATGAGGCCAAACATTTCTTCGATAGCGATGCGCCACTTATGAAATGTTCTCAGAGGAAGGGGTTTGTCCTCACTCATGTCATTGTCAAGCCAACGTTGGTTTATCTCTTCAAACGTGATCCGCTTGGCCTTATAGATGGTTTCCACCAACCACACATACTTGTTTAAAAGGTTCTTTGCCATACATTATATTGTTTGATGGTGCAAAGATACAAATAACCTGTGCAAAAAAGAGGCATTGGTTCGAAATTTATTCACGATTATCTTTTTAGAGACAATGAAGTCCGTGCATTAGCCCAATATTTTGGGCACTTTACTTCTTGCGTTTAAGCCTTGTTACAATCTGGTGCTGCTCGTCTTGGAACACTGGGACAGTACCTGTTTCACTCCTTCTTCCGTTTTGACTCTACGATGATTATTTTGTATCAGTTTCGTCGATAAAGGGTAATTCGCCCAAGAATCTGTCAAAGTCGCTCTTGAAGAGGCGGTCTTATGGATCACAGGGACGGTCCTTTGATCACTTTCTTATAAGCCTTATGTCCTGCGTGCGTCATAAGCGTGGGCTTTATAGTAATATGTGGCATAGATATAAAATTTTCTCGACATCTACAAGAATTTCCCCATTTTTTACTCATTTTTGATAAAAACAGGGGTTGTGGAGAGTGACTACTTTTTTAGGAAAAGTCATAAGACGATTTGGCGGCCCAAGGAATTGATGCTAATGACAAACTGTAGAATAAAAAACTGCTCAGCTATGGTAGCTGAGCAGGGTCGATTTCTTTGTAGGCAACACGTAATCGTCGCCAGGTATAGATGGCATGGAGCTTGCCGTCCTTGCCCTGGATGATACTGGGGTAGGAGTACTGGCTGATGGGCGAGTCCTCTAGTGTCAGGGCGTGTCGCCAGTGGGTTCCGTCGTCGCTGATGGCAATGGAGAGGGGGGTGCGGACTCCCTTCTTCGTGCCAGGGAGCGAGGCGAAGTTGTTGTAGATGAGCACATGACGACCATCTTGCAAGGTAACGGCATCAGTGCCACTTTGATTGTTAGGTACGTCAAGAAGCGAAACGTTAGTCCAGGTGTCGCCATTGTCGCTGGAGAAGGAAGTGCCAATCTTTCCGTTGCGAGTTCGCATCAGAACCTGTAAGCTTCCATCCTTGAGTTTCAGAATGGAGGGTTGGATGCAGTCGATGGGGTGGCGTCCATCCTTGGTGGCTACACCTCCTGCATCAGGGGCCTCGATGTCTTCTTTAGCAGCTGTAGAAGAAGCGCTTCCAGCTTTCATATCTTCTGTACGCATGGCCAATTCAGCCTTGATGGGACCTACGTATTTCCATTCCTTCTTGGCGATGTCGTAAATCTCCATGTGGAACTTCCAACCATTGTCCTCCGTACTGGAGGGACAAAGCAGATGTCCGTTGATGATTTCAGGTTTATTTTTAATAGGTCCAAGGAATCCATGAGGCAGAGGTTCCTTGTCGCTCCAGGTCTTGCCTCCGTCTTTCGATTTACAGAGCCATCCAGTCCAATCGGCAACTTTGAGACCTACCTTGAAGAATAACCAGAGTTCGCCATTAGGCATTTCGCAGATAACAGGGTTCCAGCAGGCCTTGCGACGCTGATTAGCTGAGGCAGAGCCACGACGCACGGGACCTTCAGAGGCGGGTGTGGTTTCAGGAGTAATGCCAGCAATTTCGGCATTCTTTGTGCCAAGGGTGAAGACTCCATCTGCAGCAAGGATGGGTTTGCTCCATTCTTTCTCACCTTTCTTCTTGATGTTGACCCAGATGCAGACATCAGGATTACGCTCGTGCTTGCCTCCAAAGTAGGTGGCAACGAGGTCGCCCTTCTTGGTTTCTACGATAGTGGCAGCATGGCACTGTGGGAAGCTGGCTTGCTCATACAAGAATTCATCCTTGGTAATGGCAGGTGAAGCTGTGGGAATATCGCATGAGAAATGATACTTACCTGAACCTAAGGTCTTGATAGTACCATCAGGCAGACAGACATCTGCAGTGGTGTTGCAAGGAATGCGTATGTCCCATTCTACATGTTGTAGGGTCTTTTTCCAATGGCTCTCAATGGTGCCGTAGGGCGAATCGTAGCTGACATGAGTCCATGGACAGTCTTGGATGGTGAAGTCGGGCTTGAGAACGATATGCTTGTAGGCTGTACCGTCTTGACGGATGCCACCAAGGTATTGGTAACACCA
>CAJOGK010000108.1:0-2215 GCA_905234145.1 uncultured Prevotella sp. | reverse complement strand
CAACATGACGTGATTGCCACTATTCATCTTGGGACTGGCCTTGTCGCCATTCCATAGTTCCCAGATGGTGGTAGCCCCGTTCTCTGCCATATAGCCCCAGGAAGGATAGCTGTGCTGGGTAGCTATCATATAGGCGATGTCGCTGAAACCATTGTCGCTGAGTCCTCTCAACAACCATGAGATGCCAATGACACCACAGGGCACGTGGGCATTGTTCTTCAGGATAATATTCTCCACCACATTCTTTGTTACCTCTTGACGATATTTCTCTGGAACGATGCCAAACGACAGGGCTAATAGGTTAGCAGTAGCGGTATTGTTGCCATAGAAAATGGAGTCCGGATAAAGCGTATGACCAGGAGCCTGCGAGGTGCCTTCCTTTACCGTTAGGAACTTCTTGTTAAAGGCTTCTGTCATCTGTTGGCGCAGGGGCTTCCAATAGTCTGCTTCACAGCCCCATTGCTCTAACAACTGAAGTACGCGGATGACGTAGGCTGTAGAGATGAGGGCTCCGTCAGTCTTACGGGCAGGATCCTGTGAGTGGATAAGTTCTAAGGATTCTGGGGGCACACACCAATCGCCATATTGGTCCTTGGTAATGATACCATCTTCAAGGTATTCATCGAAAAGATGTTGCAACCAGCGCTTGATGTAAGGATAAGACTTATCGATAGCCTCGCGGTTGCCAAACTGTCGCCAAAGCATATCGCAGCCAAAGGGTAGGGCAGCAGGCCATGTGACATCATCATTGTAGTAGTTCCAGAAGGCTGGTGCTACATCAGAGAAGACACCATCCTCACGTTGTGACTCGCAGATGTCGCGCATCCACTTGGTGTACAGTCGTTCATTGTTGAACATAAAGCTTTCGCCCAAACTACCCATTGTACGATCTCCTAGCCAGGGCTGTCGTTCGTTGCGCTGTGGACAATCAACGGGCATTCCTTTATAGTTGGAATAGATGCCCCACCAAGCATTCTTCATGACCTTGTTCAAGGTCTCGTCAGCACACTCAAAACGTCCAGTCGTCTGCATATCGTCGCTGACCGTATAAGCATGAACGTCTTTGACAGGACCAGTAATCTTGGCATAACGGAAACCATGATAGCTGAAGATGGGATGCCAAGGTAATTTACAATTTGACGATTTACAGTTTGACAATTTATCGTTTGACGATTGTCCGCAGATATAGATGTCCTCAGATTGGGCATCACGGAAATTCTCGAGATAGAGAGTCCCGTTTGCATTCAACTTCTCCGCATATTTCACACGAATAGTGTCACCCGGATTGCCCATTGGTGTAAAGGCTATCCATCCAGCCATGTTCTGGTGGAAGTCGTAGATGTCGCCCTTGCAGGTTGGGGTAGTGGTTAAAGGTTCCATGCTCATGCCTGGAGCCATCTGGACACGCAGGGTTCCAAGAGGAATCTCAGAGCGTTCTGCAGGAAGCCAGGATTTGTCGTCGTAGTTGGGCATGTCCCAACCCTCCATTTCCTTGCGGGCATCATATAATTCACCATCGTATTCGTTGTTCGAACGGATGGGTCCGTTGGCTGTAATCTTCCATTTCTCGTCGGTCGAGATGAGCTTGGTGGTGCCATCTGTAAACTCGATAAGGATGTTGATGCGACATTTGGGCAATCCGAAAACGGGAGCTTTATAAGGCTTGTTTTGTCGCATGGGGAACACACGACCATTGCCTAACACAAGTCCGATGGCATTTTTATCCTTGAGTGCCTCTGTAATGTCGTAGGTATTATAGAGCACAGTCTTGCGATAGTCTGTTGGCATGGGAACCAATACTTCACGATTATAGGTAACACCATTGACGTGCAACTCATGCAGTCCGATGCCAGCCACATAGGCAATGGCACGCTTTACGGGTTTGCTGAGTTCGAACTCCTTGCGGACATAGCGGGCTGCTAATCGACTATGCAGTCCTCGCTGTTCATCGGGCATCAGTCGCTCCAGTCCTATCCAGCGTCCTGTCCAGTGGTTTTCTTTCAAGAGTCCGATGCCAAAACAGTCTTCTTCGCTCCATGCGGTTTCACCTGCTGTTGTCCATACTTTTACTTTCCAAGAACACTGGGTGGCACTCTTCAACTTCTCGCCACCATATGGCACCCATAATTGCTGGTCACTCTCCACACGTCCAGAATTCCAAACTTCTCCCTTGTCTGTGGTAACGATAATCTGGTAGGCTGTCTGCTTGACATCC
>CAJOGK010000107.1 GCA_905234145.1 uncultured Prevotella sp. | reverse complement strand
TTAATTCAGACACGTTTTGGGCAAAATAGCCGCAAAATAGCCGCAAAAAAACATGGCCCTATTTATACCCACTTCATGGGGATATTTACGCCTGTTTTATTTCCAAAAATGAATCTGATAACAAAAAATGAAACCGTAAATCGTGATGGTACGACATTCAGACGTGTATTCTGACATTCGTTCCATTCAGAAGCTGTCTCTGGGTGTTTGATTCTCTCCTTGTTTTAGTTTTGGGAGCGGACGCTCCCATATCTGCCATTCGTCTATCTCTTTGAACAGGCGAGTGAGTACATCGTGATAACGATCAGGATAAACCATCGTATAAACAAACCAGAACTTGCCGTTACGGATGAACTTGGAGTAATAACTATAGCCTTCTATCAGACTCCCCTTCTCATATTGTGGCCCAGAGAGGATGAAGTAATCTTCGCCCTGCTTTTGCATAGTGGCATGAAGACACTGAGCCAAAGAATCGCTTGCCTCTTTGACGCTCTTCCCCTGATTGCTCATCGTGTAGCCCTCGAGTACCACCGTTGCCCATTGGTCGCTATAACAGAAACGTGCGTGGCCTACATCGTTAGGCTGTTCACTGAAGAACGAAGGATAGCGGATAACGAAATCATAGGTCGAGTCTTTGTACTCATACATTTCGGCATAGGTTAGGTTTCGTTTGAACATATCCTTGTCCGTCCTTACTTCTGAACAGGCATCAATCCAGTCAACACTTACTGCAACGAGGATGATGGCGATGAAGATGAAGATAGCTTTGCGCATATGTCTATTTACTTTTGAAGAATACCTGTTTCGCTGTCTTTATGGTTCATCGTTCGCTGGATGTCACGATACTTACGCCCACGATCCAATCGATAGGAGAGTTTGAGGGTAACCATATTGCCATAGTCGCGATAGTGTTGCGAGATTTCTTTCTGCACGTAACGGCTTACGACTTCCGTTTTGTTGGTAAGCGGATGCTGACTGAATGGATGCTGGGCATAGAGGGAGATGCTGAGTGCTGAGCTGACGCGATAGTTGCAGGTGAAATACCATGCAGGTGCCTGATGGCCGCGATGTTCGCCTTCCATGAAGTTCCAGCCATTGTCTGCGTATGCTCCCAGTGTCCAACGTCCCAGATAGGCCTGCAGCGAACAGCCGCCGTTGAATGAGGTGTAGGTATGCGTGTAATCCTCGCCAAAGTTGAAGAAACGATAGATGCCGCCATAGACGGTAGCCGTCAGTTTGTCTGGAATGACGTCCCACTGATTATAGCTGTCGAAATAGAAGAAGTTGCACTCGTTGTCTGCGTTAGTCTGTGTCTGATAGAATTGTCCGTCCTTTCGGATGTATTTCTCCATGTTGCAGTGAGAATTGATGCGATAGTACCCTTGCAGTTCAGAGGTAAAACGAGGTGAAGAATACGAGAGCGTCAGATGATGGGATGTGACACGGTTGGGATGAATATCCGGATTGCCAAGAATGGTCTCCATTGAGTTCTGCTTGATGCTGACATCGCTGACAAGTGCAATCTGAGAGACGTGCTGGGAGATTTCGAAGTCGTACTTCAGTTTCAGCCGGTTAGCCAACGGATAACTGACTGTGAATTTGGGGCGGAAGAGCCAGAAGTTGTCCTTAGCGTCTCCTTGCCTATAGTAGCGCCGACTGACTCCAAGCCCTCCCATATAGTTGAGTTTGCCAAGATGCCCTTTCAGTTGCGTGAACAGATAGAGTGAAGATGTATGCATGTCGTTGACGGCCTCGGCATCGCCTTGATATACATTATGACTATACCGCTGACCGTATTGTATGCCAGAGGATAGCGTGAACGGCTTCAAACGGTTTTCGTAGATAGCTTCGCTCCATAACGACCATGTTTTACCATCGGTAGCATATTGATAAACAGAGCCTTCGCTATTTTGAGTCTCTCCTTTTGTCCTGATATATGTTCCTACCACATTGGCCGTCAGCGATTGGTGGCGAAGAAAGTCCTGATGATAATAAAGGTCAAGCGATGGCGAACTGGTACGGGATGCCGAGTGTTCATCGTATGGGATTCCGTTGAGTAACATTTCGGCATCTCTTTTTTGAGGATGTATGTTGGTGCTTCCACTTAGCTTTGCTTGTATCACATAACTGCTGTCACTTAGGCTGTAAGTCAGTTGGGCCTGATGGCTGAGGTTCTTGTTCTGTATGCTTTTGCTTTGTCGATGCATGGTCTTAATATCTCCGTTCTCCAACTGATAGCTTGCCCGTTCATCGTATGCCTGCCCCTTAAAGTGATGGTAGTCGATATTGTAATTGATGGCAAACTCGCTTCGTCCACGATTCACTTTTCCGAAAACCGTCTCATTGCCGTTTATTGTGGTAAGTGTGTTGGTGAGTTGCGTACCCAGAACATAGCCGCTTACGGGTTTCTTAACCTTGATATTTATGATATATGCAATCCCTTCTCCATAACGCACACCAGGGTTGTCGATAAACTCGATATGTTCTATGCCCAGCAAGTCGAGCGTCTGCAAATCTTCGCGTGTAGCAACGATGTCGTTGATGCGCACCTGAACGGTTCCTAGATTCGTCAATGCCGTGATGCTATTCATGGCCTCATCTACGCGGATATGAGGTAGCGCGAGTTTTGCCAATAGTGAATAGCCATTGGGGGACGCTGCGATTTGTTCTTTGGTAGGATAAATCCATTGCCCGTCCACTTTCTGTACGATACGCGCTCCCTTCACAGTTACTTCATCCAGTGTGACCGTCTTTTCGTTCTGCGCAGTGACTGCCATAGAGCAGATTGTCATTAGCATAAATAATAATCTCTTCATAACTTGCGATTTTTGTACGCAAAGGTATGAAGAGATTCTAATAAAGGCGAAAAAACTGTCTGACATTTGTCTGACATTTGCTGTCAGGGGGGATATCAGTTGCCTATCTGTCTGATTTCCAGCCTATACGACTTGCTGCGGTCTGACTCAATTTTAAGGTCTGAATGTTGCTCTATGACGGGTTTCAGTCGGCGAATCAGGGTGTAGAGCGTATCGCTGGCATCGGGCTTCTTGGGCCATAGAGCCTCGCAAATCTCTGCCTTTGACAATGAATGTGATGGTGACTGGAAAAACATCGTCATCAGCTGGTGCTGCATAGGAGTCAGTTTCATCACGTTACCATCAGCAGCAAAGAAACGACCCTCAGCTTCTGAATAAGTCAAGCCGCCAAAGCCACATTCGAAAGGCAACGGGATGGCTGTGGCCAATTTTTCACTATTCACTATTACCCTTTCACTTAAACTTTTGCGGTACCACACAAACATCGCCCAAAATCCTGTCAACAGCCATAGTAAAGCAGCAGGTCTTTGGTCTGACAGGCTGAAAATGGTAGCCTCAGAGCAATGAGTGTATGCCTTGAACTGCTTGCTACGAGTATCAACGGCTATCGTAGCCTTTCCGCGCAACTCTGCTATCTGGAGGTGGCGGTTAAATGTACGGATGGTGTCCTGACTGATGACATCGCTCTGCTGTTCCTCCAAAGCGAGAGCCAAGGCCCTATCCATATCCTTACAAACCATCTGATTTGTTGTGCGATAGCTATCAAGACTTGTCAGACTTGAAGTGATAATCAGTGCGAAAAGCACGATGACTGCATATTGTTGTTTCATATCCACTACGATTTTAAAATACGCATGCCCAGCCAAACTTGCGTACAAGTTCCTGAAGCAGATTTCGGTCTCTTACTGGAATAGTGACACTGACCGTCTCGCGCTGATTGTCACGCTCAGCAATATTAGCTGTGTCCAAGTCGTATTGCGTCTGGAGATTCATCCAGATGTTAGCAGGTATGCCCAGCGCTTTCTCCAAGGCCACAGCTACATTAAGTGACACACTACGCTTACCGTTGATGGTCTCGCTCAGCACAGAAGGTTTGATGCCGGTTTCTGCGGCAAGCTGCTTCTGCGTCATACCACGTTCTTTCAGTTCATCCTTAATCATTTCACCAGGATGGGTTGCAACAAATGGGGTCAAATTTTTCTTATTCATAATGCTTGGATATTTCAAATAACAATGCGTTTACAATGATTCCACTCTCGTCGGGTGATGAATAGAAGAACAAACGATACTGATTGTTAATCCAAACAGCATCCACACCATTGAGGTCACCTTTCTTTTTCTCGTAATGGAGTGACTTAATCAGAAAGAGATCTTCTAATCGTCGAGCACCCCTCAGGTAGTTCACCACCTTTACATAGCGCTTGATGATATCCTTCGACAATCGCTTGTATTGGTGATCTTGAGTAGTTCCTTTTGTATAGAGCTCCTC
>CAJOGK010000106.1 GCA_905234145.1 uncultured Prevotella sp. | reverse complement strand
ATTACTGGTACGCTGGGCATAGCCGTGCATCATGAGTACACGGTCATTCAACCATATCTTTCCTTCTGCGAAACGGGTTTTACGGAAGCCTGTACGGGTAATAACTTCATCCATCCTTCTTCCTCCATCCTCCATCAGACAGGTCTTAACGGTATACAGATAGCCATAACCCCACGACCAGAAATGGAGCCCTTCTACAGGTTGCTGAATCTTTACAATGCGACTCTCGCCAGGTTGTAGGGTGATTCGTCCGCCATTAAAATGAGCCACCTCTTTTCCGTCTACATCAAGTACCTTGGCATGTAAGGTGAAAGAACGTGGTGTTGCATCTTCATTCATTACTTGCGACTCGGCATGAATCACGGCTTTATGGTTTGCTATATCAAAATCTGTGGCATAGATATAAGTACCCGTTGTTCCGAGATGACTATAAAGTGGAAGGGTTTGATAGAGTTTATCCGTGATGTGCAGATACACATTTTTAGGGATACCACCATAATTGGCATTAAAGTTACGGTCGTTCCATTGGTAGCGACTATTGTACTCACGAGAATGGTAGGTCCAACTATTATCACAACGTACAGCTATCACGTTCTCACCTTCTTTCAGATAAGGTGTCAAATCAAAGCCACAGGCCATCACACCATTTTCGCTATAGCCTAGGTTTTGCCCGTTCAGATAGAAGTCTGCTCCTTGGCGCACACCTTCGAATTCGATGAACACCTTTTTGTCTTTTAACGCTCCATGCTCCACGCTCCACGCTTTTCTGTACCAAACGATGGTATCCGTCAGGTCTACGATGTCCTTACGAAAAGCCTCATCGCCATTGAAAGCATAAGGCAATGTTACTTGTTGCCATCGGTGATCATCAAAATCGGGCTTAGCTGCCTCTGTAAAATCGCCTACGGCCAATCGCCAACCACCATTAAAGTTTTGTTTTGTGCGTTCTGTAGCACCTATGGTCATGAATGACATGACCAATACGATGCTCCAAAAGATTCTAAGTAGTTTCATTTTGATTTATTAATTTTTGATTAGTACTTCCTGCATATAAATAGCGTCTAAACTCCACAAGGCAGCATCGTTGGTATTCGATGTGCTGTCGCCATGTTTCCAGAGCGCATCCCAAACAGATGTTGTACGCTGGGGGTCACGGTCTTTCCAGGCTGCATAGGCCTCCAAACGACGTACAGGGAATTCGGTATGGCGAATGTCGTATGACATCTGCTTATAACGACGGGCAAAATCAAGCCAGGTAGCAGCAAACTGATCATTTCTTACCATTGGCATCAGTTCGTTCATCACTTCGAATCCACCCATAATCGTCATCAGGTGATTGGTACTTTTGACTGAAGGATCACCATCGTAAGTAATTCTTCCTGTTGCCGGGTCATAGCCTTTTGCGAGATTGCCAGTAAAGATACCATCAGGCAACTCAGCAATACATTGTAAACCCGTCAGAATCTTATCACGATATTTTGTCGTACCGAATCGTTCCCATTCCGTCATCCAGTTGCCTGCGTATGCCAACCAGTCAGGGCCTATTCGAAGTCGTGCTGGTGCTTGGCAAGGATACTGGCTACGAGGCTCTGCCAAACGCATCGGGTCGAGATGATATAATAAGGTGTCAGCATCTGTTTGCTCCCGCATCAAATCGCCCGTGCGTTCATCGGTGGTCAGATAATAATAGAAACGGTTAAAAGCCGCCTGACTGATACGGGCCTCTTTCGCACCACAACCCCAGTGAGAAACATTATGTCGACTACCAAGGGGTGCAAATGGTCCGATATGATAGGTATCAACCTCACTGCAATGGCGTGTCATCGCCTCTGCCATACGCCAGATGTCGCTACGACCTGTACGAAGGAAATTATACCAAAGCCACATGGGTGTAGCCAGTTCTGTATTATCCCAAGCGAAACCACCCACGTCGTAGCGCCACGCTTGTCGCTCATCATCGTAGGTATGCATGATATCACCATAGTTCCAGAATCCATACCATTTGTATTGTTCGATATGACCCTGATAAGCCTTGATGTAGGCTTCAAGTCGCTGTTCTACCTTATCCGACGATTCTTTTGGTAAAGACCAAATACCAAAAGCGCGTTTCTCATGAAGATAGTCTGGAGTGGGCAAGAGATGAGGGGTGATGTCTGATGTCTGATGTCTGAGGGATTCTTGTCCAGGATAGGCTTCGAAGGCTTTCAGTGTCAATACACTTGTTCGAGCGATGCCGTATGGTGTACTCATACCCTCTTGAACATCCTCATAACTGGCCAATAGGTTATGGGCTATCGTATCATAATGGCACAGGTTCATTGCCTCTGCCTCAGGGCTCCACAACCACATTGTTAACTCTGCTTCACTACGCCGTGCTTTATGAACCTCTATCGTAGAAGGATATGATTGCCAGAAATCCTTTAGACATACCCCGATGCCACCACTCACATCGCCCACAAAAGCAAAGCCCGGACTCCGAGTGCCAGTAAGTGTGCCTATCCAAGGACTTTCCGATGTAGCACGTTTACGAATAGACCAAGCATTGTCCGTCAATTGTGAGAGTCGATAACCATCCCATTGGGCCCAATGGTCGAGCAAAGGGCGATTCTTCTCATCAAACGCTTCATAATCAGGAATCCGTTTGCCTTCCATCTGCTCTGCTTGGAGATTGCGATGCTTGTCGTTGCCAAAGATGAGCCAACGACGACCGTCGAGTGGCTGAACGGGTTCTGTCCAGATACCGTTCTCTGTGGCAAAGGCTATATGGCGATTATAGGTAGCCTCTCGCATAGGTACTTGGAATCTCAATCCTATAGAACGAATCTGGTCACGATGCGCATCGCCATTATATATAAAGGTATGAACGAGTTTCATTTGGTCGCTACCTAAGTAGAAGTAAAGTCGCACGGTAAAAGGTAACCATTCGCGACCATTCTCACTTCGATGCATGCCTTCTGCCTTGATGACAGCAGAAACCTTGCCCATACGTTCCACCTCGACTTTCGTCACGTTTGACAGAAAAACATCCGCATCAGTTGAGGCTATCAACGAAGCTGCGCCACCAACTCTTTTTCCATCAATACATAGGCTATCGATTACATTTCTCCCCTTCTTTGGGATATTAACTAAAAGCCTGCCTGTGTTTACCAGAATGCTGTTTTGATCGTTAGAGACCACAATCGATGGACTATTCTTCTGCACTTTCTTTTTCTTCGATGTCACAAAAAGACCATCATTTGGCGAGACAACAGCAGAAAGTCCAGCCCATTTTACAGAACCATCAGGCCAACGGGCATTAACCCAAGCATCCACGGGTGTATCATCCGAAAGGGCCAACATTGACACATCTTTTAATTCTCCTTGTGCAAAGGGTACGCCAAAACTCATGGGGACTGGTCCTGTGGGGTGTCCTCCTACCCAATGAAGCGGAATGCCAGTAGTGGTATAAGAATAAGAGGCCGTCTGATAAGCTTTGAAATTTGTAATCCTTGTTCTGGAGAGTGTGGTACGGAAACCAAACCAACCCTCTTTGAGTGGTTGAGGATCCAGATAATCCACGATACATTCACCATCGATATAAAATCGAGTGCGCCCAGTAGGTGTACTTTCTATCTTGATATGATACCAGTGGTTGGCTTTCAGCAAATGGGCCGTATCAGTGTATTCTTTCAGAATAGCAGGTCGCTTTGAGGCCTCTTCCACACCAGCTTCATCACCATCATAACGACGGAAACGGGTTGTTGTATTATGGTTGCCGCCATAGCCCAGATAATACATCTGGAGAGTATAGCAACGGGTAAAAATGCCACTGCGCCATTTGGCTCTTGTCCAAAGATCTTTGGCACTGGGATCAGATGCCAGCCAGAAACAATTCAAATCACTCAGACGATCGCCCGTTTTCGCTTCATCTACCACACAAGCATCATACTCCACCGTCATACTCTGCTGCATTTTCTCCTTGCGCCAAAGTGTTAATCCTTTAGGCGAGAGAATTTCACAGGTGTCGCCAGAAAAAGTGACCTTATATTCGGGCGATTCCGACTCCACTTGCCAATATTTGGCAAACTGTCGTTTGTCTAAACCCGATTGTGCCTGAGCCTTTAGGCCTATTATGAGCAATAGTAATACTGCAAATTGTTTCATCTTCTGATACGTCTTTGTTCAAGTTTGGTGCAAAGATAAGAAGAATCTGGCACAATATCTTCTATTATTATTCAAATAATTGAAGAATTCAAGTTTCGCATGTTAAAAATTAGTTGAGATAAGGTCGCAAAAAAGAGCACAGGGATTTCCGTATGTCGCGGAAAATTTGTACCTTTGAAGTGCT
>CAJOGK010000105.1 GCA_905234145.1 uncultured Prevotella sp. | reverse complement strand
GTGCAAAGGTACAACTATTTTCCGAACCAACAAAACTTTTCAAAGGAAAATTTTAATTTTCGAGGGGTAAAATTACACCTCTTGATGAAAGTCAAGACAAACATGCGCATACACCTTATTATATAATATAAAAGGGCCTGAAAAAGTTAATTTCTGATAAAAAGGGAATTGATGACAGAAAATGCATTATCTTTGCACGCAAAATTAATAATAAGGTATAAAGAGATGAAGAAAATCAAGATTACATTAGTAGTTCTAAGCTGCATTCTCATGATGAGTTGTGGCAATTTAGGATCAATGATGAGTGGAGCAGGTGTTTCGAATGCCATCTCAAGCGTTATTGGTCTCGACAAAGTAAAGGCAGCTAACCTGATTGGTGCATGGAACTATAGCGGCCCTGGCTGTGGCTTCACTAGCGAAAACCTCTTGGCAAAAGCCGGCGGTGAAATGGCAGCCGTAAAGATCGAAGAGAAGTTACAGCCCTATTACACTCAGGTAGGCATTTCGGCATCTAACACCTCGATTACTTTTAATGAGGACGGTTCTTTCTCTGCAAAGATTGTCGGAACACCATTGATGGGAAAATACGAATTCGATGAAGCTACTCAAAAGATTACGCTCAAGACGCTTTTAATGAGCACCAATTGCTATGCCAAGAAAGAACGTGGTGGCATCTCGATTCTATTTGAGTCGAAGAAACTACTGACAGTGCTCCAAGCAATGGCAGCCGTTAGTGGCAACAAGGACATACAAACAATCGGAGACTTAAGCAAAAATTACGATGGCGTACGCGTTGGATTTGACATGAAAAAGTAATTATTTGCAAAAATATGCAGAAATATTTGGTTGGGTGCAAAATTTATCGTAATTTTGCACCCAACTTTTGAATAAATATCCAACATGAAGGTAAAGAACAATCGACTGGAGGCATTGCGACTCATTATTTCGAGTCAGCAACTTGGAAGCCAAGACGAATTATTGAACGCTCTCCAGAAAGAGGGATTCAAGCTTACTCAGGCCACGCTGAGCCGTGATCTGAAACAATTGAAGGTTGCGAAAGCAGCTTCTATGAGCGGTAACTATGTATATGTGTTGCCTAATGAAACGATGTACAAGCGAGTGAGCACTCCCAACAGCATACGCGAGATGATGAAGGTGCCCGGCTTTGTAAGCATTGCCTTCTCTGGCAATATGGGTATCATCAAGACCCGTCCTGGCTATGCCAGTTCGATAGCTTGGAACATCGACAACAGTGATATCCCTGAGATTCTAGGCACCATCGCTGGTGATGACACCATTTTCATAGTCATTAAAGAAGGTGTACGTCATCAAGACGTGATAGAAGCACTCAGTGATGTAGTGCCCAATATGAAATGAAAAAGTGAAAACCGAATAGTAAAATGGAACAGGAATTTGAGATTGAAGTGTTAGTGGCCGGACCAGAGCACGAAAAGTATGTAGACACGATTCTTGAGACCATTGCCGATGCAGCAAAGGTAAGAGGCACTGGTATCGCCAAGAGAACGCACGAGTATCTAGCAAAGAAAATGCTGGAAGCTAAAGCAGTGATTGCTTTAACAAAAGAAGGAAGATTTGCAGGTTTCAGTTATATTGAGACGTGGGAGAATCAGCAATATGTAACCACATCCGGTTTGATTGTACATCCTGATTTCAGAGGTCACCATGTAGCCAAACGCATCAAAGACATGACATTCACGTTGGCTCGTACAAGATGGCCACATGCTAAGATTTTTTCGCTCACAAGTGGCGCTGCTGTAATGGCGATGAATACGGCATTAGGATATCAGCCCGTTACGTTTGCCGACCTCACTGACGACGAAGCTTTCTGGAAAGGTTGCGAAGGTTGCTGTAATGTCGATGTTTTGCATCGAACAGACAGAAAATACTGCATCTGTACAGCGATGCTCTATGACCCCACAGAGCACTTGCCCGCAAAGATTTCGGATGAGGTACTTGCCCGCATCAGGCAGATAGACGGAAAAGAGAATATGTAAATAAAAATATAAGGACATGGCAAACAAAAAAGTTGTAGTAGCTTTTTCTGGTGGATTAGACACAAGCTACACCGTTATGAAGTTAACCCAGGATGGCTGGGATGTTTACGCTGCATGCGCAAATACAGGCGGCTTCAGTGATGAACAGTTGAAGAAGAATGAAGAGAACGCTTACAAGTTAGGCGCCAAAGCATACGTAACCCTCGATGTAACGCAGGAATACTATGCCAAGTCGCTGAAATATATGATTTTCGGTAATGTACTGCGCAACAACTGCTACCCTATCTCTGTATCAAGTGAGCGCATCTTCCAGGCCATCGCCATCGCGCGCTATGCCAAAGAAATCGGTGCCGATGCCATCGCCCATGGTTCAACAGGCGCTGGCAACGACCAGATTCGTTTCGACATGACTTTCCTTGTGATGGCGCCCGGTGTTGAGATCATTACACTCACCCGCGATAAGAAGTTGACACGTAAGGAAGAGGTAGACTACCTGAATGAGCATGGATTCTTTGCTGATTTCACCAAGTTGAAATACAGCTATAATGTCGGTATCTGGGGTACCAGCATTTGTGGTGGTGAATTACTAGACCCGACCCAAGGTCTGCCTGAGGATGCTTACCTAAAGCATGTTACTGCCAAAGAGCAGGAATCACTCTTGAAAATTACCTTTGAAAAGGGTGAAATTGTAGCTGTTAATGGTGAGCAGTTCGATGACAGAATTAAGGCCATTCAAAAGATCGAAGAGATTGGTGCCTCTTATGCCATCGGTCGTGATGCCAACGTGGGCGACACCATCATCGGCATTAAGGGTCGTGTAGGTTTTGAAGCAGCCGCACCAAAACTGATTATCGAGGCCCACCGCCTGCTGGAAAAGTCAACCCTCAGCAAGTGGCAGCAATACTGGAAAGACCAAGTAGCAAACTGGTATGGCATGTTCCTACACGAAAGTCAATATTTGGAGCCGGTAATGCCAGATATTGAGGCTATGCTAACTTCAAGCCAGCGTAACGTTACTGGTACATCTATCCTCAAGCTCCGTCCTTACGGATTTGAGACTGTGGGTATCGATTCTGCGAATGACCTTACAAAGTCGAAACTTGGCGAATACGGCGAGACGCAGACTGGTTGGACTGCAGATGAAGCCAAAGGTTTCATAAAGGTTTCAAGTACACCTTTACGCGTATACTACGGTATTCACAAAGACGAACATAGATAAAAAACAACGGATTTGACGGATTACACGGATTATGATAAAAGTAGGAATATTAGGTGCGGCAGGCTATACAGGCGGGGAACTCATCCGCCTGCTACTGAACCATCCAGAGGCAGAGATTGTATTTGCCAATTCTGAGAGCAATTCTGGCAATCTGGTATCAGATGTACACGAAGGTTTGATTGGCGATACGGATCTGAAGTTTACCAGCGAGCTGCCTTTTGACAAGGTTGATGTTGTATTCTTCTGCTTCGGACATGGCAAGAGCGAGGCTTTCCTGAAAGAGCACAACATCCCTGCCAACGTGAAGATTATCGACCTGGCACAGGACTTCCGTATCAAGGGCAAACATGATTACGTCTATGGTCTACCTGAAATCAATAAGGATGCTATCCAACAGGCGCAGCATGTGGCAAATCCCGGCTGTTTTGCCACCTGTATCCAAGTGGCCTTACTTCCTGCTGCCTATCTGAATCTGCTGAAAGAAGATGTAGCCGTGAATGCCATTACCGGAAGTACAGGTGCCGGACAGAAGCCAGGAGCAACTACCCATTTCTCTTGGCGCAACAACAACCTGAGCATTTACAAGCCCTTCCAGCATCAGCATATTGCAGAGATTCGCCAAAGTCTGAAGCAAACTCAAGGTTATCTTGATGCCGATATTGACTTCATCCCCTATCGTGGTGACTTTACCAGAGGTATTTTCTGTACGGCTGTGGTGAAGACACCTGCACCTGTAGAAGACGTGATTGAAGCCTATAAGGATTTCTATGCAGATGCAGCTTTCACCCACTACAGCGACCAGCCGATAGACCTTAAACAAGTGGTAAACACCAATAAGGCCTTGGTACATGTAGAGAAATATGGCAACAAGCTGCTCATCACCTCCTGCATCGATAATCTTCTGAAAGGTGCTGTTGGTCAAGCTGTTCAAAACATGAACCTTATGTTCGGTATTGATGAAACGGCTGGTTTGCGACTAAAAGCGTCCGCTTTTTAACAGATAAAAAAGAAGCCCCGCTCAATAACTGAGCGGGGTATCTTTTTGTATATGATAGGCAATTGTTACTTCCAGGGGTTCTCGAATGCTACAGAGCCGTTTTCGAGCTTCTGACATACAATCTCGATTTCCTCAAAGTGCTCCTCGCCGT
>CAJOGK010000104.1 GCA_905234145.1 uncultured Prevotella sp. | reverse complement strand
CGAGCCAAAATTTGTTCCCTAACTAGGGAATTTTTACGCGCTAGTTAGAAAAATATTTTATGCTAGTCAGAAGTTTAGATGTTTAGAAGTTTAGGATTTGCGCTATCAATTTGCCAATAAATATAAAAAGGTGGGGCGATAGTTCCACTAATTCCCAAAAATGTTGTATTTTTGCACGCAAAGGCTTATCAATCATGTACGATCAGATTCAGGAAGATATCCTATTTTGCATGTTTTATGCTATCGTGGCGATGCTGTCGCTGATAGCAGGCTTCTATCTGATGTTCCGTCGTGCCAACGCCATTGCCCCTGACGTCACGTCGTCTGTACGTCTGCGCCGATGGACGGCAGCTTTCTTTGTGGCTATGACGATGAGCCACGTGTGGTATCTGCCGATCCTTTTTCTCACCTCAAGCAATGATGTTAAGCTCACTTATCTGGTAGGCGCATTGCTCGACTGCATGACGCTATTTCCTTTGGCAATAGTTGTATTGCTCGCTATGCTACAAGACCGCAGGCGTCCGCTGTGGTCTGCCTGGGTGATAGTAGTACCACTTGTTACAGGAATGACGTTTTGTATTGCCACTCATAGCGACGCCATTGTGCCGATGCTTCGTATCTATAATCTGCTGATGGGTATCGGCTTCATTATATATATGGTACGCGAGGTGAGGCGGTACGGACGCTGGTTGAGGGACAACTATGCCGATTTGGAACACAAGGAGGTATGGCATAGCTTCATAGTGTTGGCCGTCATGATGCTGGTGTTCGGTATCTATACGTTTGCCATCAAAGGCCAGTTTTTCCAATACGTCCAGCAGGTGAATAACGTCCTGCTGACCTGCTATCTCCTTTGGCGCGTAGAAACATTAAGCGACTTGAGCATCTCTCGGCCGCAGTCTGTCTCTGTCAATGAAGAAACGGTTACCACAGAGGAAGAAGACACGCACGATGATATAGGCCCCTTGCTACAGAGGTATTGCATTGATTCACAGCTCTACCTACAGCACGACCTGACCGTTACCCAACTTGCCCAGGCCATTGGTACCAACCGTTTCTATCTCAGTCAGTATTTCACCCGTCAGGGTACTACTTATAATGCCTACATCAACGATCTGCGCATCAATCATTTCGTTAGCCTCTATCGCGAGGCTATAGCTGACTTGCGCCCTTTCACTGCTCAGCAACTGGCTCACGAAAGCGGCTATCGAAGCTACAGCACCTTCAGCCTCGCCTTCAAACAGCGCATGGGCCAGTCCGTCACAGTCTGGATGCGCAATTCGACTTCTCATTGATGGAGCCATTTTTCAAAATCAGCAATAATGTTTCAAAATCCGCAAAACCTGATGCGTAAGGCACTCAGGGGTACGATTTTATGTGGTATTTGTTTATCTTTGTAGGCAACTTTTGCAAATCACTATTTACTAAAAACAAATATGAAAGCAGATAAGATTATTAAGAACGCGAAGATTTTTACTGCTAACAAGGACAATCTTCAGGCAACCGCTCTGGTAGTGAAGGACGGTAAGTTTATCTATGTAGGCGACGAGGCCGGTCTTTCAGCCTATGAGGGCGAGGTCACCGATCTTGGTGGCAAGTTTATCACACCTGGCATCATCGACAGCCATGTACATGTGACCACAAGTATTGGATTCGCCTATATGGGTACGGGAGATTACATCGTGTGCTCCAGCAAAAAGGAGGCACTCGACTTTATGGCGCAGAGCGTCAAAAATCATCCCGGTTTGAAGCGCCACCGATTCGTCTTAGAACGTAAGTACCTGAAAGGGGAAGACATCGTCAAGGAAGATCTTGATACCATCTGCCCCAATGCTGAACTCCTAATTCTGGAAGGCGAAGGCCATAGCGTTTGGGTGAACTCCAAAATACTCGAGCGGCACGGCATTACCGATGAGACCCCCGACCGCGTGCCCGAACTCAGTTATTATGTACGTAAGGACGGACATGTGACAGGAAATGCCTTCGAGTCATCGGCATGGAACATGCTCTTCGATGATATCTATGTGACAGACGAGCAGATCGATGCTGAGCTGATGCGCTGGATAGATTTTTCTGTAAAAGCAGGTGTGACCGCCGTTTTCGACGCAGGTTTTCCTGAGGGCGATGCACTTCACGAGCGTGTCTATGAGCGTTTGTGCGAGCTCGACAAACAGGGCAAACTGCCAGTTTATATCGACGGAAGCATTGCCCTCACCGATCCTAAGAAAATGAAGGAAGTCGTGGAAGAAGTGAAGCGTTTCAGACAGAAGTTCAACACCGAGCACCTGAATGTGCATACCTTTAAGGTTTTCATGGATGGTACCCTGAGAATCGAAACGGCCGCACAGGTGACGCCATACGTTGATACCAACAAAAGAGGTGGTACCACCTTTACCAAGGAGGAGGTGGCAGAGTGCTTGAAGCTGCTCAACGAGGCAGGACTGGACTTCCATGCACATACCGTGGGCGAACGTGCATCGCGCACTGTGCTCGACGGTGTAGAGCTAGCCAAAAAGGAACTTGGCGACAAATTCCGTGTAAAGGTGACCTGTGCACATCTGGAAATCCAGGATGATGCTGATATGGACCGCTTTGCCAAGTTGGGCGTAACAGCCAACTACACCCCATGGTGGCACTCCGGCTGTACGGGCGGCAATCCAATTGAGATATGGAGAAGTCTGTTGGGTGAGGAGCGTGCCAACAAGATGTATCGCTGCAAGTCGATGTGGAAGACTGGCGCCAATGTGAGCTGGTCGAGCGACAATATCCTCTATGGTGACTTTTCGACCTGGAACCCATGCCTCGGTATGGAGATCGGCATGACGCGATATATCAACGAGAAAGTCAAAGCCCCCGAACATACCAGAGTGGTTGCTGCGTTCCCGTCTCCAAGTGAGCAAATGAGTGTTGAGGAGATGATTTGGGGATATACCATCAACGGCGCCAAGCAGTTGGGTATCGAAGGCTCCAAAGGTTCTATCGAAGTAGGGAAAGATGCAGACTTCCTCATCTTCGAAAACGACCTGCTGACGGCAGCGCATGAGGGCTTCAGCCACAACATGCCGAGCGAAGTGTATATTATTGGAAAGAAACACGTTTAATCCTAAAATTATTGTAATATGAACGAAAAGATTGATTATTCTAAGAAAACTAACTGGTATCAGATTCCAGAGATTACCAAGGATGTTGACACGTTCTACATCTACGCGACGGAATACATTATCTCAAGCTTTGAAGAGGGTGCTCCCGATTACGCAACAATCGATAACCCAGAGATGCTGCTTGGAGTGAAGGTCGAATGCAGGGATCACGCATGCGCGTTTGGGGATTCCACGAATGTGTTTTTGCCATATTACCGTCAGTGCGGCTTACGGTATGCTGGGGAAATCAATAAGAAGACCGGTAATATCGACGCAGCACTTTTAGGCATGCCCTTCGACGATATAACTGCCGCACTCGACTACTACTTTGAGAATTGTAACGGTGGCCGCCCGTTCATCATCGCGGGTCACAGTCAGGGTTCAGCAATGATTTTACTGCTGCTGAGGACATACTTTAAGGAGCATCCTGACTACTATGCGCGCATGGTCGCTGCCTACACTATTGGCTATTCAGTCACGAAAGACTACCTTAAAGCTAATCCGCACCTGAAGTTCGCTACTGGCGAGAGTGACACGGGCGTCATCATCGCCTGGAACACTGAGGGCCCAAAGAACGTGGAGACCAACGCCAACAACATCGTGGTACTGCCTGGAACGATGAGCATTAACCCCCTCAACTGGAAGATTGACGAAACCTATGCCCCTGCAAGCCTGAACATGGGCTCCATCGTGCTGGATGAGAATACTGGCGAGCCTAAAATTGGGGATATCGGTGCAGACGCGCAGATTAGCCTCGCTCGCGGCACAGTCATAACGAATGCCAAAGACACTCCGATGCCCGAAGATGTCGCTAAGGTCGCTGCCGAGTTCTTCGGACCGGATGGTCGTCACGCCTATGACTACATGTATTACTACAACAACATCAAGGACAACGTAGCGAAACGCGTTGCAGCCTATAAGGCGAAATGACCAACTACGATATGCCTTGACAGGTCATAGCAATAACAAATCACACAAATTGGGCCCGCAATAATAGATGCGAGCCCTTTTTATATTTAGGAGTTTAGAAGTTGTATGAGAAATGTGGAGGTGCATTCTACACATAATATAGTATAGCGGCAATAGCGAACACTATGCCAAAAAATATTGTTAAAAAAGATATATAGGATAAGATCAAGTAGAGAATAGTTCGCCACCACTTAAAGCCAGAGGGATCAAGGGGACAGGGATCAAGGGGACATTGATTTTTTTCTCCAAAAAGTTTGTGAATTCCCATAATAAGTTGTATCTTTGCAGCGTTTTTGTATAATCTTTAAATTTAGTATTATGCCAAGAAA
>CAJOGK010000103.1 GCA_905234145.1 uncultured Prevotella sp. | reverse complement strand
TTCATCGTCTCTGGATCGAGTGGTTTCATCGTGGGTAGCTTCAGGTCTTTCACCATGTGGAGCGTGCCCTGCTTGTATTTTTGGAAGTGGTCGGTCTTCAAGTGCTGCTGATAGGCTTTCTCGGAGGCATAGATTTCGAGGATGCGAATCTTTGTGGAGTCCTCGGCACTCTGCATCGGGTAGAGGCAGATAACACCCGGCTCTTGTTCCACACTCAGACGGTCCACCTCGTTGGCAAATTCGAGATACTCCTTGAGGTGCTGTGGATAAACCTCGATTTCTGCTAGGCGGACTATCATCGTCTCATTTTCTTGTGCTACTGCTGTGATGGAGTGGAATGAGAAGGGGAGAATATAAATTGGTTCATCTTCAGTAAAAAGAAAATGTGTTTTTTGGGAAACATCAAGTCGTTTCCACCTTAATATATATTAAAATCATACACATTCTGCAAGAAAAACGTGCAAAACGACCGTAATGTCATGAGAAAACATTAATTTTGCAAGCAAAATTTGCAGAACGTGCTGAAAAGTCGTAATGCAATCAGTGATCTAACAATGACTTCTTGTAACGGACAAACCCAAAAGCCTGTGATCAGGCCTGCGACCCAGGCGAATCGCTTCTATACAGGCGATGCGCTTGAACTGAGCGAAGAGGTTGACAGCTTCTTGGCGTGCCATCGTGCGCGTACTATATATAATAGGGTGGCGGCACTCATTGTGCCCCATGCCGGTTATTATTTCTCGGGCAATGTAGCAGCATCGGCCTATATGTCGCTGAATCCCAAGCAGCCTTATAAGCGCATTTTCCTGCTAGGGCCTAGTCACCATGTGTGGCTCGATGGGGCTTCGGTGAATACGGAGGCCGACTTTTACGCCACGCCTTTGGGCAATATTCCAGTCGATACTGAAACAGCCCAGAAACTTACCGAGGCAGATGGCGTGTTCCGTTATCGCCCGGAGGCTCATGCGCAAGAACATTGTCTGGAGGTGCAATTGCCCTTCTTACAGCGAAGGTTCAAGGAGGTTCCTCCTATCGTACCTATCATCATCTCTACCAACGATTTCGATAAGTTGAAACGCATGGCTGAGGTGCTGAAACCCTATTTTACTGACGAGAATCTTTTCATTATCAGTAGCGACTTCTCGCATTACCCCTCTTACGCTGATGCCTACGAGGCAGATGCCTTAACAGGAAAGGCCATCGAAACGGGCGATGTGTCGCAGTTCCTCGCTGCTCTCGATGCCAATGAGCGTAGTGGCAAGCGCAATCTGGCTACGAGTGCCTGTGGCGAGTTTGCCATCATTACCCTGATGCTCATGCTCGATAACCATTACGATATCAAGCACCTGATGTATCAGAATTCGGGCGACATCGATAACCACGACCATTCGCGCGTGGTGGGCTATCATGCTTTTGCCTTCTTGCGCAAAGAAAGCAAAGACTTTACACTTACCGACGAGGAAAAGCGCCAATTAAAGGCCATCGCCCTTACCAGCATTCGCGATTCCCTCGATGGCAAGCCCATTGCGCCCCCAACTCTTAACTCTCCACTTTCCACTCTCCACTCCAAGTGCGGTGCCTTTGTTTCTCTCCACAAGCACGGTCGCCTGCGTGGTTGTATCGGCCATTTTGGCGAGGATTACCCCTTGCATGAGATTGTGGCCGAGATGGCGCGCGCTGCTGCCTTCGAAGACCCGCGCTTTATGCCCGTAGAGCGTGGTGAACTCGATGATATCGATATCGAAATCTCCGTGCTTACCCCCATGCGTCGCATCCAGAGTCTCGACGAGTTCGAGTTGCATCGTCATGGCATCTATATCCGCAAGGGTTATCGCAGTGGGACGTTCTTGCCCCAGGTGGCCGATGAGGTTAACTGGACTAAGGAAGAGTTCGTGGGCCATTGCTCGCAGGATAAGGCAGGTCTTGGCTGGGATGGCTGGAAAGACGCAGAGCTTTACGTTTACGAGGCGATCGTATTTTGATGGAAAGCAGGTATTATCGTAAGTTGGAGGGTGGGGCAGTTGAGTGCCAGCTTTGTCCCCACCATTGCCATATTGCTGATGGCAAGAGGGGCATTTGTCGTAGCCGGAGCAATCGCGATGGTGTGCTCTATAGCGATGTGTATGGCCTGCCCTGTGCGCTCGCCATCGATCCTATAGAAAAGAAACCGCTCTATCATTTCCATCCAGGTACGACGTGTCTTTCCCTCGCCTGTACAGGTTGCAACTTCCGTTGTCTGAATTGTCAGAACCACGATATCTCGCAGGTCTCGCCCTCCGAGGTTCAGCATTACGAGCTCTCGCCTTCCGAGGTGGTGGCGCTCTGCCAGAAGCACCATTGTCCGGGTATCGCTTACACCTATACCGAGCCGCTTACCTATCTGGAATACATCGTAGATACGGCTCGCCTGGCGCGCGAGGCAAGTCTTTGGAATATCCTCGTCTCGGCAGGTTATGTCTGCGAGGCACCTTTACGCGATTTGTTGCCCTATCTCGATGCGGCTAATATCGATTTGAAATCGTTTAGCGACGATATCTACAAGCGTGTGAGTGGAGGCCGTCTTCAACCCGTGCTCGATACGATTCTCGCCATGAAGCAGGCTGGCGTGTGGCTCGAAATCACCAATCTGCTGATACCTGGAGTCAACGATGATATGCAGATGATTCGTCGGATGTGTCGCTGGCTTGCAGACAACGGTCTTGCCTACGCCCCCCTCCATTTCAGTCGTTTCTTCCCTCGCTACAAGATGCAGGATGTGGCGCCTACGCCCCTTCAAACTTTACGATCTGCACGGGAAATCGCCCTGCAAGAGGGCATAAAGCACGTTTATTTGGGCAATGTGTGAGTATTTCTTAAAAAAGTTTTGGTTATTTTCTCTCTTATTTGTACCTTTGTGGCGGAAAAATCAATAATTAAAAGATAGATATGAGAAAGATTTTGTTTTTACTACTACTGATGTGTTGCTGTTTTGAAGCAAAAGCAGGCGATTTGGATGGTAAGTATCTGTCGCAGAGTGGTGAGTTGATGTTCATCTTCAAGGGTGACAGCCTGTATATCGACATCGCCCAGAGTCAGCGTAATGTCTCTGCCTTCAAGTTGGTTAAGAACAGCGAAACCCAGAACATAAAGAGTTTCAATGCCTACGAGAGTTTTCTGAAGGATGGTAAGGTTACTTACCGCGAGGTGCTTATCAAGGTTACCAAAGAAGAAGAGGGCCCGCAATTCATCCTCGAGTACTTCGGCAAAGACAAAGACCGCGAGTATAATTCTAACGAAAGATATACGATTAAGTTGGTAGAATAAATAAAGAATTCTTTTGTTACATAACGCAGTAAAGGCTTGCATCCCGCAAGCCTTTACTACTCTAACCAATTAACCAAAACAGTAACTAAAACTAAAACCAAGTATGATCTAAAACTAAAAGCTCAATATGAAAAAAGACTATTCTGAAACTCGCTTGTTTCTTGATCTATGTAAGGAAGTTCAGAACGGAAATCAATATCGAGATAACATAATCATAATTTCTTTTAGAAAATCTTCCTAAAGGATGTAACATTTTCGATTTTTGCATACTATATTGGTAGAAAAGTATTATTTTTGCAAGCGATAAGAATGTTATGAAACAGGATCAGATTGTAATCTATCAGACAGAGGATGGACAGACACAGATTGATGTCCGTCTGGAGAATGAGACGGTGTGGTTGACGCAGACTCAGATGGCTCAACTATTCAAGTCATCTCGTACGAACGTATTAGAGCACATCCAGCATATTTACGAAGTAGAGGAACTGGAGAAAGAGGCAACATGTCGGAATTTCCGACAGGTTCGTCAGGAGGGCAAGCGTATGGTTAATCGTACGATGACGATGTACAATCTTGACATGATTATCTCCGTTGGATATCGAGTCAATTCTAAACGAGGCGTGAAATTCCGTCAATGGGCAAACAAAGTTCTCAAAGAGTATCTGATAAAAGGCTACGTTGTGAACGAGCGCATACGTAAAGAGCAACTTGGTGAACTTGATTAACCAGCGGAACGAGTAAAGTGTACAGTAGAAAACGATATTAATAAGAATCCCCAGCTAACACATTGCTAGCTGGGGATTCCTCTTGATGTTAATGGGGGCTCACATCCCCATGCAGCTTGTCGCGCCAAGGGCGGTAAGAATAGCAGTCGCTACAGAGGCGATAATCTGCACAATCCACTTTACGGTTTCCTTTTTAGTCATAACTATAATATTTTAATGGTTAATAATGATGTTCTGTTCTCTGTTTAAAGGCAGGGGAGCCCTAGAGCTTCCTCAGAGCTCCCCTGTTGCTTAATCGTCATCGCCTACTTGGCTTCCACCGCCGTTGTCACCGCCTCCGGTATTGCCACCGTTCTGGTTTCCGTTCTCCGTAGATCCGTTGTTTCCGTTCTCAGGATTCTCGGGATCCTCGATGGTGCCTGGGTCGGTAGAGGTAACGCGCTTTACCTCTTCGCCGTTACGGTCGTAGCAGGTAATCTGGATGGCGGTTGACGAGAGCTCGTCCTTCAGGTCAGTAGCTGGGGTGAAGATGATGCGACGACTTTTGATAAGGCTCGTCTTTACTTCC
>CAJOGK010000102.1 GCA_905234145.1 uncultured Prevotella sp. | reverse complement strand
ATCAGTTGCATCGGAACCACTCAGAATAAGGGCATTTGCAAAAGCCTTCAAACCACTGTCGTTCTTGTAAACCTCCAACTGGCCATCCTTATAGAGATAGGATGTACCACCAAATTGGGTAGCCATCTCTAGCCCCAATTCTAGGGTAACAATCTTAGGACCAATCTTCAGATAGCCCGCCTTGCTATGATAAAGTGTTCCCTCTGTGTAACGCTGTTGAGGGGCAACGAAATCTTTCTGCCATTTATTATCGGTGGTCTTACCATAAGCGATATGGCCCTTCAAAGCTAGCCAGTTCTTAGTACCTGGAATGGCCCAGTAATCAGGCAGGGCAATGCACACTTGGGGCACAGGACGGGCATTGATACCTAGTGTTTGAGAACCTGTGCTTAGCTCTTGGTTTTTGAGTTCCATCGGCTGCTCTTTGGCACCAACGGTGAGCACACCTTTCAACCATCGCCCTTCTATATAAGCCTGCTGAATCACGAATGAACTGGTAAATCCTGCTGCCACAGCCACATCGGCACCATAGCCAATACCCCATTTCCTACCATTATCGGCAGAAAGTGGGCGACACAAGGCGCCTCGTACATAGCCATTGTTTTTCTTGAGACTGCTCAGTCCGTATTTGTTTGCATTGAACCATAAGGGGGAATGATCGCCTATGCCAAGTGTGGCCTGCATCTCCATGCGATAGTGCAGACTATCTATCACTGATCGCTCTTGGCCAAACGTTGCCAAAGAAGCACTAACAGACCATATCAGAAGTAATAATCTTCGCATATCTGATGTATTTTGGAGGCAAAAATACGAAAAAAAACTGAGAAAAAAGCATTTGTAGGGATTTTCCCCTAGCCGATTAGGGAAAATCCTTTGTAATCCTGCAGAAAATGTGGTTACTTTGCAGCGTGAAAGAGATAATTATTGTTGAACGCACTACGGATATGAAGAAGATGTTTTTCGCACTGATGATGATGCTGACCAGCACAATGGCAGCAAGTGCAATGAGCTACGAGCAGGCCCGTAACGAGGCATTGTTCTTGACCGATAAGATGGCGTATGAGCTGAATCTGACTGACGAGCAGTATGAGGCAGCTTATGAGATTAATCTGGACTACTTGATGGGTGTAACAGGACGCACTGACGTGTTTGGTACCTATTGGGAGCGCAGGAATCTGGATTTAAGTTATATTCTGCTTGATTGGCAGTGGGAGGCTTATCTGGCAGCAACCTATTTCTATCGTCCACTCTATTGGGAGGCTGGTTACTGGCACTTCGGCATCTATCGCCGTTATCCGCATCGTGACTACTTCTACTTCGGACGTCCTCACTTCTATGCGACCTATCGCGGTGGACACGCTTGGCATCTGCATGGCGCACATGGCTATTATTATGGCCACAGAGAACACTTCCGCCCTGTTCACAGAGAGCATTTCGGCATGCACGATCGCTGGAACCGTGGTGATTTCAGAAGCCCTCGCCACAGCTCTACTCGTATCACTGGTCATAGCCACGACAGACGAGGCTTTGGCAGTAGCCCCAACAGAGGTATAGAGCGTCGCAACTACAACGGCATCGAGAATCGCAATCGTAGTGGTATGGAGCGTCGCAATTTTGGCGGCAGCGAAACACGCAGTCATAGTGGTGCAACCCGTAGTTTTGGAGGCAGCTCACACAGCAGTGGAGGTACTCGCAGCTTTGGAGGCAGTTCACACAGCAGCGGTTCAAATAGTTTTAGTGGAGGGTCACACAGAGGTGGCGGATCACACAGTTTCGGAGGTGGATCACATAGCGGAGGCATGTCACATGGTGGAATCTATCACGGCGGTGGGTCTCACGGTGGAGGGTCTCACGGTGGACATGGCGGAGGCTTGGGAGGACGTAGGTAAGCCTACAACTCCAACTCGCGGACTTCCGCATTCATCATCCGCTGAACATCGCTCATTGATTTACCATAATATACTGCCTGAATGGCCTTGTTGATAATACCGTGGCCTACAGCCAGCACCTTCTTTCCTGGGTATGTCGCCTTGACATAAGCGATGAACTCGCCCGCCCGGGAAAGAAGGTTTTCTAATGTCTCGACATTTGAAGGCCAAGGCTCATTTTTCAGGTCGGGAATAAAGCGCCCGGTAAAATCACCCCAGTCGCGCTCACGCAATAAAGGCGTGGTATGCACCTCTAAATGGTGGGGCTCAGCCACAATCGACGCTGTATCGATGGCACGTTTCAAGTCGCTGGCGATGACAGCATCAATAGGGCGATCCTGCCACTGGAGGCTCAGCTCCTTAGCCTGCTGGATGCCACGCTCATTGAGGGCACCTTGCGTCTGCCCCTGCATGATTTGATTGGCATTGTCAACCGTCTCACCATGTCTTACTAAATATAATAATGTGGTTGCCATAACTATCTAATTGGCTGCAAAATTACAAAAAAAATATAATAAATTGGGGATTCTAGAGAGTTTATGCTATCTTTGCATGCAAAATAAATAAAGAACAATAGGAAATGAAGATATTACAAAGTTCACTATTTCGTGCGATTAGCGCCATTGCCATTGGTATCCTACTCATCAAATATCCAGATAACACGGTAACTTGGATGACGGTAGCCATCGGCATCTTATTCCTTTTATCAGGTTTGATTTCCGTGATTGTCTACGTAAATGCACGCCAACATATGTCGGAGTATAAGATAACAGATGCAGAAGGTAATGTGATTACGGGTGACAAACCCACTTTCCCGATTGTCGGTGTAGGAAGTTTGATTTTAGGTGCCATGCTGGCTTTGACACCAGATGTTTTTATCAAAGCCCTGATGTATATCATTGGCGGTATTTTGGTTTTAGGCGCCATTAACCAATACATGAACTTGATAAACGGTAGGAAATACGGCAAGATAGGTTTTGGCTACTGGGTATTTCCATCGGTAATTCTTTTGATTGGTCTCTACGTCATTATAAAGCCAATGGTACCTGCTAGCATGGCGATGCTGATATTGGGTTGGTGCTCGCTCCTCTATGGCATCACAGAAATGATCAACTCAATGAAGTTCCACGCTAACAAGAAGCAATTCAAACAGGCACAGGAAATACCTGTAGCAGAGGAAATCAAAGAACAGATAGAGGAAGAGCCAACACCTACAGAGACACCCAAATTAGAATAAGACACGCTGATAAAACTCGGCTTTGCGTTCTAACTTCATGGGGTAAGCCCTTGAACTACTTGGCATACGATAAAGTCGGAGCCGTCGGCCTTCGAAAGTGAAAGCCACATAATCGCCTACGTTAGGAGAAGAAACATGAAACTGGCCACAAGCAACATCTGTGGCCAGTTGTCCTGCTGTAACGATGCGTTCGCACTGAGGAAGGTCGCGAAGCATCTGAAGCAAATCGGTTTCTTCAACGATTTCAAGGTCTTTATCCGAAGCTGTACCCTTGGTGCGACGGATACGTGTGGCAGTATCAAACAGGGCAATACCTTTCTCCTCTAAAAAAGGTATCAGCAAATCTAAACGGAAAGATTTTTGCGCTGAATCTACAAAGTAATTGCGATCATTGAAGAAGAGGTGACCAAAAATGCGCCACATATCATTGATGAAATTGGGATAATAGAACTTCATCGACCACCGCTTCTCTGCAGGAGGAAATGTGCCAAGCATCAACAACTTGGCTCCCTCAGGCAAAAACGGCTTAAAAGGATGACTCTCTACCTCGCCCACTATTTCTTTTCCATCTCTTCTTTCACTTCCTCGGAAAAGCCTTCGATGTAGGTCTTCAGGATGTTGATTCCCGTTTTGTTCTCACGACCCCAAGGAATAATCAAGTCGGCAAACTTCTTGGTTGGCTCGATAAACTGCTCATGCATGGGCTTGAGCACTTTCTCGTAACGATCAAGCACCATATCAACGGTACGTCCACGTTCCACCACGTCGCGACGGATATTACGAATCAAGCGCACGTCGCTATCAGTATCCACAAAAATCTTCAGGTCCATCATATCACGCAACTTTTTATAGTGCAACGTCATGATGCCCTCAAGGATAATTACGGGTTTGGGTTCGATATGAATCGTTTCTGGCAGACGGTTAGATATGATATAAGAATAGGTGGGCTGCTCTACAGGTTCACCATTCTTCAACTTATTGATATGCTCTGTGAGCAGTTTCCAGTCGAAAGCATCGGGATGGTCGAAATTAATCTGCTTGCGCTCCTCTGGTGTCATCTCTGACGTGTCATTATAGTACGAATCCAAAGGAATAACAACTGCACAACCATGTGGCAGTGCTTTGGCAATACGCTTCACGACGGTGGTCTTGCCAGAACCTGTTCCGCCTGCGATACCGATAATAATCATGGTGCTATTTTTTTAGATATACAACTGTAGGCAAGTGATCACTATAGCCATTAAGCCATTTTCCGCCAGAGTGGGTACGCAACGGACTGCCACGATAAGGACCGTCGTGCTGGATAAGATATTTACGACGGAACACCTGATAGCCACTCAATTGCAGCGTATTGGCAGGCTGATTCAACAATGTAGAGGAGAGGATTATCTGATCGAACAGATTCCAGGCACCCTGATACGTCAGTGTTCCAGTGCCAGAGGCCAATACATTCCACCAAGGATTATAGAGTCCACCCTCAGTTACTTCACTGATTTCACGCTTGGCTCCTAAGCATACGGCCATAGAGGCATCCTGGGGATCATCGTTCATATCTCCCATTATCAGCAGTTTAACAGCAGGATCGTCCTTCATCAGGGAATCCTTTACTACCTTAAGCTGCGATCCGCCATCCTCACGACAATAAGATGGTGCGCCACGTGATGGCAGGTGATTCACAATAATGGTGACATGCTCATTGTCCAAAGTACCACTGACAACTAAGAATCCACGTGTTTGGCGACCTGCATCCTCCTTACGCGTATATATATAAGGTATAAGTTTCACATTGCGAATGCTGAATAAGGATGGATTATAAAGCAGGGCACAATCGATACCACGCTGATCTGGTCCCTCAATGTGGACAAACTGATAATTGCGGGCCTTCAGGGGGGCCTCATTTATCAGATCCTTCAAACACTTAGCATTCTCAACCTCAGCCACACCGATGGCTGCACACCCTTCAGGCACACGATCTGTACCCAAATCGGCTAGCGCACGTGCCATGTTATGCAACTTATTAACGTATTTCTCCGATGTCCACTGGTAAGAGCCATCAGGCAGAAACTCATAATCATTCTTGCCATCATCGTGACAGGTATCAAACAGATTCTCCAAATTATAGAATCCGATACCATAGATAGCTTGGCGCTTCTGATTTTTCGCTGTTCCAAAGCATGAAATCAGAAAAAAGGCTAGTACTAATAAACTAATTTTTCGCATAGGTCATACTTATTATGCTTGCAAAAATAACACAAATATTTGAGTAAACAAAGAAAAAAAGACAAAAAACATCACCTTATATAAAATTAAGGGCAGAAAGTTTGGAAATTCGGAATAATCTTCGTACCTTTGCAGCCGCTTTATGCGAAATTGATATTTTTAACATTAATATTTTAAACTCAAAATGAAAAAAGGTATTCATCCAGAAAACTATCGCCCCGTCGTATTCAAGGATATGTCCAACGGCGATATGTTCCTTACGAAGTCTACT
>CAJOGK010000101.1 GCA_905234145.1 uncultured Prevotella sp. | reverse complement strand
GCACTTCAAAGGTACAAATTTTCCGCGACATACGGAAATCCCTGTGCTCTTTTTTGCGACCTTATCTCAACTAATTTTTAACATGCGAAACTTGAATTACTAAATTATTAAAACCATTAAATTGTAGTTTCAGCGTCATCACGACGTTTTTTGAAACTGAAGACTTACTAATCATTAAAATCGGGTGCAAAGGTACTATTTTATTATGACCTTACAAAATTTTTAAGTGTAAAATTTGGCACTTTACCCAAAAAGTAGTAACTTTGCACATGCTTAAAATAGAACTTTAAACTAATGGGAGAACAGATATCCGATATAGTGCTTGATAAAGATGGCTCTGCGCTGATGGTAGCGGAGGCTTTATGGAGAGGTATGGCTGACGAGTTGCAGGAGCTGCACTATCTGAAGGGTGCCCAGTTTATTAACCAACTGAAACAAATAATCTACTATGGTGAATTTCATCCTGTAGAGGGCGAAACCAATATTTACAGTGCTATTAACGAAAATAGTGATGACTTCGACAATCTAATCAATGCAGCGCGCAAGGCTGTAGAACATGGGTATCGCGTTTATATATTGCCAAATCCGAGGAGTTGTCGTACAGCCGATTTCATATTTGAAAAGAAAGGTATCCTCGGACTCTATGATTTGAAAACCGTCCATGGAAAGGGCTCTGTAGGGACACAATTACTTGATTCTATTGGGCAAACGAATCGCGTATTACTCAACATTACAACTGATTATAACCCACGTGTACTTGCCAAAGACATACGACGCTATTTTGAGCGGAATGCTAATGCTATTGAGGTTCTGATAATGAAAGGTACTCGTACAATTTCAGTTATCAGAGAGAACACGCTTAGCAAGTCGTACATCAGAAACTTTATGATGAAGTACAAACAAAAATAAAGAGCTATCGAAAAACGATGGCTCTCTATAAAATTGGGCAGTATCGATAAAGCCTTACCCCACGCGGGATTCTACCCGGATAGCCAAAACATTTGTTCTGACGCTGCAAAGATAGGCATTTTTCGGTTAAGTTCCAAATTTTACCGCACTTTTTTCTCATTAGTGCATCAAAATACAAATTATCACAACTATAACACAACGGTAGTGCAAATCGAGCGAAACACCAAATATAACGTGGAGTGAGTATGAGAGGGCCTTTATGGAGATAATAAAGAATAAAAACGAGTTACATCTCTGTAACTCGTGGCTTTCTATGTAGCGGGAGCCGGGATTGAACCGGCGACCTCATGATTATGAATCATGCGCTCTAACCAGCTGAGCTATCCCGCCATCATTTCTGTTAAGCGGGTGCAAAGGTACTACTTTTTTGCGAACTACCAAAATTTTTCGGGAAAATATTTTGTATTTCGTACTTTTGCACCATGAGAAAGCAAAAAATTGAAATAGAATACCCACTCGCGACCAAATCGCCAAACATTATTTGGGAGCAAATCAGCAGTGCGCACGGTCTGGAACACTGGATTGCCGACCATGTGACTGAAGATAATGGGGTATTCACCTTCACCTGGGGCGAACCATGGACGGAACAGGACATCCGTAAGGCGCAACTGGTGGAAGTGGAGAAATACCACCACATTAAACTGCATTGGATAGAGGAAGAAGATGACTCGTACTGGGAGATGCGCATAGGACAAAGCGAACTGACCCACCAGCTGAACCTCTTTATCACTGACTTTGCAGAAGATGACGATGCTGATGGCCTCCGCATTCTTTGGGAAAGCAATCTCGACAGGCTCCACAGATCATGTGGACTGTAACTTTGCACGCTAATTATGTTTAGAATTAAGAAATTAGACATATTTATAATTAAGCAGTTCGGTCTGCTCTTCATAGGCACATTTTTCATCTGTCAGTTTGTACTGATGATGCAATTCTTGTGGCGCTATGTAGACGATCTGATCGGAAAAGGCCTCTCGCTAGAGGTGATGGCGCAATTTCTCTGGTACATGGGCTTGATGCTCATGCCACAGGCTTTCCCCCTTGCCATCCTGCTATCGTCACTCATCGCTTTTGGTAACTTAGGAGAGAGTTCTGAGCTCACGGCTATCAAGTCTGCGGGTATCTCACTGTTGCAGGCTTTCCGCTCGCTCATCGTTATCTCTGTGCTGATGTGCTTCATATCGTTCTATTTCCAGAATGTAGTTGGTCCGATGGCTAACCGCAGTTTCTATCAGCTGTTGCTGGGTATGAAGCAGAAAAGCCCTGAACTTGAGATTCCAGAGGGCGTGTTCTATGGCGGCATCCCTGGCTCTAACATCTACGTTCAGAAGAAAGACCTCAATACGGGTATGCTCTACGGCATCATGATCTATCGCATGACGAGCAGTTACGAAGATCAGGCCATTATCCTGGCCGACTCTGGTATGATGCAGTCGACAGCAGAGAAGAAACACCTGTTGCTGACCCTTTACAGCGGTGTATGGAATGAGAACATGCGCTCCTCAGACGTGGCAGGTACAGCCGATGTGCCCTATCGTCGCGAGACGTTTGCCACGAAGCGTATTCTGCTTGATTTTGATGGCGACTTCAGTCTGGCTGATATTAACGATATCGCTGGCGACGCCCGTGCCAAAGGACTCAATAAGATTCTGCACGACCTGGATTCTATCAAGGAATTCAACGACAGTGTGGGTTGGGCTACCTATAAAGAGGCGACACAATATTACTTTAAGTTGCCCGACGTGAGCAAGCAGCTCTCGGCTAAAGCCTTTAAAGAGGCTCAGCAGAAAAGTAACAATTTCGACTCGATCTTCAGTCGTCTGAGCAAAGAGAAACAGCAGTCAGCCGTCAGGAACGCCATGGGTACAACCCAGAGCACGATTACCGACCTCGACATGAGGGCTACCTACGCCAAGGCGCTTCACCGACGGACGCGCACCCACGAGATACAAGCCATCAAGAAGTTCACGCTCTCGTTTACCTGTCTGATCTTCTTCTTTATCGGTGCCCCGCTGGGAGCCATTATCCGTAAGGGAGGACTGGGTGTGCCCGTCATCGTATCGGTACTGGTGTTTATCATCTATTATATCCTAGACAGTACGGGTGAGAAGATGGCGCGCGACGACCAGTGGACGGTATGGTACGGCATGCTCATATCCACCGTCGTCCTGACACCACTATCGGCTTTCGTCACTTATAAGGCCAACAACGATTCGGTCGTATTCAACATCGACCTCTATAAACAGATATTCATGCGCGTGCTGGGTCTTAGAACCAAGCGACACGTATTCAGCAAGGAGGTGATTATCGAAGACCCGAAATACCAGCACGATGCGGAACAGCTGGAGGATATAAACCTCAAGATTAAGCAATACCAAGAGCACCACAAGTTGCTCAGATGGCCTAACCCCATCAAGGTATTCTTCCATGCTGGCGACGATCAGGAGATAGAGCACATCAGCGAGAGGCTCGAAGAGACCATCGAGGATCTGGGCTACACGAGAGACAAGATTGTGCTTGCCGAGCTCGACAACTATCCTTTCTTGGCCACTCATGCCCATACGCGCCCCTTCAGACAGAAGTGGCTCAACATCATCACCGGACTGGTATTGCCCGTAGGAGCGTTCTTCTATTTCCGTATGCTGCGTTTCAGGTTCCGACTCTATAAAGACCTGCGCCATATCCGACTTACCAACGAGCGCATCATTCCACGGATCATCGAATTGGCAAAGAAGCAAAACTACTAATATATATATAATAAGGTATAGGACAATGATGGAAGAAACGAAACTTAACACCATAGAGGAAGCCGTAGAGGATTTCAAAAACGGCCAGTTTGTGATCGTGGTAGATGATGAAGACCGCGAAAACGAGGGTGATCTGATTATTGCAGCCGAGAAGATTTCTGCTGAGAAGGTGAATTTCATGCTAAAGCACGCCCGTGGTGTGCTTTGCGCCCCGATCACCCTGGAGCGCTGCAAGGAACTCGACCTGCCGCATCAGGTACAAGACAACACCTCGGTGCTGGGTACCCCCTTTACAGTAACCATCGACAAGCTCGAAGGTTGCACCACAGGTGTGAGTGCCCACGATCGCGCTGAGACCATCAAGGCACTCGCCGACCCCACTTCGAAGCCTGAAACCTTCGGACGACCTGGTCATATCAACCCACTCTATGCACAAGACAACGGTGTGTTGCGTCGTAGCGGACATACCGAAGCTGCCATCGACCTCTGTCACATGGCTGGCCTCTACCCTGCCGGTGCACTCATGGAAATCATGAACGAGGATGGTACGATGGCCCGTCTGCCTGAACTCATGGTCTTTGCCAAGCAGTGGAACCTGAAGATTATCAGCATCAAGGACATGATAGCCTACCGACTGAGGAAGGAAAGTCTTATCGAAGTAGGCGAAGAGGTAGACATGCCTACCGATTACGGTCACTTCCGTCTGGTGCCTTTCCGTCAGAAGAGCACTGGTCTGGAGCACTTGGCCCTCATCAAGGGTGAGTGGAAGGAAGACGAGCCTGTGCTCGTGCGCGTACATTCTTCATGTATGACGGGCGATATCCTCGGGTCAAAGCGTTGCGACTGTGGCGAACAGCTCCACAAGGCCATGCAGGCTATCGAGAAAGAGGGCAAGGGCGTGGTCATCTATATGCAACAAGAGGGTCGCGGCATCGGGCTGATGAACAAGATCGCTGCCTATAAGTTGCAGGAAGAGGGCCTCGACACCGTGGACGCCAACGTGCATCTGGGCTTCAAGCCCGATGAGCGTGACTACGGCTGCGGTGCACAGATGTTGCGCCATCTGGGTATCCATAAGATGCGCCTGCTTACCAATAATCCCGTGAAGCGTGTCGGACTGGAGGCCTACGGACTGGAGATTGTGGAAAACGTACCCATTGAGGTTACCCCCAACCCGTACAATTTGCGCTATCTTGAAACAAAGAAGAACCGCATGGGACATACGCTCCACCTGAAATAATGCTCAGATTGTCACTTTTTGCCCTAAAAATCGAAAAAGTGGCATAATCTTTTCGCATTCAGAAATAAAATGCTTAATTTTGCACCAAATTTAGTATACATATGGCACAATTATCTTCTCGTCTGCAGCGTTTAGCCCCATCGGCTACGCTGGCAATGTCACAGAAAAGCTCCGAAATGAAGGCGCAAGGTATCGATGTTATCAACATGAGCGTAGGTGAGCCCGACTTCAATACGCCCGATGCCATCAAGGAAGCTGCAAAAAAAGCTGTAGACGATAATTATTCGAAATATTCTCCCGTACCAGGTTATCCCGACCTGCGCAAGGCCATCGTCGCCAAACTGAAGAACGAGAATCAGCTCGACTACACCATCAATGAGATTCTGGTATCAAATGGTGCCAAGCAGAGCGTGTGCAACACGATTATGGCGCTTGTAGACGATGGCGAGGAGGTGATTATCCCTGCACCCTACTGGGTAAGCTATCCCCAGATGGTAAAGTTGGCCGGTGGCGAGCCAGTCCATATCGAGGCAGGCTTTGAGCAGAACTTCAAGATTACAGCCGACCAGTTGGAAGCTGCCATCACACCTAAAACACGTATGCTCATCCTCTGCTCGCCCAGCAATCCTACGGGAAGTGTTTATAGCAAAGAAGAACTGAAAGCTCTCTCAGAGGTCATCCTTCGTCATGAAGACCTTTTCGTTTTGGCTGATGAAATCTATGAGCACATTAATTATATAGGTAAGCACGAGTCAATTGCCCAGTTCCCTGGCATGAAGGAACGCACTATTATCGTCAATGGTGTATCAAAGGGTTATGCCATGACGGGTTGGCGTATCGGTTTCATTGCAGCCCCGGAGTGGATTGTCAAGGGTTGCAACAAACTGCAGGGCCAGTACACCAGCGGTCCATGTTCCGTTAGTCAGAAGGCCGCAGAGTTTGCGTTCATGGGCGACCAGCAGTGCGTGGAAGACATGCGCCAGGCTTTTGAGCGTCGTCGTAACCTAATCGTAAAACTGGCCAAGGAGATTCCTGGCTTGGAAGTGAACGTGCCCGAGGGCGCCTTCTACCTCTTCCCAAAATGTTCCAGCTTCTATGGCAAGAGCGATGGCGAAACGGTGATCAACAATTCGACCGACTTTGCGATGTACCTGCTCGAAAAAGGACACGTTGCGACCGTTGGCGGAGATGCTTTTGGCGACCCCAATTGCTTCCGCATGAGTTACGCTACAAGTGACGAAAATATCGTCGAAGCGATGAAACGAATCGGCGATCAAAATTGAAATAAATCAAGAAAATCATAGTTAAAAGATATTAATTCATGCGATTTAACGCGCGAAATTAGTATCTTTGCGAGGTGAAATCGACTAATTTTCAAACTTTATTATTTATAATAACTAAAAAATTAAAAATCAAAATTATGGCAACAACAACAAAGGCTGCAGCCCCAGCTAAAAAATCGGGCTTCCAGGGTGTTAAAGCTGCATGGATCATTCTCGCTATTTGCGCTTGTGCAGGTTATGGTGTATGGTATTTCGTAATGGGTAACCCCGACAACTTCGTTGGTGGCGACCGTTCAGGACATCCAGCTAACCTTCTCGGTACAGTGTATAAGGGAGGTTTCGTTGTAGGTCTTATCCTTACCCTTCTCTTCACTGTTATCTGCCTCGGTATCGAGCGTTTCTTCGCTATCAAGACCGCTTCTGGTAAGATGAACCTCGCTAAGTTCACCGCTGAGGTAAAGAGCGCTATCAAGGCTCAGGACTTCGCTAAGGCAAAGGATCTTTGCAACAAGATGCAGGGCACAGTAGGTAACGTTGTTATGGCTTCTATCAACATGTATCAGACTGTTGAGACCGACGACACTCTGAAGAAGGCAGCTAAGATAGCTAAGATCCAGCAGGCTCACGAAGAGGCTACACAGCTTGAGATGCCTACTCTCCAGATGAACATGCCAATGGTTGCTACCATCGTATCTCTGGGTACTCTGACCGCTCTGTTCGGAACTGTGCTCGGTATGATCGGATCATTCCAG
>CAJOGK010000100.1 GCA_905234145.1 uncultured Prevotella sp. | reverse complement strand
GCACCCGCTTACAAAAAGCAAGGGCGTTTAGCTCAGCTGGTTTAGAGCATCTGCCTTACAAGCAGAGGGTCGGCGGTTCGAATCCGTCAACGCCCACAAAGAGAGGAAGAATGAAAGTTCATCCTTTTTTTATGCCTTTTTATTTCTTTTTTCCCTTTTTTCTTCGTACCTTTGCACCAGAAACTAAAGACCCCATTATAATGGACGACGAGATAAGAGACGATATTTTGGAACAGGAAGAGTCGGAAGCCCCACAAGACGGGCACTCCGACTATAAACCCGTAAACCGCTTTGATGCCGCAGTAGTTCATCATCTTAGTGGCATGTACCAGAACTGGTTCTTGGATTACGCCAGCTATGTAATCCTAGAACGTGCCGTGCCCCATTTAGGCGACGGTTTAAAACCTGCCTGCACTCCATGAAGCGTATGGACGACGGACGCTTCAACAAAGTAGCCAACATTGTAGGCCATACCATGCAGTTTCACCCTCATGGTGATGCCTCTATAGGCGATGCCCTCGTACAGATGGGACAGAAAGACCTACTTATCGACACGCAGGGTAACTGGGGTAACATCCTCACGGGTTCTTCAGCTGCTGCACCCCGATACATAGAGGCACGTCTCTCGAAGTTCGCCCTCGACACGGTGTTTAATCCGAAGACCACAGACTGGAAGATGTCGTATGATGGCCGCAATAAGGAGCCTATCACCTTGCCCGTAAAATTCCCGTTGCTTTTGGCCCAAGGTGCTGAGGGTATTGCCGTCGGTCTCTCCTCAAAGATTCTACCCCACAACTTCTGCGAGATCTGTGATGCCGCCATCAGTTATCTTCACGATCAGGATTTCCGGCTCTATCCGGATTTTCCAACATCCGGCAGCATAGATGTCAGCAAGTACAACGATGGCCAGCGTGGTGGTGTGCTAAAGGTACGCGCCAAAATCGAAAAGATCGACCAAAAAACGCTCGTCATCCGCGAGATTCCTTTTTCAAAGACCTCAGAGACCCTACAGGACTCTATCGTCAAAGCTATCGAAAAGGGTAAGATCAAGGCTCGCAAGGTAGGCAGCCAATGTTGAGATCCAAGTACATTTGGCACCTGGCGTCTCTTCTGACAAAACGATCGATGCCCTCTATGCCTTCACAGACTGCGAGATCAACATCTCACCCAACTGCTGCGTCATAGAAGACAATAAACCGAAGTTTTTGACCATCAGCGATGTGCTGCGCCATAGCGTAGACCGCACGAAGGACTTGATCCGTCAGGAACTCGAAATCCGCAAGAACGAACTCTTGGAACAACTGCATTTCCAGTCTTTGGAGAAGATCTTCATTGAGGAACGTATCTATAAGGACAAGCAATTTGAGCAGGCACCTACCATCGATGCCGTTTGCGAACATATCGACGAGCGCCTGACACCTTACTATCCAAGTCTCGTTCGCGAGGTCACAAAAGATGATATCCTGAAACTACTCGAAATCAAGATGCAGCGCATCCTGAAGTTTAATAAAGATAAGGCTGACGAACTGATGGCCCGTCTGAAAGCGGAGATTGAGGACATCGAGCGCGACCTGGCCAATCTCGTAGAGGTCACTGCCAACTGGTTCCAATTCCTGAAGGATAAGTATGGCAAGGACCATCCACGTCTTACTGAAATTCGTAACTTCGACACCATCGAGGCTTCGAAGGTGGCAGAGGCGAACCAAAAACTCTATATCAACCGCACCGATGGCTTTATCGGCACGGGACTGAAAAAAGACGAGTTTGTATGTAACTGCTCAGATCTCGATGATGTCATCATCTTCTATAAGGACGGCAAATATAAGATTGTGCGCATGGCGGAGAAACTTTTCGTGGGAAAGAATGTTCTCTATCTCAACGTTTTCAAGAAGAACGACTCACGAACCATCTATAATGTCGTTTACCGTGACGGCAAGAAGGGTGCTTGTTTCATCAAACGTTTCAATGTAACGAGCATGACGCGCGACAAAGAATACGACCTGACACAAGGAACTGATGGTTCAAGAATAATGTACTTCACCGCCAACCCCAATGGTGAGGCGGAGATTATCAAGGTCACCCTCGACCCCAATCCTAAACTGAAGAGAATCTTCATCGAGAAAGATTTCTCGGAAGTGATGATCAAGGGACGCGCCTCGAAAGGCAACTTGCTGACGAAGTTCCCCGTGCACCGTATAGGATTGAAGAGTCACGGTCACTCTACCCTTGGCGGACGCAAGGTATGGTACGACCCCGATGTAAACCGTCTGAACTACGATGAGCATGGCACACTGCTGGGCGAGTTCTTCGATGAAGACCAGATTCTCGTCATCCTGAAGAGTGGAGAGTGTTACCTCTGCAATTTCGACTTGAACAATCACTTCGAGGCCAACATCCTCCGTATCGAGAAATATGATGCAGACAAGGTGTGGACAGCCATTCTCTACGATGCTGACAACCAAGGCTATCCTTACCTAAAGCGCTTCCAGATGGATGCTACCCGTAAAAAACAGAACTGGCTCTCGGAGAATCCAACCTCTCAGCTCATTCTCTTAACCGATACCCCCTACCCACGCATTCAATTAACGTATGGCGGCAATGACGCCTTCCGTGGCTCAGAGGAAATCGATGCCGAACAATTCATCTCCGTAAAGGGCTACAAGGCCAAAGGCAAGCGCCTCACCACTTACAACCTCGAAAGTATCACCGAGCTCGAACCTACCCGCTTCCCCGAAGAACTCCCAGAGTCTCAGGAAACATCAGATAATCCGGAAGAAGATCTCGACCCCGATGCTGGCAAATCTGAGCAGCAAATCCGCGACGAAATCACTGGCCAATTACGCTTATTCGATGATGAGATGTAAACTGCTGCTGATTGCGATGTTGACAGCAGTAACTGCTGTCGCTCAAGAGACGACCCATCTCATTGGTCTCGGCTCTTCCAATATCCTCGACACTTATCTCTCACAAGAGAAATACACTGGAACTGGTCTCACCTATTTACATATACGTGAGCGCATGAAGCCCGAAAAGCACTGGGGCAACATCTTCGAACACGAAGCAAGCTTTGCCATCGGTAAGGATCGTAGCGACCAGACCTCGATGATGGCGGGTGACTATAACTTCTATTGGGAGCGCTATCGCCGTTGGAGCCTGTACAACAACCGTCTACAGCTATATGCCGGGGCTGTAGCAAATGCTGCCGTTGGCTTTCTCTATACCATGCAGAACTCCAACAACCCTGCTCAGTTCAGGGCTTCACTCAACATCATGCCGTCAACAATGGCCAAATATTCATTCCCCCTTTGGCATCAGCAGTTCTCCCTACGCTACGAGGCCAACCTACCACTCGTAGGACTGACCTTCTCGCCCAATTTCGGACAAAGCTATTACGAGATTTTCGGGCGTGGCGATTACGATCATAACATCATACCCACTACCTTCATCTCTACTCCTACCTTCCGCCAGCTCTTCACCCTCGATTGGCAAATCTCTGCCAAATATAACCTCCGTATAGGTTATCTCGGCAACTTCCAACAGCAGCAGGTGAACAATCTGAAGCAACATGTATATACACAAAGAATAATCTTAGGAATAGTTATAAAAAAATAATAAGGCTATGGATAAGATAGTATCTAAGGATATTTTATGGTCTAAGGAGATAAGGAGTAAAGGAGAAATAGATAAAACTCCTAAACTCCTAGACTCCTTAGAAAAAAAAATTCTCCTCGGTGTATTCATCCTTAGTACTTTACTCTTTGGCGCTTGCGTCGACGAGAAGGAATACGACAATACTCCAGAAGGCAACATGGAGGCACTATGGCATATCATCGACGAGCATTATTGTTTCTTCGAATACAAAGCCCATGAGTATGGCCTCGATTGGAATGCTGTATACAATATATATAAGGTACGCGCGAAAGGCAACCTGAATCACGAACAACTTTTCGAGGTGCTCACCGATATGCTCAGCGAATTGCGCGACGGACATGTCAACCTTTCAACCGCTTTTGACTATGGACGATACTGGAGTTGGTACGAGGATTACCCGAGCAATTTCAGCGATACCCTGCAACGCAGGTATCTGGGTACCGACTACCGTATTGCCAGTGCCTTGAGCTACCGTATCCTCGATGACAATATTGGCTATATCTACGATGGCAGTTTCAGCAGTCCTATTGGTGAGGGCAACCTCGACGAGGTGATGCAACACTTGGCTTTCTGTACTGGACTAATCATCGATGTCCGTGGCAATGGTGGTGGCCAGCTGACCAATGCAGAACGACTGGCAGCCCGATTCTGTCAGGAAAAGACCCTTGTGGGCTATATGCAACACAAGACGGGAAAGGGCCATAACGATTTCTCACCCATGAAGGAGCAGTATATCGAGCCCTCCTCAAACCTCCACTGGCACAAAAACGTGGTAGTACTTACCAACCGCCAAGTCTTTAGCGCCGCAAACGAGTTTGTGAAGTATATGAAATGCTTTCCTCAAGTGAAAGTTGTGGGCGATAGAACCGGTGGAGGTGCTGGCATGCCCTTCAACTCTACCTTGCCCAATGGATGGACGGTACGCTTCTCAGCCTGTCCAATGTACGACCGCAACCACCAAAGCACCGAATTGGGCATCGATCCCGACTACTTTGTTGGGCTGAAAAACGAAGATTTTGTTAAAGGTCGCGATACACTGATAGAATTTGCCCGAAAACTTTTGGCCGAATGAAATATTCTTTGTACCTTTGCACCCGATTTAATAAATAGCATCAAAAAAGCGCCTGTGGCGGAATTGGTAGACGCGTCAGACTTAGGATCTGGTGTCTCGCGACGTGCAGGTTCGAGTCCTGTCAGGCGCACAGTTAAAAAATCAAAAAAGTGCAGGAAAATACTGCGTAAGCGGTAAAAATGACCGAACACAAGCAAAATTTTAAGCGTTTCTGAAAAAAAAATTAAAAAAAACTTGCAGAATCGGAAAATTATTCCTACTTTTGCCATCGATTTATATAAATTAATGCATAGATATATCATATTTTAAATGTTTAATTATAATTTTTAAGTTCAAATGAAAAAGAAAATTATTAATGGTATTTTGATGTCTGCACTTTTGCTTGCAGGCACATTGTTTCTTGTAAGGACAACCTTGATGATGAGGCTGGAGGTATCCGCACAGACATCGCGGCTCTGGATGGTGCACTTGGCAAGTTGGACGGTCGTGTAGGTATTTTGGAGACAACCGTTGCTGGTCACACAGATTCAATCATGAATCTCCGCAGAGACCTTACTGCTCTTACAAAGCGTGTACGCCAGAATGAGATTGACATCGACTCTTTGGAGGTTTACTATCAGCGCTTAGCTCAGAGAGTTTCCGATATGGAGAGCTATGTTAAGACCATGGAGGTTGGCGTAATCGTTCAGGGCACATTCGATCCTGTCCTTGGTTCTGCTAATGGTTTCGTTATCAACCAGAAGACACTATGTGGTTTTGTTGGTAAGAACGGTACAGGTATTACAGAATTCCCAGAAATTGGTGGTGACTCAGATATTAATGGTGGCGCACTGACTGCTGACGAAGTTCCTGCTGCTGATTACGTAGAGTTCAATCCTGACAACAAGTATCTGAACGACTACGTTAAACTTGGTTCTGTATTCGTTACACTGAACCCAATTGGAGCAGATGCAACAAAGGTTAACTTCAGCCTTCAGAACACCGTATTCCAGACAAACGGTGCAGAATTTGGTACTCCTGTTCCCAACGACAAAATTCTCACAAAGAGTTTCCTGAGCAGACAGCAGAAGGTCTCTGAGACAGTTCTTAATGGCGGATTCCCCTTGGTATGGGAGATTCCTGTTCAGCTCGCTACAACTGGCGAGGACTTCGAGAGCAACATGTTTGACTACCTGAGCTTCGGTGACGAGCATGCAAAGTATGGCAAGTGGAATCTTGGAAACTTGTCAGCTAGCTTCCAGGATGTTTGGAAGGGATTGACCGATGATAATACTCCAAGATACCAAAAGGGTGCTGAGGCTCTGAGCAAAATCAATAAGATTTTCGCAGCCATCAAGGAGGGTCTTGATTATAATTATGCTAAGCTTAACAACTATGGTGTATATGTAACAAATCCTGAAAGTGGTCGTGGAATCTACAGTGAGGCTGACATTATCAGTGTAGCTATAGAGCCTATCTCTTATAAGACTGCTAAGTTGTTCGATCAGGCAGGTATTAAATGGGATCTCACCAACCTGAAAGCCGAGCTTAAGAAGTATATTGAAAATGAGATTCAGTCCAAATTCCCTAAAGCCAATATCAACAACATACAGCTTGCTCGTTCTGGAGGTGGTATTGTTGTTATTATTGATACTGATTCTCCAGAGGCAGGTGTTCCTGGTCAGCACTATGAAATAACCGTTCCTGGTAGTAGTGTTCCTGGCACACTTACTGACGAACAGTTGGCTCGTTATGGATCATTGTTAAACGACGCACTTGCAAAGTACAGATATCTCACAGGTTCAGATGCTTCTGAGATGAATCCTATCGTAGACAATATGGTTAACAAACTACAGAACTACCTCAACCTGATGACTGGTGAGCTTGTAAACGTATATTATAATGGTCACGTTGCAACGACATGCGTAGAGCCAATGCTCCTCACCGAAGCTACCAACGCTAGTGGTGTTACAGGTATCGTAGAGCTGAAGGATGCTAGCTATGGTATACCTAACAGATGCGTAGAAGGTGATTACTTGTTTGCTCTGACATCTCTGTTACAGGATTATATGGTACCTGTATACAAGAAGTATATCGGTGTTGTTAAGGATGGTAAGTTGATGGATGGTAACTACGAAATTGCTGACGGTGACAAGCAGGTATTCACACTTACAATTCCTGAGGGTGAGTCAACCATCGTTATCCAGACTCTTGACTACGCAGGTAACACCTTTACCAAGAAGTACTTGATTAAAGCAGATGCAAAGTAATTAAACTTTGAGAGTTAATTAACATTGTGAACAAAACGTAAGAAACAGAATATGAAAATGAAGAAAATGATATTGTCTTGCCTGATGCTGATGGGCGCACTGTCAGTATCTGCTCAGGAGCAGAAGGGTACGACAGAATATGTCTTCGAGCCACATTGGTATATCCAGCTCCAGGGTGGAGTTCAGTATACCACTGGCGAGGCAAAGTTCAGCAAGCTCATTTCACCTAATGTTCAGGCTGCTGTAGGTTATCAGTTCTCTAAGGCTGTAGGTGCTCGCTTGGCAATAAATGCTTGGCAGGCAAGAGGTGGTTGGGAAACCAATAAGACCACTATTGTAGAAGGCATGAACCTTGACAACTACAAGTACACTTACTTTGCACCCGCACTGAATCTGACTTTCGACCTGTCTAACATCATTGCTGGTTACAACCCCAACCGTGTAGTATCTTTCGGTGCATTCATCGGTGGTGGTCTGAACTTCCGTGGAAAGTGTGATGATGCTGGCAATAACAGAAATAAGATTATCAACCGTATCAATGAGTTGAGAGGTGACAAAGCCGTTACAGCTAGTGGACAGACAGTGGCTGACGAGTTGACATACGAGAATAAGAGCGCAGTTCTGCCTTTCGGACAGGGTGGTTTGACCATGGACATTAAGGTTAGCGAAGCTGTTGCTATCGGTCTCGAGGCTCAGGCTAATATCCTCGGTGACAAGTTCAACTTCAAGAAGGCTGGTAACCCTGACTCTTATTTCAATCTGCTCGCAGGTGTGAAGATTAACCTCGGTCCAACCTATTCTACACGCTTTATCCCTGCTCCAGAGCCAGAGATTCGCTATGTAGACAAGATTGTTGAGAAGATTGTAGAGGTTGAGAAGCCCGCTCCAGTTGTTGAGCCTCTCCGTCGTGATATCTTCTTCCTGATCAACAGAACTGACATTCGTGAGTCTGAGGCTCAGAAAGTAAAGGATATTGCAGACTACATGAACGCTCACCAAACTGCAAAGGTTATGGTTACAGGTTATGCTGACGCAGGTACAGGTAACGACAAGATCAATGACCGTCTTGCTAAGGGTCGTGCCGAGGCTGTAGTAAAGGCTCTGAAGGAGCAGTATGGTATTGCTGAAAGCCGCATCAGCTGGGATAGCAAGGGTTCACGCGTTCAGCCATTTGCTGACAATGACAGCAACCGTGTTTCTATCGCTATCGCTGAGTAATCTTGATTTCAAAGATAAAAACGATTCAAAGCCCGGTCCCTGTTGGGGCTGGGCTTTTACTTTAAAAAATAAGATTATGAAGAAATTATTTACCTTATTATTAATCGCAGGAAACATTATTTCTGCAAATGCACAAGATATTACTGCAGGTTTCTACCATGTAAAAAATGCCACTACAGGGCGTTGTATGATCATGACAGATAACTCAAAAGGAGCTACAGATACAAAAACAGGTAGTACCATTGACTTAGGATCAGTAGAAACTAACAGAAACGCTGAATTTGTAGGAACCCACCCTGGAGCAGTATGCTATGTTAGTCCTTTAGGCGGTGGAAAATATGATGTTGCTGCCCAAGGCACCTCTATTTCAAAATTAACAGGTGGACTAGTATATCCTGTTCTCACGAAACAGGCAGATGGAACATACACTATCAAAGGATCCTATGGTAATATTTCAATTATGTTAGGTGACCAATCTCAGAAGGACAGAACAACTGGTGAATATAAAGACGCAGGCAGACTGGTTGAGGTATCAACACTTGAGAGAGGAACATGGGAGTTGCTTCCTATTGGAACTTCCGCAACAGGTGAATTTATCGGTATCAACCCTGAAGTTCAGACTGCTGACGGTACATGGTGGGCTTCTTTCTTCGCAGGATTTGCATTCGATCTTCATTCTACTGGTATGAAGGCATTCTATGTAAATTCAGCCAATGATAAAGAGTTCACCCTGAAAGAGATAACAGGCACAATTCCAGCAAACACTCCTGTTCTTATTCAGTGCGCCACAAGCGACTATACACAGAATATTATCAAGCCAAAAACATCAAATGCTGAACCAATTCTCGTTTTAATGGGTGGTGTATATTTTGATCGTACAGCAGCTAATCACTTTAATGCTACATACGATAAAAATACAATGCGCGTATTAGGTGTAGACGAGAACAACAAACTAGTGTTCCACGTTGCACCCGCATCATATTTAACAGAAGGCAAGTACCTGCCTCATAACAAGGCGTATCTTGTTGTAACAAGCAGCACAGCAGATACACTTTATGAGAAGGGCGGAACTGGCATCAATGAGATTCAGATAAATGCGGAGGTAGAGACAGCCAAAGAGGGTACATTCAATCTGAAAGGCCAGCGCGTAAACGAAGAAATTACAACGCCAGGTGTTTATATTCAGAACGGCAAGAAAGTTATTATCAAATAAAAAAATTAAAAATTAAAGTAAAAAATAAGAGAAGGCTCGCTAATGTGAGCCTTTTTTTGTATATTTGCAGCCAAAATAACTATTATTAGAAGATGAATATGAAATCAAGGAAAACAATAAGTACTTTACTTTTGATTGCATTAATCAGTCTCGGACTGCAATCATGTGAGAAAGAATATATCAGCGAACTCCCAACGCTTACAATTCAGGATATGACTTTTGATATAGACGGAGGTATAAAAGAACAGGTGTTTACAAACCACGACCTCTCAAATTATTCTGTTAGCAGTAACGCGAATTGGTGCAGAGCTCAAATTGATGTCATGCAGTCTAGATTATTAGTAAATGTTGAAGAAAATGAGACATACGATACCCGTACTGCGACTCTGACCATCAAGGACTTTAAGGATGGGGTTTCAACCCGTTCCTTAACAGTAACTCAAGACTACAAGAAAGGTATTGAAATCGATGAAACTATCTATAATGTACCTATGGAAGGTGGCACAGTGTCGGTCGTTATTAAACAGAATGTAGACTTCCAAGTTGAGATTCCTCAAGCTGCTACTAGCTGGATTTCATTAGTTCAGAGCGCAACGACACGCGGTTTAGAGCCTAAGACCTTAAAGTTTGCTGTCGCCAAAAACTATTCTGGTGCCGCACGTGAGGCTGTTATTAATGTTATCAATGAAAAAGAAAATTTATCTGTATCATTCCTCATTTATCAGTCATTTGAAGCAATCTTTGATTATAGCCCAACGTCATTAGAATTTGATGAGCTTGGTGGAAAACAATATGTAGATGTGACAGCCAACTTCTCACTGATTAATTATAGCACAGACTACTGGTTAGGGGTTAAGCAAGAAAAAATCGATGAAACTCATATTAGATATCAGCTGACGGCAGCGCCTTTCGATCTAAAGATGGAAAAGCGTACTGCAGAATTCTTGATACAAAATACATCCGTAGGAAAGACGGCAACAGTCAAAATCACACAGTATCGTACCCTCTATATCAAAAAATCAGAAATGACAGTGGAGGTTGGCAGTAAAATTGCCTTGGTAGGGGACGAGTTGCTGGTTAACATGAACGATAAAGAGGTAACTTTTATTTCTTCTAATCCAGACATTGCCAATGACGGAACCATCATTGGTGTCAGTCCAGGTGTTTGTAATATCACCGTTTCATCACTTGATGGACTGTATAAAGATTATATGTATGTTAACGTTGAAGCCCCCTATAACTGGGAAGATTACGTAACTGCTACATGGGAGTATGAATATGATGTAACGACTGGTAAAGTTAAGGCTGTAAATTGTACGTTCACAAATAATACCAAGAACGTGATTTACCTGAACGCATATAAACTCTATAACAACGACGTGAAGATTGCAGAGGGAGAGCCTAAGAAAACGCTTTCAAGCCAACAGTCATATTCTCTGACCAGCTCTAAGCCTATTGCAGATCCAGATAAACCATATTATATAGAATGGGAATTTACCTATGATACGTCGGACTACAAGATGACCTTCGATCAAGATAAGAATAAAACCATCACCAAGGTTGTGCCTGTTTCAGCCTCGCGAAGAAGATAATAAAAATCCCGCCAGTTGGCGGGATTTTTTTTGATACATTAAAAAATCCTCTTTGTAATCTTAAGGTTTAATACAGGATAAACCTTAAGTTTACTTACGTAGTCGCCTACCTGACCGAATATATCGCGTACATCACGAACGAGGTCAACACCATCTTGCGTATACAAGGCAGGAGCGCCCCCCCAGAAAAGAGCACCTGCATCAAAAGAGACATGCCAATCATCACGCCCTTTAATCAAACGACCACCATATCCAAAACCGAGATAGGGTTTAAAACGATTAGCCATAGCCTTGACATGCGCCATACCATCTTCTCCCGGCTCATAGTTGTAACGTTCATCCTTTTTATGGCTCACTCCATTATCATCCACCATATCATGGGTAAAGTAGCCTAAATCATATCCTAAACGGCCAGCTGCCAACATACGTTCATAAAGATCCACTGGAATTACATTTAAATGATTCCTGCTAATAAACTCATCAGCTTCATCTTCATCCATACCCATAGCCATAGCCATCGAAAAAAAGTCAATTAAGGGTAACCCTTTCTCAGCACGTTCATACATACGGTTATACATACCAATAGTCAACAATGATTTCATTGCAGCAGTACAATTGTCCGCAATAGCAACCTTATTGGAACCATAATAGAAACCAGCTGTAAAATGCCAATGCTTATTATTTTTGAACGGAAACACATCAAAAAGCAGCTTAACATGATTCATCGTCAATCTCGTATCCATATCAATATGATCGTCCAACTTAAAACCCGTAAAAGACTCCATTATAGTTGACATACGGGAGAATTTATCAGAGTCGCCAGCAGGAACTCCTCCCATAATTGCCCAAAGCCTTATTCTATATTTTATTCTCGGTGTAAAATCGTAACCCAAACGAACTTGAAACATATCCGTAATAGGCGAAGACACTTCCAGACCGATACCAGTAGTACCGGCAGTGACAGACAGATCAAGATGCTGGAAGATGTTATGCTCCTTCCAATACTGAGAGACGGGTATATACTCCGACTTTGGGGCTTCGTTATCCTGAGCAGAAGCCGTCAGCGCAAAACTGACCATCGCCATAATAAATAATATTTTCTTCATAACCATTTTCTATCCTCTTTTAACTCCTAACTTTCCTTTTTTAACTCCTCATTTCATCCGCCATCTGCCTTCCCCCTGCTCTATCATCGGCACCACCACCTCTTCGTTGGTAGAATCGCCAAAGCAGAGCATCAGAAAAACATTGGTATAATCAGTCAGGCTGTCAGTTTGGGCTCTGACAATCAGTACATCTTGAATACCCAGATGTTTCTGTTCCTGCTGTGCAATAAACTGACGGTAGGCATCAAGCAACTGACGGCGATAGCCTTCAGGCAGACTGTCAGCACCAACACGTCCTTCCAAAAACAGCTCCACCTCGCCCTTAACAAGATGGTCGTAGTAGCCCTTTGCAGCCAATGAAGCTAACTCCTCGCGGCTAGCACCGCCACAGGCTGAAAGCAACACAATCAGCAATATCAGTGGCAAATACCTCATTTCTGACGAATAAAGACATTAATCGGTGAGCCTGTCAGCGTCCAGTTCTCGCGAATTTTGTTCTCCAGAAAGCGCTTATAGGGTTCCTTGATATACTGCGGCAGGTTGGCATAGAACACAAACGTTGGAATCTGTGTATCGGGCACCTGAGCCACATACTTAATCTTAATGAACTTACCCTTGACTGATGGCGGCGGGAATGCCTCAATCAGTGGCAGCATTACCTCGTTGAGCTTAGAAGTTCCAATCTTCGCCTTCCGGTTGAGATAAACCTCCTTGGCCGTTTCGAGCACCTTGAAGATACGTTGCTTGGTAAGTGCAGAGGCAAAGATAATGGGAAAATCTACAAATGGGGCCATACGCTGACGTATGGCATTGATAAAGGTATCAATGGCCGCCTGCGACTTATCCTCGACGAGATCCCATTTATTCACCACGACTACCAACGACTTATTGTTCTTCTGAATCAGCTGAAAGATGTTCATATCCTGAGCCTCAATACCACGAGTAGCATCAATCATCAGGATGCAGACATCGCTGTTTTCGATGGAACGGATAGAACGCATCACGCTGTAGAACTCCAAATCCTCAGTCACTTTGTTCTTACGACGGATACCCGCCGTATCTACCAGATAGAAATCGAAACCGAACTTATCGTAACGGGTATTGATACTGTCGCGCGTCGTTCCGGCAATATCAGTCACAATATTACGATCCTCACCGATAAAGGCGTTTATCAGACTCGATTTTCCCGCATTCGGGCGACCAACGACAGCAAAACGGGGAATTCCCTCTTCTAGATCGTCATTGGACTTCGCTGGTAGAAGTTCGAGCACCTTGTCGAGCAAGTCGCCCGTACCACTACCTGTGGCCGCACTGATAGGCCAAGGATCGCCCAGCCCCAATTTATAAAATTCATATTGGTCGTAGAGGTCCTTGCCGTCATCTGCCTTATTGGCTACCAGCAATACTGGCAGCTTGGCACGACGAAGAATCTGAGCCACATCCATATCCAAATCGGTGACACCATTACTGATGTCACAAAGGAACAACACGAGGTCGGCTTCCTCTGTGGCAATGATCACCTGTTTACGAATCTCCTCCTCAAATATATCATCGCTGTTGACAACCCATCCGCCGGTATCAACAACGGAGAACTCTTGTCCATTCCACTCGCACTTACCATACTGACGATCGCGGGTGGTACCTGCCTCATTGCTGACAATCGCCTGGCGTGACTTCGTCAGACGGTTGAAGAGTGTCGATTTTCCGACATTTGGTCTTCCAACGATTGCTACTAAATTACCCATACTTTATTATTTTAACCAGATAAACCGGAAATTCCAATTATTCTGGATTATATCCGAAATGATTAAGTTCACGTTCTGAACTTCGCCAATCTTTATCAACCTTCACGAAGATTTCCAGAAAGATGGGCTTGTCGAAGAATTTCTCAAGCGATTTACGCGCTTCGGTAGAAACCTTTTTGAGTGCTACACCCTGGTGGCCAATGATAATACCCTTCTGCGAGTCACGCTCCACATAAATGATTGCATTAATGTGGATATGTTTATCATCCTCCTTGAATCGCTCCACAGCTACCTCTACACTATAAGGAATCTCTTTATCGTAGTAGAGAAGTATCTTTTCGCGGATAATCTCCGACACGAAGAATCGTGCGGGCTTATCAGTCAACTGATCCTTATCAAAATAGGCAGGGCTCTCAGGCAACAGTTCCTGGATACGCTTCAACAACATATCCACCCCAAACTTATTCTTAGCTGATATCGGCAGTATCTCCGCCTTCGGCAGCAGCGTGTGCCAGCGCTCAACAATCGCATTCAGCGATTGTTGAGGGGTATTCTCTAATCTCTCACCTCTCACCTCTAACCTCTGAAGTTCATCAATCTTATTGATGAGCAGGATGACGGGTATCGTCATCTTCTGAACCTTCTCCAAGAAATCCATGTTCTTCTCGGGATTCTCCACGACATCCGTTACATAGAGTAACACATCAGCATCCTGAAGTGCCGACTCTGAGAAGGCTAGCATCGACTCCTGGAGTTTATAATTAGGCTTCAAAACACCCGGTGTATCGGAAAAGACAATCTGCATCTCTGGCGTATTAACGATACCCATAATGCGATGACGGGTGGTCTGAGCCTTAAACGTCGCAATAGAAATACGCTCACCAACCAATTGGTTCATGAGCGTACTTTTACCTACGTTGGGATTTCCAACGATATTTACGAATCCTGCTTTATGCTTCAATCCTTCACTTTTCACTATTCACTTTTTACTTCGGATCGTAAGCCCACTTATAGTAGGATGCTCCATGCACAAATCCGGCACCAAACGCGGTCAATATCATGTTATCGCCCTTCTTCAAACGGCTCTCGTTCTCCCAAATGGCCAATGGGATGGTTGCAGCACTGGTATTGCCGAAGTGCTCAATGTTTACCATCACCTGTTCCATCGAAACTTCCAGTCGCTTAGCCACGGCCTCGATGATACGCAAGTTGGCCTGGTGAGGTACGATCCACTGGATATTATCTTTGTTCAGTCCGTTACGCTCGGCTATCAGCGCACAGTCATTGCTCATATTGGTCACCGCATAACGGAACACCGTACGACCCTCCTGATAGAGATAATGCAAACGATGGTCAACAGTAAAATGCGATGGTGGACAAACGGAACCTCCTGCTTTCAGATGCAGGAACGGTAATCCCTTACCATCTGTACGAAAATAAGAGTCCATCACACCGATATTTTGTTCGTCAGTAGCTTCTAAAAGTACCGCAGCCGCACCATCTCCGAAGAGTGGACAGGTCTGACGGTCCTTATAGTCTACCACCGATGACATCTTGTCGGCACCAATCACAATAATCTTCTTGCAACGGCCACTCTGAATCATCATCGCAGCCACGTCGAGCGAATAGAGAAATCCACAGCACGCACCCCAGAAATCGTAGGCGAAAGCATTCTTCAATCCAACTTTTCCCAAAACGATGGATGCCGTGGATGGGAACTTATAATCAGCGGTAGATGTAGCTACAATCAGCGCATCGATGGTATCAGGATCAACACCAGTCTTCTGAATCAGCTGCTTGGCTGCCTTACGAGCCATATAGCTGGTACCAAGCCCCTCCTCAGTGAGAATGCGGCGCTCTTTGATACCCACACGCGTCATAATCCACTCATCGTTGGTGTCAACCATGCGCGATAGTTCGTCATTGTTGAGAACATAATCGGGCACGTAGCCGCCTACACCGGTGATTATAGCGTTGATTTTATCCATTATTCTGCTACTTCGTCCTCAATCTTGATAGCTACCTTACCACGATAATATCCGCAAGTGGGGCATACTGTGTGATAAACATAATATGCGCCACAGTTTGGACATACTGCCAATGTGGGAGCTACTGCCTTGTCATGAGTACGACGCTTAAGTGTACGAGTCTTTGACTGTCTTCTTTTAGGATGTGCCATAATTCTACAATTATTTAATCGTTACATTTTTAAATTTTTTAATTTCTCCCATCGGGGGTCTATCGGCTGGTTGGACGCCTCATCGCTGCTTCGGTCAGCAGCTCTTCCAGAGCTTGCGTCATGGCAGGGTTGCACTTGCCAGGTGCATGCACATGCCTGATGGGTATGACCAGTGCGACAAACTCATAGATGATCCACGATGTGTCGAGTATTCCTTCGTCCTCTGGCACTACGATTATGTCATCTTCCTCTGAGTATTCGCTGCCAAACTTGACAATCAAGCGGTTGTCGGTTTCTACCGGCTGGTCCATGTCGTCAAGACAGCGATCGCATGGTATGATTACCGTACCTTCTGTATGAAATAGAAGCTCGAAAAAGCCGGTTGCCTTGCGTATAGACACCGACACATGCAAAGAGCCTCGCTTTACATCGGCACCGTCGAGAGCCTCGAAATAGCGATCATCCAAGTCGAACGTCAAAGAAGTTGTCTCTTCTTTCAAACCCTTCAAATCAATTTTCAATAACTCCAAACTACACATAATCACACTTTTGAGTTGCAAAGTTACAACTTTTTTTCCAATGAATGAACGGTTATTTTGTTTTTTTATCATTTTAGATTAAAATCTTTAGTTATCAGGGGTTTAGATTACACACAAGAGGGGGCGTTTGTGCAAAAAAACTTTCATTATATAATATTATGCCCACTCTTACGTTTTATTACTGTATGCAATGGACAGACAGAATCCGTCAAACCAAAATTATTTTGGTGATAGCAGCGGTTATTATCGCTGTTACATCTTTGTTGGTATCCCATTACCTGATTAAAGATCTCTCTAATGAGGAACGCAAAAAAATGGAGGTCTGGGCTGAGGCACTTCATGCCCTTAACCATGCCGATGAACATACAGATCTGACCTTAGTGTTAGATGTGATGCAAGGCAATACGACAATACCCGTCATTGTTATAAATGATAAAGGTGGCATAGACGATTTCCGCAACATTAATGATACACTTCATCTTCAGGAGTATGCACGCAAGATGCAAAAGGCTGGAGATACCATTGTGATAGGTAGTCAGATTGTTTGTTATGATGAATCACTCCTGCTTAAAAGACTCTCGCAATATCCTTATTGGCAACTGGGTATTGTGATGATTTTTGTGGTTGTAGCCATCTTCGCTTTACTCTCTTCAAAGAAGGCCGAACAAAATAAGGTCTGGGTAGGTTTGTCGAAAGAGACTGCTCATCAACTGGGTACGCCTATCTCGAGTTTGATGGCTTGGGTTGAAATATTGAAGGAGAACCATCCTGACGATGATTTAATTCCCGAAATGGATAAAGATGTAAAGCGTTTAGAGCGAATAGCTGAACGTTTTTCTAAGATAGGTTCAATACCTGAACCCAAAGACTGTTCTATGAACAAAGTAATAGAGCATGTGGTTGACTATATGCGTCATCGTATTTCCAACAAAGTAGAGATCAAATGTATAGTTCCTGATCATGACGTGATTGTTAGTATAAATGCCTCTTTATTTGAATGGGTGATAGAGAACCTATGTAAGAATGCGGTGGATGCAATGGAAGGATGTGGTCAAATCCTTCTGACACTGACACAGAATGATAATAATAAAATTGCAATAGAAGTATCAGATACAGGCAAAGGTATCCGCAAAAAAGATGTAAAGCACGTTTTTACACCTGGTTTTACCACGAAACAGCGTGGATGGGGATTAGGGCTCTCTCTCGCCAAACGAATTGTTGAGGATTATCATAAAGGACGTATATTTGTTAAGTCGTCTGAACTTGGCAAAGGTACAACTTTTAGAATTGAACTATGAAAAGGGCAAAATCTAATCCTTCAATTACGCAACCATTCAATTTAGAAGGCAAGACATCAAACTACTTGGGTCGAAGATGACGAGCTACGTAGCTCGAATAGAAAGCAGATAAAAGTAAAGAGCCCTGACTCACGTATTGTGAATCAGGACTCTCGTTTTAAGAAAAGTGGCGGCTTCCTACTCTCCCGCATTGCATTGCAGTACCATCGGCGCAGGCGGGCTTAACTTCTCTGTTCGGAATGGGAAGA
>CAJOGK010000099.1 GCA_905234145.1 uncultured Prevotella sp. | reverse complement strand
AATATCTGACCCTTGGAAACAATATTGAATTTGTTCCCTTCAATTTCAATATGTTTTTCTGTCTCTTGAAACAGCCCATTGATGACAGAGCGGAAATCCTCAATTCGTGCTTTCATCTCAGCCTGTTTCTCAGCGGAAGCATCTATCATTGACATACGATAGTACATCATGGATGGCCCTGTTTTCATATCGAACATATAGAACTCTAAATCCTGCGTCAGAGCATTGGATGTTTTACGCTTGTCACGCATGGCTATATTATCGATTGACGGCACATATATAACTTGATTTCTATCTTCAAGATTTCCCAGTGCAAGCTTATAAATCTCATTCAGCAAGGTGGTTTTTCCACTGCCATTGATACCTACGATGATATTTACATCTTCGTTGGCGATAATACTCACATCGTACTTGCCCCAGAGATGGGTCTTTATTTCCTTAATCTTTGTGTATGACATAATGCCGATTCTTTAATATACTTCCTATTTTGATGAGGTTGTACCTTATTACAATTAAATACGCGTACAAAATTAGTTAATTTCCCACGAAATAACGAAGGAAAATCATCTTTTCTGCAAAATACAATCACTTTTATGCCTTTTTCTTCACTTTTGTATCCTTTGGCTCCAAACTTGCAAGGTTGCAACCTTTGAACTGGAGGTTGCATCTTTTGCATCAATACTTGCATCCTTTTCTTCGTCTTGTGACAAGACTTGTGACAAAGCTTGTGACAAAGCTGGGGACATGCTGGGGACATCTACGATGTTTCCTACGATGTTTTCTACGACATCACCGCCAACTTTACCGCCAGTTTTACCGCCAGTTTTACCGCCAATATTACCGCCATTATCTTTTACATAGCTTGGGGGTATACCATTGGCGAAACATATCTTGTCAGCCGACTATGTTTTTTCCATTTCAGCATTCTATACCCAACCTAAAACAAGAAAATGTGGCAAGTATGTGATTTTTTAAGTGTTTTCTTTTGGTTATTCGGGGAGAAATATGTAACTTAACATGTTGATTATCAATGGTTATTTCCGTTTTTGCGACATGTGTGCAACATCCGGTGCTAACGCATTGATAGTCAGTTAAAGTCGTTTTCGAGGAGGTTAAGTAATACTCCAAAAGAATATTATTAAAAGAATCCGCATAAGCTTCGTGTTTATGCGGATTTTTGATTTTCAACCGAAACGACCTTTAAGTCATCTTATTTCTCTATCAACCAATATTCCATGTGGTTGGTTTTGCGCTTGCTTTTGAAATTGAACTGGATATCATTCAGGGCATTACCAATCTTTTGGAACGGGGTTTCTGGGTCGAAGTTGGCATAGCGAGCTGCTAATAGCTGACTGATGTCACCCAAACTCCACCATTTGGCTGTCTCCGTTTCCTTTGGCCGACGGAAGGTCTCTCCAATCATCTCCACCAGATCGTTCAGCTTCTGGAAGGGTTCATTTTCCTTGATCAGGGTTTGTATCTCATTATCATTCAGCCAGAAGCGCTCCTTATTATTAAAGAGGTGTAAGGCCTGGGCGAAGAGTTGTTCATGATTCAAAGTGTCGCTGAAGTCGATGTTACCCTCTACCCCAACACATACGAAACGACGGCTTCCTGTAAGATCCACCAATGGTTTCAACTGGTTAGTAGTGCCGATAAACGAGGTGTATCGACGATAGAGCTTGATGGTCTTGCCGTATGGCGGACGGAACTTTACATCGCTCGACGATAGCAGATACTTCAATACAATCTGTTGCGAGTTAGTGGTCTTGTCAAACTCGTCGATGTTGATGAGCGCAAAACTCGTCAGGGCGATATTCAAGTCAAACTCGTTTTTGAAGTTCAGCTTGTCGTTGTAGTAATCACGCAGTTCTGGAGGCAGGATGATTTTGCAGAAGCGTGTCTTTCCGCAACCCTGACGACCAATCAATAGCGGCGTTAACGCATTGCCTGTCAACTGTTTATCACTCTCACGCCATTGAGCCACCATACCTATCAGCCAGAACTTCAGATATTTCTGCCAATGAGGCTGCGAAGTAGGCACACGGGCAGCTAATTCTGCGATATAATCGTGGCCATCCCAAGTTGGGAGTTTGTCGAGCCAAGTGTTCACTGGGTCGAACTGCTCTATGCGGGTTGAATCAATAAAACGATTCACGTTCCTATCCCACGCCTTCAGTCCTAGCTCCGTGGCTCTCAGCGTCATATCATTGCGCACCTCTTCTGTCAAAGGCTTGAAACGCTGGTCATCGCTGAACTTCTCGCGATATTCAGCCACACCAGTCAGCAGGTTCTTACGCATATCGAAGTTAGAACTGAGGAAGATTTCCGTCTTCATCGCCTGGATGGTATCCTCAGGCACACTTCTCAATGGATGGATCTTATGCTTCTCTCGATACTCTTTCTGTTCAGCCACACTATAAACCAACTGGAAAGTCTTCTCAACCAACTGTTTGTCGCGATTCAAAACAGGGTGTAGCAACGTCAACCCCTTTGCATGGGCATGAGGGATACCCTCATCCAGACACTTCGCGGCAATCTGCATCAGAAGTTCGGCCTCCTTGTTTTCATCAGGCAGATCGAAATAGTGGCCCATTACCGTCTCAACAATGAAAGTCCAGTTCAGGTGATAGGTTCTCGTCACCGTTCTTCCAGGCATCAGGTGATCCTCATCACGACTAATCACCACAGGCTGAGGCAGTTCATGGCTCTCAGTATCAGCATAGAAAGGACGAGCCTCAGCATTAAAACTCATCTCAGGATCGGCACTCATATACACCGTACGGTCCAACCGAGGCTCCAAGAACTGGATGTCAAACCCAAACTGGTTCTGATAAGCCCTGCGAGCTGTGTTGTAGAGATTCAAATGGAACTGACGGATATTCTTCTCGCCTTTAGGAAGACCTCCATCGAACAACTCCCCACGACATACAATCTTCACACTCCTACCCGATCCACCAAGAAAACACATCAAAGTCTCTGGCAGTTTCTTCGCCAGCTCTCTCACTTCCACAGCCTTCTCGTAGGTCTGCAAGTCGTTAACCTCCAACACCACAAGCCCATTATAAGCCATCATGTTCCAAGCCCCATTGCGATTCATATAGTCAGCCACGAAGCATATCCTTGGTAACTTGATGCCACCATCCCACTGTACAGACACCTGTCCGTCGTCCAATCGATGCGGATTCATCAGATGATACACCTCGCGAGTCTTCCTGACCGACTTTTCAATCAGACCATTTTTAATATCTGCTGCCAAATCAGCCAAATCTATACGGTTGATCACTTCTTTACGACCAGACTTTTTTAGTAATGTAACATTCATATTGTTGCTAATGATTAAAATTTATCGAAATTCGGATGCAAAGATACAACAAAAATTCCAAAAATTCGATCAAACAAAAGTATTTGAAGAAATAATTTATAAATAGCCTACATGCCTACATAAAATATGAGAAATTTATAATAAATACGAGATAATTTATAAATTGAAACATACATAATATACCACAAAAGCCTACATAAAAGACACAAAAAGTAACTTATCATCAAGTAAAAAGTTACTTTTCATCATGCAATTAGTAACCTTTCATCATCCAAAAAGTAACTTTCTGCCTTACTAACAGATTCTTTTCAAGGCTCTTGCACTATTTAGCATTAATGACTATTACGAAATTCTCTAGAAAATTTATAGCCAAGTAACGTGCTAACAATTGCCAGATAGTTAGCAAACAAGAAAATTCTCTAGAAAATTACACTTCTTCCAAGCATAGACAATCTGCGACCTAACGATATAGTAGTAAAACATGTATGATTAATGTAGGAAATATGTAGGTATTATGTATGCTATAAAACTAAATATATCCCGTTAAATAAAGGACTTAAAGCAATTTTATGTAGGCATGTATGTTAAAAAATCAATTTTAGAAATAAAGTGTTTCCGAAATTGTCATCAAATCATATTTTCGCATAAATATCTTGCATATTCTCTAGAAAATGATTAATTTTGCATCAAAATCAAACGAACGCATCATGAGATACAAAATCAAGAAAGAAACCAATCCCACGCGTCCCACTTGTGGCAAGTATAAGGCTGTAGCTGTCCACTATCATACCGTTGATAGCAAACAACTCATCAAGGAAGCAGCACAACGTATGGGTACGCATAAATCAAATGTACTAGCAGTCATGTCGACTGTGGCCGCAGTCGTGAATGCCCATTTGCGTGAGGGCGATCGTGTCCGTCTACCAGACTGGGGTATGATGAAACTGGAGATCGAAAGCGAAAAGGTTGAACCGTGCCAAGAAGCACATCCGTGGTGTCCGCCTCCACTTCCTCCCAGAAAGCTACGAAGGCAAACAAGAACTCTACGAAGGCATCACTTTCGAGAAAGAATACAGAGAGTGATGACCCAACATACACAACCCTCATTACTGACCTCCGCCAAAAGCAGAAAGAACTGGCAAGGCAAATTGAGCCAAAATACTATGTAACAATTCCGTGATTATCCTACTAGAAGAATAAAAGATGTGTAATTATAATACGATTTATAGGACACCTGATAATTACTCTGAAACAAAATTATCATTCTACAAGGTTAAACGGCCTATAGACAGCTATGAAAAGAGACCTTATAGCTGCACTTACATTGTAGATGAGTACATTGTTGAAGACAACATATAGTAACGATGGAGATAAAGAAACATGACACTTTCTCCCCAACAAGAAATCGCTGAAGATGGTTCAAGATGGTGGGATGCCGGATGAAGAGCGTCAAGAAGTTTTAAAGAAGATCTTTGAGCATTTAAAACCACAAGACCTAAACAATATACTTCAAGACTTAATAGAAATGTTTGGAGAATATGAATGTGATGACGAACGTTTTTTTGAACCTATAGAAGATTCAGGAAGAGGGTGATCATGCCGGTATTGATCAGATCGGCGAACATGGCGCCGATGATGGGAACGATGAGAAAGGGTTTGACGGTATAGCGGTATTTATAGCAGACAGCACTCATGTTGGCCATCGCATTGGGAGTTGCACCAAGACCGAAACCACACATGCCAGCACACAGGACGGCCGCATCATAATCGCGACCTAATAGGGGGAATGCAACGAAATAGGCATATAGGGCCATCATCAGAACCTGAGACACCAAGATGACAATCAAAGGAAGGGCGAGGCTTTGAAGTTCCCAGAGTTTGAGGGAGATCATAGCCATACCAAGGAACAAGGACAGGCAGATATTGCCTACACTGATAATGCGCTCCATGTCAAGCAGTTTATCGGCTTTCACCATTTTACCGTCGTCCTTATAACTGATGAATCCTATTGTGTTACGAACGATGGCGGCTAAGATCAAGGCGCCAAAATAGGTAGGGAACGTAATACCCGTCTTTGCCAACAACCAACTCAACAAGGTGCCGGCACCCATGACCAAAAGGATGGAATAAGAAGCCTTCGCATACTGTTGGAATTCCTGCTCGTTTGTGCTGACACGCTTTGTACGACCTGTCGGTGAAGCCTCATCACTCTCGATACCAGCCATTGCAGGGTCAATATCCTCATCTTGAGGCTGCATCTGTTCATGCGTCAGTTTCGTACGGATAATCTTCTCTGCCAACGGACCGCCTATCATAGAGCCGGCAATCAAACCAAAGGTCGCCGCAGCCATTCCGATGGTTCCTGCGCCATGTAGTCCCATGCCTTCAAGAACTCTCGCGAATCCGCCAGCCGTCCCATGGCCTCCCGTCATAGATATACTTCCTGAAGCCATACCGATCAAAGGATTAACACCCATGAGCTTGGTAATTCCTATCGGCATTAGGTTCTGCAGGGCAATAATAGCAACCAGCAGAGAAAGCATAATCACCAAGAGTTTACCACCTTGCTTGATGACTTTAAGGTCGCTTTGGAAACCAACGCTGGTAAAGAATGCCAGCATAAAAACATCCTTCAATGTACCATCGAACGATACTTCTACATGGAACCAGCCATATAGCGCCAAGGTCAGCAATGAAAAGATGATACCACCGCTTACTGGCGAAGGCACACAGAACTTCTGGAGGAAAGCAACCTTTCTTGTTAAAACCATACCGACGAGTAGGGCTAAAGCACCGATGCCGGCAGTTTGTATCATATCCAGATTAACCATTGAACATTGAATATTGAACATTGAACATTGAAATATTATCGTTAGAATCTATACTGCAACTTTATATTGGCAGCATGTCTGTTTACTTCCGCTTGACTACAGAATGCATCAAACATATCATGCCAATCAACACCTAAATTCCATCTCTTGCCTAATTGCTTGTTCACAGACAAGCATCCATAGACAGGCGTGCCATACACCTCACGTATTGGAAACTTCTTGGAATAATAGACTACCTGCATCCCTATCTGCCAATCATGAGGAAGATAGGCTGTTGGCGCAAATCGGATAGAGGCATAGGTTCCACTCTTGGTGATATAGAGATTTGATCCACCTGTCAGACTCAGCCATTTCGTTTTCCAATAAGCCGATACACCCAGTTGAGTAATATCCTCTTCATCTTCAACGGCATTATAACTCGCCTCCGCCTGAATGGTCAACTTCTGTTTACTATAAGCATAAGCCAACTTCACTTGATTGATAGTCCATTCTTCCAGCGATCCCTTTGCCTTCGTCCATTCCTCATCAAAGAGCGTATTGACATCCACAAAGAGAGCTAAATAGGAAGGATTATAGTACTTGCGATAATAGCCCAACTGGATTTGATTGTGATTATCTGGTACATAGATGACACAGGCATTCGCATTGTCTCGGATGTCAGAATACTTTTGACTGGTTCCCAAATCCATTAATTTGTAGTTATAGAACATCACACGGTTACCAATTGTCAACTTCCATTTAGGTAAGGAATAGGTGAACTGCAGATAGATATCATTGTTAAATACATCCCAACTCCTGTCCGTATCCTTTTGCCTGGTCATCAGGAAATCACCTTCAGCACCCAGCATCATCGACAACCGCTTGGAAAATAAAGGCGTATTCAGCTCCACGATATACAATGGCAGCTTGTTGGATAAGACCTGATCGCTGTTATACTGATAACCACCCACAATGAGCAATTCTGTACCCTGGTCATTAAAGGTGTGGAAGTATCTTGCTCTGCCCATGACCTTACGTGACATACCAGAAGGATGGTCAAGAAATTGCTGGGTGAAATAGGTCAACAGCCTGTTTCTGTCATCAAACCTATTTGTCATGTGAAGCGTCAGATACTCCTCATTCCCATCCTGATGACGATAGGAAGCATTAGCATAGAGGTCGGTATGCTGACTGCCGTATAACGCATTCACGGTTCCAATACCTGCTACATCCTTTCCGAAGTCTCCCTGTCCTTCCACGAAACCTTTCAACCTTTCAGGCATCTTCATGTTGATATCCAGCACCCGACCCATTCCGATGGTTCCCTTTGCAACACCCGTATTGTCACACACCTGAATCTTAGCAATGTCCTTGGCTTTCATCTGGCCCAGAATCAACCTATTGTCACCGTTCATCGGACAGTTGTCAATGCGAAGGCTGTAGCTGGTGATGACATCCTCATAACCGGCAATCATCAGTTCTGGCACCATCTGGAGGATATCCATCAACGTCTCTTCCCCTGTCAGTTCCATTCGCTGAGGGTAAATCATCGTCCTGTCTGCCTTTATCTCTACGATGGGCAATTCACCTTCTGCAATCACAGAGACAGATAGGAGCAAAAGGCCAATCAATATGAGGAGATGTCGATGCATACGGTTCGATTAATTGTTTTAATGGCAAAGATACAAAAAATATTAGTGAATTTGTTAAAAAAGGCAATATCTTACACTTTTTTAGATTTTCTTATGGCTGTTTTGATAGAAAATCGTAACTTTGCTTTTGCAAATTGTAATATAAACCATTAACTAATTAAAAGATGAAACAGAGAAACAGATTTCTGACGATGGCACTTGTAGCCATGTTTGCATTCAGCACACCCGCTGAGGCACAGTTTGGACTTGGTGGTTTGGTAAACAAGGCCCGTAAAGCCGCAGGTATCAAAACCAAGCAAGAAAAAGAGATTGACCGACAGCAACAGCGTAGAGACTCTATCCAGAATGCCATTAAGAGTATTACACCAACCATCCCTCAACCTGCAGAAACAGGCGCACTCAACACCATCAGATGGGGCAACACCCCTATCGGCACTTGGGATCCCGTAAAACTTGAAATCACCTTTAATCAGACTTACGACGAAGGCGAGTTCGCAGGACAAAAGGTGAGCTACAAACTCGACCCTGCCACTGGTACTTGGACGAGCAAGAACGGTACTCCGAAAGGTAAAATTAGCAACGACGGCACCATCGAGAGTCCTAACCTTGGCACCATCAAGTTTGACCCACAAACTAATAAGATATCGATGGATGGCGAGGTGATTGGCGAGGTAACCATGCAGAAAGCCACCTGTTTCGGCCATGAGATAGGTTCGTTCGAGGGACATGTCAGTCCGTTGCTCATTGCCTATACCTTCCACGGTGCACTTATTTCAAAGAACCAGGTCACCCAATGGAAGGAGGAAAAGGCAAAGGCTGCAGCCGAAGCTGCTGCCCGTGCAGAAAAAGAGCGCCAGGAGCGCCTTGCTCGCGAAGAGGCCCTGAAAAAAGAGTGGAGCGAGCTCAACGTAGAAATCATGAATGGCAGTAGCTCTACCCTTGGCTATATCAGATCGAACGGTACTGTAGAGAACAGCTCGCACTCTACCATCGGCTACATTAAGACAAACGGAACAGTGGAAAACAGCTCGCACTCTACGATCGGCTATGTAAGATCGAATGGTACCATAGAAAATGGCTCTCACTCTACCATCGGTTACTACCGCAGTGGTACCATGGAGAATAGTTCGCATAGCACCATTGGCTACTACCGCAGTGGCACATACGAGAACGGCTCGCACTCTACCATCGGCAAACTGCGTGGCACCAACAATAATACCGTCATCGCCGCAGCTTTCTATTTCTTCTTCTTTAAAGATAAGGTTGTACAGAGCAGCAGTAGCAGTAGCGATGCCTCTGCCCTTTACCGTGGAGGTAGTCAGTTTGGCGAACTCCGCTCGAATGGTGCCGTGTATATCGGTGGTAGCCAGCGTGGCGAACTCCGCTCTAACGGCGACATTTACGTAGGTGGTAGCTGTAAGGGTGAGATTCGTTCAAGCGGAGCCATTTACAAGAGTGGTTCTCAGATTGGCGAAGTGCGCTCGAATGGCGATGTTTATGAGAACGGCTCCAAGATTGGTGAGATACGCTCGAATGGTGCTGTTTACAAGGGTGGTAGCCAGATTGGCGAGGCTCGCAATATGAGAGACCCCAAGAAGGTGGCAGTGATCTACTTCTTCGGATTCTTCTAAGCAATAATAAAGGCTCCCAGAGCTTTTATTACGTACCAGACGTAATTAGGGCAGGCTGATTGCCTCAGAAGGACAAACAGATGCACAAGTACCACACTCTGTGCAGAGATCGGGATTGATAGAATACTTCTCACCCTCAGAAATTGCCTCAACGGGGCACTCACCTTGACATGTACCGCAAGCGATGCAGTCGTCACCAATTACATATGCCATAATCGATATAATTTAAATTGTTAATAATGTAAATACTCACTTTTGATGACGCAAAGGTACTAATAATTTTTAATTATACCAAACTTTAGGTAGATTTTTTTGCAATTTAAACGTTGTCTTAATAAAAAACATATAATAATGGGCGCTTTTCTGCGTTATTATGTTATGAATAAAGCTAGAATCATGCTCTTTCTCGTCGCGCTCTGCCTGATGGCCACCACCACGATGGGTCAGACCAGAAAGATACAATATAAGCCTTACGTGGATTTGCGACCCATGCATTTCGGTATCCTCGTGGGCATGAACCTGCAAGACATCGAGTTCTCTAATGCAGGGCCACAGACCATCACATTGGAGGATGGCACGCAGCAAACGCAAACTATCGTGTGCGACAACGACCGTTGGAACGCAGGTTTTTCTGTAGGTGTATTGGCCGACCTGAGACTCTCCAACCATCTGAACCTGAGAATCTCGCCCACCATGCACTTTGGCGCCAAGCACCTCGTATTTCATAATCTGACAGACCTTGATCAGCAAGGCCAGCCTCACGAAGAGCGACAAGACCTGAAGAATACCTACGTTTCATTCCCAGTAGACCTGAAGTTCAGCGCTCAGCGATGGAACAACTATCGCCCCTACCTGATGGCTGGTGTCAATCCCATGATAAACCTTACCAGCAAGAACCAGGATTTCATTCAATTGAAACGCAGCGACCTGATGCTCGAAATCGGCTTGGGTTGCGATTTCTACTTGCCGTTTTTCAAGCTGATACCCGAACTGAAGTTCTGCTATAGTCTGAAAGACGCCATCGACCACGGGCATGCCAACGAGCTGAAGGATGCCAACAAGCGTATATACACAAATGCTGTGACTCAGGGCCACAGCAAAATGATTGTATTGACGCTCTATTTCGAGTAAACGCTACTTTTCCAGTTCTAATACCATCTTACCGATAAACACGCCATGCTTTCCGTTCTGATCCACGGGAATCTTTTTGCCGTTCTTATCGGGAGCGTACTCCAGTACGGGCATATAGGTATGGGTATGTCCACCCAATACCAAATCGCAACCCTCGGTAAGCTTCACAAAATCCTCATCCGAATATTCCGACTTCCATCCCAGATGCGACACGCAGATCACGATATCGCACTTCTCCTGTTTGCGAAGGATATCGATATACTTCTGAGCCGTCTCAGCGGGGTCGAGAAATGCCACACCCTTGCAGTTGCCGTCAAATACGAGACCCTTCATTGCCGGAGCAAGAGCAAACACGCCAATCTTCACCCCATCGCGCTTCAGCACGATGTATGGCTTTACCAGTCCCTCGCAAGGTGTACCCGTAAAGTCGTAGTTAGAACAGATAATGGGGAACTCGGCCATACGGAAAAGCTTGGCCATATTGTCGAGCCCAAAGTCAAACTCATGGTTGCCGATGGTGGCAGCATCGTATTTCATCAGGTTCATCAGACCTATCTCTACCTCACCCTTAAAGAGCGTGTAATAGCCCGATCCCTGCGAAAAGTCACCAGAATCGAAGAGCAACAGGTTAGGATGCTGGGCTCTTTGTTCCTTCACCATGTTAACACGACGCAGAAAACCGCCACGACCTGCCAAGTCCTTATTGTCGAGATTCTGGTTAAGTGGCAGGATGGTAGAGTGCGTATCGTTGGTATGCAGTATCACGAGCTGCTTATGCTTCTTGGCACCAACGTTTAAAGGTAAAAAGGTAAAAAGGTAAAAAGGTAAAAGACCCATTACCAACCTCATTACCACCTTATTATATATATATGACTTCATAACTTCCATTTTATTTCTTAATCGTTATTCTTCCTTCGATCTGTGCATCCACCACTTCACCACGAGCCTGATGCTCCCTGAAATAGTTCATAATCAGGAATCGCGTATTGTTGCTGGCATCATTAGGTGCAACTAAATTCGTACCCTTACCCAGAGAAGGCATGCCATCGTTACCCTCTATCAGATAGTTGATGGTAGCGATGCGGTATTCGCCCTTCGGGTCGATATCCTTGCCGTGCAAGCGGGCAGAAACGAGCTTGCCGTGTTCGTTGTCTTTATCCATCTCGATCACGAGCTCCGTACCCTTGCTCACGCCCTCGCCGCCACGATAAGCCATCTGCTGGAACACTTCCAGAAGCGCTTCGCCAGTAAGTGTCAGGAAACAAATCTTGTTTTCGAAAGGGGCCACATCCAGCACGTCGCCATAGGTTACATCGCCCTTGGTCAGGTCGGCACGTATACCACCCATGTTGTAGATACCCAATACGGGTCGCTCTCCATAATCCTTTGCCGCCCACACCAGAATGTCGGTAAGCAGGTTGGAGAGTGTGCTTTCTGGACGATTGGGACTCATGTTACGAGCGACAGCGCCCACCACTGGTCCCATAATACTATCGTTCACCCTTTTATAGGGTGCCAAGAATTGAGCAGCAGCCTCGTCAGGATTCTGATCGTAATGGCTGTCTACGATGATACGCGTGCGCTCAACACCAACAATCTGGTATTGCTTGGGGGCACATGAGAACATCATCAACGCAGCTAAACTGCCTAAAAAAACATGTTTATACTTCATAAATTTAGGTTTTACGAGTGCAAAGATAACAACTTTTGGCCAAAAAACAAAAAAAATATGGAAAATCTTTGGATATTTACCTACTTATTAGTACCTTTGCACCCGCTTTTCGGCGTAATCGCTGGCAGGAAGTATCGAGAGGCCTGTTATGTTGCGTTGGAACGATACAGCAAACAAGTAAAAAAATAAAAAGTAAAAAGTCATGGATTTGATTAAAGTTGCTGAAGAAGCATTTGCAACCGGCAAGAAGTTCCCAGAGTTCAAGGCTGGTGACACTATCACTGTCGCTTACAAAATTATCGAGGGTTCTAAGGAGCGTAT
>CAJOGK010000098.1 GCA_905234145.1 uncultured Prevotella sp. | reverse complement strand
TTTGCCCCAGAATAAGCGTGGCGAAATCGCATTGACCTATATCTATGGTATTGGTCGAAGTAGTTCAGCAAAGATATTGGATAAGGCAGGTGTCAGCCGCGACCTGAAGGTAAGCGAGTGGAGTGACGACCAGGCAGCCAAAATCCGTGAAATCATCGGCGCTGAATTCAAAGTAGAAGGTGATCTCCGCAGTGAGATCCAGTTGAATATCAAGCGACTGATGGATATTGGTTGCTATCGTGGAGTCCGTCATCGTAATGGTCTTCCTGTTCGTGGTCAGAGCACAAAGAATAATGCTCGTACCCGTAAGGGAAAGAAGAAGACTGTTGCTAACAAGAAGAAGGCTACGAAGTAATTCTGTTAAACATTAAACATTAAAGATTAAAAGAATTATGGCAAAGAAAACAGTCACTTCAAAGAAGAGAAACGTGAGAGTAAATGCTATCGGCCAGCTCCACGTACACAGTTCTTTCAATAATATTATTGTATCTCTGGCAAATGACGAGGGTCAGATTATCTCTTGGTCATCTGCAGGTAAGATGGGATTCCGTGGTTCAAAGAAAAATACGCCTTATGCAGCCCAGATGGCAGCAGAGGATTGCGCAAAGGTTGCTTACGACCTTGGTCTGCGCAAGGTAAAGGCCTATGTAAAGGGTCCCGGTAACGGCCGTGAGTCAGCTATCCGTGCCATCCATGGCGCAGGTATTGAGGTAATGGAGATTATCGACGTTACTCCACTGCCACACAACGGATGTCGCCCTCCAAAGCGTCGTCGTGTATAATTATTATTGAATTTAACAGATTATTATTTTTATCAAATTATGGCAAGATATTTAGGACCGAAATCAAAAATTGCCCGCCGATTTGGAGAAGCCATCTTCGGCCCGTCCCGCAGGAACTTCCCCCCGGGACAGCATGGCAATAACCGTCGCCGCAAGCAGTCGGAGTATGCTGTCATGCTGGCAGAGAAGCAGAAGGCCAAGTATACCTATGGAGTACTTGAGCGCCAGTTCCGTAATATGTTTGAGAAGGCAGCTAAGGCTGAGGGTATCACTGGTGAGGTGCTCCTGCAGCTCTTGGAGAGCCGACTCGATAATGTTGTGTTCCGTTTGGGTATTGCTCCTACTCGTGCAGCTGCTCGTCAGCTCGTGGGCCACAAGCACATTACTGTTGATGGCAAGGTTGTGAACATTCCTTCTTTCCAGGTTAAGCCTGGTATGATCGTAGCTGTTCGCGAGAAGTCTAAGTCTCTCGAGGTTATTGAGGCAGCCCTTGCTGGTTTCAACCATAGCAAGTACCCTTGGATCGAGTGGGATGAGAATGCAAAAGCTGGTAAGTTCCTGCACATGCCGGATCGTGCCGACATCCCCGAGAATATTAACAGTCAATCGTTGAGTTGTACTCTAAGAACTAAAATCATTTAAATTAATGGCGATATTAGCATTTCAAAAACCTGATAAAGTCGTAATGTTGGAGGCTAACGACAAATTCGGCAAGTTCGAATTTCGTCCTTTGGAGCCAGGCTTTGGTGTAACTATTGGTAACGCCCTGCGCCGCATTCTTCTTTCATCACTTGAGGGTTATGCCATCAACACAATCCGTATTGCGGGTGTTGAGCATGAGTTCTCTTCTGTGCCTGGTGTTAAGGAAGATGTAACCAACATGATCTTGAACCTGAAACAAGTTCGGTTCAAGCAAGTAGTAGAAGAATTCGAGAATGAGAAAGTCAGTATCACGGTCGAGAATACTACAGAATTCAAAGCCTCTGATATAGGCAAGTATCTGACTGGATTTGAGGTGCTGAATCCCGATTTGGTGATTTGTCATTTAGATTCCAAGGCATCGATGCAGATTGATCTTACTATTAACAAAGGTCGTGGTTATGTACCCGCTGATGAAAATCGCGAGTTCTGCACTGATGTTAATGTAATAGCAATCGATTCTATTTACACTCCGATTCGTAATGTGAAGTACGCTGTTGAGCCCTATCGTGTTGAGCAGAAGACTGACTACGATAAGCTCGTACTTGAAGTTACGACGGACGGCTCCATCCACCCAAAGGATGCACTGAAGGAAGCCGCCAAGATTCTGATTTATCACTTCATGCTGTTCTCTGATGAGAAGATCACGCTTGAAACAAGCGATACTGAGGGCAACCAGGAGTTTGATGAGGAGATTCTGCACATGCGCCAGTTGCTCAAGACACGTCTTGTTGACATGAACCTTTCTGTTCGTGCTCTCAACTGTCTGAAAGCTGCTGATGTGGAGACACTTGGTGACTTGGTACAGTATAATAAGACTGACCTCCTGAAGTTCCGCAACTTTGGTAAGAAATCGCTCACTGAGCTTGATGATTTGCTCGAGAGTCTGAATCTGTCGTTTGGAACCGATATTTCAAAGTATAAACTGGACAGGGAGTAAGTCCGCGAGGAACTAACCGAATGCCCAATAAAAAGAAAAAAGAAAAATGAGACATAGTAAGAAATTCAACCATCTCGGTCGTACTGCTAGTCACCGTAGTGCTATGCTTGCTAACATGGCTATTTCGCTGATTATGCACAAAAGAATCACTACGACCGTTGCAAAGGCTAAGGCCTTGAAGAAGTATGTAGAGCCCCTGATTACAAAGTCTAAGGAGGATTCTACAAACTCTCGTCGTGTAGTATTCAGCTACTTGCAGAACAAGGAAGCTATCAAGGTTCTGTTCGGTGAGGTAGCACAGAAGGTAGGTGATCGTCCCGGTGGATACACCCGTATCATCAAGTTGGGTACCCGTCAGGGTGATGCAGCTCAAGTTTGTTTCATCGAGCTCGTTGACTTCGATGAGGCAATGGCTAAGGATACTAAGAAGAAGAGCACTCGCCGTTCACGCAAGTCTGCTCCAAAGGCTGAGGCAGCTCCTGCTGCAGAAGAGGTTAAGGCAGAGGAAACACCTGCTGAAGCTCCTGCAGAAGAGGCAAAGGCTGAATAAAGATCTTTTTGGTTATTTCAAACCTATAGGGTTTCCCCTACATCAATTTAGGGGAAATCCTTTTTTTTATTTATGGGATTATGCTTATCTTTGCAGCGTGATAATTTAAAATGTAACGGATATGAAGAGAACATTGGTTTTATCTGTAGGTGCTATCTTACTTCTTAGCAGTTGTGGAAGTTACGCTGGCGTGGGAGCGTATACAGGTGGTAGCTTTGGCTCGATAATAGGTTCTGCCATCGGTGGTATTGCCGGTGGTCCACGTGGTAGCGACATCGGAACTTTGATAGGTTTGGCAGGTGGTGCTGTTGTTGGTGCGGCTGTAGGTGCTGCTGCTGATAATGCCGAGCAGCAACGATATGAAACGTATCGGGCAAATCGTGAGCAATCCCGTATGAACAGATCCCAATATGATCGTGTTCAGTCTGATGAAAAGATGTATGATGAATCCAATAGTGGAGATGATAGGCTTTATGGCTTTGATGAAGATTTCAATAGTAGGGTAGATGATGCTACATCTGCAACGACTCCAAGCCTTGAAATACGCAAGCCACGTTTGATTGATTCGAATCGTGATGACGTGTTAGCTCGCGGTGAATCGGCCCGAATGGTGTTTGAGGTGTTTAACACGTCTACTGTACCAGCATATCGCGTATTACCAGTGGTTACAGAATTGACTGGAAACAGGCATATTCGTATTTCAGAAAATGTACTCGTAGAAAGTATTGCTCCAGGTAAAGGTATCCGATATACGGCAACGATAAAAGCTGATGACCGGTTAAGAGACGGTGAGGCCATTTTCTGTATAGGTGTAAAACAAGGTGGTAATGAAATAACTTCTCAAACTAGAGAATTCAGAATTAAAACAAGTAAGCGATAGGAAAACCTATCGCTTATTTTCTTTTTGTTGTTTCCTATATTGGTCACGTAATTCCACCCAGATAGGTTTAATAATAGAACCTTCATTTGTACCTAAGTCTAATTCTGGTATGTTGATGAATTCGGCAGGTTTAAATGGAATGATCGATTCATCATATCGCTCTACAATTACAGGAGCGATGCCTTGCGATAAGATTCCCAGCTCCTTTGCAGCACGAACAGAAAGATCGATTATTCTTCCCTTAATATAAGGGCCGCGATCGGTTACCCTTACAATGACATGAAGGCCGTTAGCGGGATTCGTAACCTTGAGTAATGTACCAAAAGGATACGTCCTATGAGCACAGGTCAGGGAGTCATGATGAATACTCTCACCATTGGCAGTTTTACGGCCTGTAAACTTCTTGGAATAAAAAGAAGCTTTACCTGTCTGAACGCCTTGGGCGTTCATCTTAGAGGTAAGAGGTAAGAGGTGAGAGGTGAGAGAATACAAAAGAGGCGAGAGTACAGCGATAGTAATCACTATAACTCTTATTGTCCATCTATGATGTTCTTTTTGCCCCAGGTCTATTCTCTTACCTCTCACCTCTTACCTCTCACCTCTAGTTTATACGATGCCCTGGGCAAGCATAGCCTTTGCTACCTTCATGAAGCCTGCTACATTGGCGCCCTTGACATAGTTGATGTAACCACTAGGTTCTTTACCATACTTTACGCACTGCTCATGGATGCCAGACATAATCTGATGCAGACGCTGGTCAACTTCGTCTGCTGTCCAGGCCATACGCATTGAGTTCTGGGTCATCTCCAGTCCAGAGGTTGCTACACCACCGGCATTAACAGCTTTGCCAGGAGCAAAGAGCTGACCAGCAGCAATGAACTTATTTACAGCTTCTGCGGTGCATCCCATGTTAGATACCTCAGCAACACAGAGTGGCTTGTTGGCCAGAATCATGTCGGCATCGGCACCATTGAGCTCGTTCTGGGTAGCACATGGCAGATAGATATCAGCTTTCTGCTCCCATGGCTTCTTGCCTGCAAAGAACTTCGAGCCCTCGAACTCCTCTTCGTAAGGCTGACAAACATCGTTGCCACTGGCGCGGAGTTCCAACATGTACTCAATCTTCTCATCATCCAGACCTGCAGGATCGTAGATGTAGCCGTCAGGACCTGAGATGGTAATAACCTTTGCACCCAATTCGGTAGCTTTCTTAGCTGCACCCCATGCTACATTTCCGAAACCAGAGAGGGCAATCGTCTTACCCTTGATATCGAGACCGTGGGTATCCATCATGTGATGAACAAAATACAAAGCACCGTAACCAGTAGCCTCAGGACGGAGGATAGAACCGCCCCATTCCATACCTTTACCTGTAAGGGTGGCACCATGGAACTGGCTTGTCAGCTTCTTGTACATGCCGAACAGATAACCGATTTCACGTCCACCTACGCCGATATCGCCTGCAGGTACGTCCATGTCGGGACCAATAACCTTATAGAGTTCGCACATAAAGGCCTGGCAGAAACGCATAATCTCTGCATCGCTCTTACCACGAGGTGCAAAGTCAGATCCACCTTTACCACCACCCATAGGCAGGGTTGTAAGGGCATTCTTAAAAGTCTGCTCGAAACCGAGGAACTTCAGAATGCTGAGGTTTACTGATGGGTGGAAGCGCAGACCGCCTTTGTATGGGCCGATAGCGCTGTTAAACTGTACACGGTAGCCGATGTTAACCTGTACCTCACCTTTGTCATCAACCCAGGGTACTCGGAAAGTCGTGATGCGCTCTGGTTCAACAATGCGCTCAACGATCTTTGCCTTCTCGAACTCAGGGTGCTGGTTGTAAACGTCTTTAATTGATTCCAAAACTTCTCTTACAGCCTGTAAGAACTCTAATTCGCCAGGATGCTTCTGCTCCAAGGCTTGCATGATTTTCTCAACTTCTTGAATAATTGTTTTAAGTTTGTCAATATGTTACTTTGATGGTGCAAATGTAGAAAAAATATCGGTACCTTCCAAGGAAAGTACCGAATATTTTTATTATAAAGTTACAATTTGTTAAATCTTGGCCAAAGCCTGCTTGATATCGTCAAGTATATCCTCTACATCTTCTATACCAACAGATAAACGAATCAAGTCTGGTGCCACGCCAGCTTCGCGCAGTTGCTCATCAGAGAGTTGGCGGTGTGTATGGCTGGCGGGATGAAGTACGCAGGTGCGAGCATCAGCCACATGTGTTACAATGTTGATCATTTCCAGTGAATCCATCCACTTAATAGCGGTTTCGCGTGTGCCTTTCAAACCGAATGCAATCACACCGCAAGAACCGTTAGGTAAGTATTTCTGTCCTCGTGCGTAGTTGTCGTCGTCTGGCAGTCCGCAATAGTGTACCCATGCCACTTTAGGCTCATCGTGCAGGAACTCTGCAACACGCTGGGCATTTTTGCAATGCTGTGCCATGCGGAGGTGCAGTGTCTGAAGTCCCATGTTCAACAAGAAAGAATTCTGTGGGGCGGGTATTGATCCTAAATCACGCATCAGCTGAGCCACAAGTTTTGTCGTGAAGCCCATCTTACCGAAGGCTTTCACGTAAGTAAGGCCATGATATGATTCATCTGGTGTGCAAAGACCAGGGAATTTATCAGCGTGTGCCATCCAGTCGAAATTACCACTATCCACCACAACACCGCCTACCTGTGTAGCCAAACCATCCATATACTTCGTGGTAGAGTGGGTAACGATATCAGCACCCCACTCGAATGGACGACAGTTGATAGGTGTGGCGAATGTATTGTCTACAATGAGTGGCACACCGTTCTTATGAGCGATCTTTGCAAAACGCTCGATATCGAACACTGCACAACCAGGGTTCGATATGGTCTCTCCGAACATAGCCTTTGTATTCGGACGGAATGCAGCTTGGATCTCCTCATCCGAGGCCTCCTGCGAGATGAACGTGCATTCGATACCGAGCTTCTTCAGCGTCACACCGAAGAGATTATAGGTGCCGCCATAGATCTCGTTGGAGGTAATGAAGTGATCGCCAGCCTGACAGATGTTGAAGATGGCGTAGAAGTTGGCTGCCTGACCACTCGAAGTGAGCACTGCACCTACACCGCCTTCCAGTGTAGCTATCTTTGCAGCCACAGCATCGTTAGTGGGATTCTGCAGACGGGTATAGAAATAGCCTTCCTTCTCCAGATCAAACAACTTTGCCATCTCGTCAGAGTCGTCATACTTAAAAGTTGTACTCTGAATGATGGGTAATTCTATCGGTTCTCCATTTTTGGCTTTATAGCCAGCTTGTACGCAGAGCGAACCCTGCCTTAGTTTCTTTTCCATGATTATTTCGTTTTTAGCATTTTGCCTGCAAAATTACAAAAAATAATCAATTATTAATGGTCAATTATTAATTATTTCTTATCTTTGCTGCGTTATTTGATGAAAAAGGTCTTAAAAACGATTGTGAGATGAAAGGGAAATATTGGGCAATTACCGCAGTTTTATTAATATGTGTTGCGATTATCGCAACATATTGTACAAACAAAGAAAACAATCCTATTGTTACACCAACTGAAGATTCGAGTCAGTTTGTAACGCTCACTGATGCCGTGCCTGACGCCATCTTGGAGATTCGTTATTTCGGTACCTATAATTTCGTGGGGGCTCGAATTGACGGTTATCTGGAGCCGACAGCCTTGTTGACCCGAGTGGCGGCAGATAGTTTACGTGCAGTGAGCGACGATGTGATGGCGCAAGGCTATCGTTTGAAGATTTATGATGCCTATCGTCCGCAAATGGGTGTTGATCACTTCGTGCGCTGGTCGAAGGATATCCCCGATATTAAGATGAAAACCTATTTTTATCCCGATTTGGACAAAAGCGTTCTTTTCGCACAGGATTATATCATGGAAAAGAGTGGTCATACCCGTGGAAGCACGGTTGACCTGACTCTTTTCGATATGACTACAGAAAAAGAAGTTGATATGGGTGGAACCTTCGACTGGTTTGGTGAAGAGAGTCATCCCGATTTCTGTGGTAATCCAGAGACGGGTGAGTATACAGGAGATAATCACAAGAGTCCAGTAGGGCGCTCCATTACAGCAGAGCAGTTTGCCAACCGCATGATTCTCCGCCAGGCCATGTTACGACATGGCTTCAAACCTCTCGACAGTGAGTGGTGGCACTTTACTCTGCGTAATGAACCTTTCCCAGATACCTATTTTACCTTCCCTGTAAAACAGTTGAAGCGGTAATTTAATATCTAAAGGCGAAATCCTCCAAGGTACAAATAGACTTCTCTTTCGTATCTGAAGCAAATACAAAGAATAGCGCATGCTTGCCTGTATAGTCGGCAAGTGCAGGGAGTTCTATTGCCATCTCAGTAGATTCCTTCGGCATATCCGCCTTTAATGTAATGGTTCCCAAGAGTTTGCCGCCTTGCGACTCCCATGGTCTGTCGATCATAATATTGATAGCGCCATCAATGCCTTCTGGTATCAGGCGTAATAACAGTTGCAGATAGTCGCCATCGTATGACTTTGTGAAGTTAAAGTACTTGTAGCCCACAATCGAACCATCCGTATTGTTAACCACACGGTTGGTATTGTTCTTCAGGTCATAGGGCTCGTCGAAATTCGTCTCTGTACCGTAAGATGTCTCTACATAAGAGCCGTAATAGACATTCTTCGGCCATTCGTGTACTGCCACTTTCGGACCAGTAATCCAGCAGGCGATACCTGCAGAATGGCGCTCAAAGGGGTCGAGACCTTCGAGTGCGAAGCCCTCAGAGTTGTATTCACCCTCAGAAATTTCCACTTTACCGCCAACGCCTTCTTCTACTTTAACCTCTATGGGCGCTACCATGGCCTGACGGGCATATTCATCAAGACCTGCCTGACGATGATAGAAAACATACCACTGACCATTGACCTCACAGATGCTGCCATGTGTGTTGCCACTTACAACGCCAGAAGCAATGGTATCACCTTGTTCGTTAATCTCACGTCCTCGTCCGTCGATAATGGTTCCACCGTAAGTCCAAGGACCTAAAGGCTTGTCGCTATAGGCGTAAGCGAGGGTATAGTTGGTGTCGGGGAGACCAAATTCACCAGGTTCCGTCCAACGGCTGTAGATAAAGACATACTTATCCTTGATTTTACGAATTGACGATGCCTCGAAGAAACGGAACTTACCTGGCTCATTTCTGCCAGATACCATGCCGTCGACAATCTTTGTGCCAGGTTTTACCGTACACATAGTAGCGGGGTCTATCTCAGCAGCGTATGAGTGCTCAAAGCCCCAGTAGCCATACACACGTCCATCATCATCGACAAATACGGCAGGATCGAAGCCGTAAATACCGTCAACCTTATTGGGATCGTCAGCATTCCAGTTGCATACCTCGAAAGGACCGTTCGGACGGTCGCTTTTGGCAATCAGCCCATTTCGTCCACCGGTCTGGTCATTTGGAAAGAGGTAATAGGTCTTTTTGCCAGTACTGTCTGTTACCAAAGTAACATCAGGGGCAAAGAGCACGTCAGCTGTACTTACTGAGTCGAAAGGCTCCCCCTTGGCGTTCTTATCAACCACGAGGATAACACCGTCATAGCGCCACTGACTGAGATTATCAACGGGGGCAGACCATACCACCTGGTCGCGCCCGCAATACATTGTTTTCAGATTATCATGAGATCCATAGATATACACACGCTGCTTTCCGGGGTTGTCAGGATCCTCAAAAACATAAGGCTCTCCATCGGGAATATGTTCCCACAATGGGAGATAGGGATTACCTACAGTTGTAAGTTCAGACTTAACATTCTCAACGTTCTTGGCACAAGAGAGTGCCAAGATTGCACAGCAAGCCATCATAAAGGGCATTCTAAGATTTTTAGACTTCATAATGTATAGGTTTGATTATTTTGTGCACAAAGTTACAAAAAGTATTGGAATTTTGTGATTAACTTCGAAAAAAGTTGTATCTTTGCGCTCAATATGCTGGAACAAGTAACTAAAATACCCCAGGAGTGGAATAAATTCTACCTTAAAGATGTGTCGTTCGTTAATCTGATGACACGTCGAATATTCAACGTACTGATAGTGGCTAATCCGTACGATGCCTTCATGCTTGAAGACGACGGACGTGTGGATGAGAAGATTTTCGATGAGTACATGGAATTGGGTATGCGTTACCCACCTACCTTTACGCAGGTATCGACGACAGAGGAAGCCAATGAGGTGCTAAAGACGACCGACATTGACTTGGTGATCTGTATGCCTGGTAATGCGGATAATGATGCTTTTACTGTCGCGCGAGAAGTCAAAGCAGCTCATCCGAATATTCCTTGTGTTGTTCTAACACCTTTCTCACATGGTATCACCAAGCGTATTCAAGATGAAGACATGTCAGTGTTTGACTATGTTTTCTGCTGGTTGGGCAATACTAACCTTATCATGTCGATCATTAAACTGATTGAGGATAAGATGAATATTGATCATGACATCAAGGAGGCTGGTGTTCAGATGATTCTTTTGGTGGAGGATAACATCCGCTTCTATAGTAGTGTGCTTCCCAACCTTTATAATTATATCCTGGCCCAGTCGAAACGCTTCTCTACCGAAGCCTTGAACCCTCATGCAGCTGCCCAGCGAAAAAGAGGCCGACCAAAGGTTGTGCTTGCCACCACCTACGAGGAGGCCATGATGCTTTACGAGAAGTATCACGAAAACACATTGGGCGTGATAAGTGATACACGATTCCCGATGAAAGTACACGAGGGCAGACTGAGTCATGTAGAGGAGGGTGATCCAGAAGCAGGCCTGAAACTGCTTCGCGAGATTCGTCGTCGTGATGAGTATGTGCCATTAATCCTTAATTCGTCTGAGACAGCCAACAAGGCGAAAGCCGAAGCTGAGAAATTCCACTTTATTGACAAGAACTCGACGAAGATGAATGTCGACCTTCATCATTTGATAGAAGAGCACATGGGGTTTGGCGATTTTATTTTCCGTGATCCGAAAACCAAGGAAGAAGTCTTTCGTGTATCGTCATTGAAGGAACTTCAGGACAATATCTTCAAGATTCCATACGACTCGATGCTCTATCATGTGTCGCGAAATCACATGAGTCGTTGGCTTACGGCACGTGCCATTTTTCCGGTGTCGGCTTTCCTGAAACATGTTACATGGCATAAATTAAAAGATGTGGATGCCCACCGTCAGATTATCTTTGATGCCATTGTGCAGTATCGAAAGATGAAGAACATAGGTGTCGTAGCTGTATTTGACCGAATGAAATTCGATGCCTATAGCCACTTCGCACGCATTGGAGATGGCTCTTTAGGTGGTAAAGGCCGTGGCTTGGCATTCCTCGACAATATTATCAAGCGCCATCCCGAGCTGAATCAGTTTGAGAATGCCAA
>CAJOGK010000097.1:12487-15338 GCA_905234145.1 uncultured Prevotella sp. | reverse complement strand
ATCGATTTCAGGCTTGTTCTCATCATAATAAGCACCATTCTCATTATAGGTAACACCCTGTTCAAGGATGATGTTCTCTTTACCATACTTATTACAAAGGGCCTCGTAGATGGTGTTGTACTTTTCAGAGAGATCCTCTGCCTTAGATCCCTGCCAAGTGTAGCTCCAACCACCATGCAAGCAACGCATCTGGTTGGCGTTAGGACCAGTCAGGAGGATTTTCTTTCCTTTAGCGAGAGGCAAAATGGCATCGTTTTTAAGCAGTACCTCTGATTCTTCAGCTGCTTTCAAGGAAGCCTTGGCGAACTCATCGCAACCAAACTTCTCGAAACCCTTGCCACCCGTGTTTGGCTCATCGAAGAGACCTAAACGATATTTTGCGCGAAGAATACGACGGACAGCATCGTCGATACGTTCCATCTTTACTTTGCCCTCGTTGACGAGTTCTTTCAATAGGATGCAGAACTCCACGCTATAGGGATCCATCGACATGTCGATACCTGCATTGATGGCGATACGAATGGCATCTTTCTTATCCTTTGCTACCTTTTCGCGAGAGAAAAGGTTATTGATGTCAGCCCAGTCAGTAACCAAGAATCCATCCCATTGCAAATCCTCCTTCAGCCACTTGGTAAGATACTCATAGCTGGCATGCAGAGGTACACCATTTACTGAGGCAGAGTTCACCATCATCGTCAATGTACCAGCGAGGGCTGCAGCCTTGAAGGGCTCGAAATACTTTTCACGGATCATCTGCGGATTGAGGTAGGCTGGGGTACGATCCTTACCAGTCCAGGGCGCACCATAGGCAAAATAGTGCTTCGTGCTAGTACCTACATGGAAGCGGTCGATGTGGTTGTTGTCCTCTCCTTGATAACCCTTAATCTCTGCCTCAACCATCTTGCTGTTTACGATGGCATCCTCGCCAAAACTCTCATAAACACGAGGCCAACGAGGATCGCGACTCAGGTCGACTACAGGATTATAAACCCAAGGACAATTGGCTGCACGACTCTCATAGGCTGTAATTTCAGCACCAATGCGAGCTAACTCTGTATTAAAGGAAGCACCTAAGTTGATGGGTTGTGGGAAGAGTGTTCCACCTTGAGTATAGGTCACACCATGGTTATGGTCAAGGCCATAGATGTCAGGAATGCCGAGGTATTTCATCGACTTCTCCTGAATCAGCTGAATCCATTTCTGCCATTGCTCTACACTCGAAGCGCGTGTGCCTGGTGCATTTAAGATAGAACCCACCTTCCATTTCGAGATCACTTCATTGAGTTTCCATACGCGTTTGGTGTCGCCTTGATAGATGTCTACAGGAAATCCACCTAACTTGTCGATGATTTCCTGATCCGACATCGCAAGGATACCTTTGATTTCTTCTTCCGACCTGCCATACTGCTGCATCACAGAGCGAACCTTCTCGCGATCTACTTTTGCATTCTCAACGGTCATTTTACCCATTACGTCGAGGTTCAGTTCGAGCATTTGCCCAATCTTCTCGTCGAGGGTCATCTTGGCGAGGGTTTTCTCAATCTTTGCTTCTAATGCTGCATCGCGTGGGATTGCAGGCTTCTGGGCCTGTGCGACTATCGCCAAACAAGCCATTGCGAGGGTTAAAACATTCTTTTTCATTGTTATAATTGTTGGTTTAATGATAGAGTTCTTGTAACACACTGACTGATTTTAATTCAGGGAAATCAGGCAAATGCAGATGATAATACTTTAACGTCACTTCCAAAAGACGGTTGCGGTCATCGTGCGACATACGATAAAGGTGCATGGTGGGGAAATCCATACGCATCATCAGTTGCACTTTATTAGCCTCCTCCGGGAAAAGGAAGTCGCGATGAACGGGTGGGGCAGACTGGAACATACTTTCACGAAGATCGAAATAATCGCCAGACTGATAATGATCGAGATTAGGATAAAAACCAAGGAATCGGGACAGACGCATTAAGAATACCAAATGGAAATTTGAAAACCTGTCTTGTTGACTATCAAGCCATAAAAGACTATTAGCCACATAGTCAAACAAATGCTCATTCTCCTGTTCCCCACGGAGGGCATAATAAAGAAATTCAGCCAGGAACAACGAGATGGAAAGCTTATGCGCATGGAATGGTATCGATGAGAAAGGCGAAGCCAATCTAACATCGGCTAGTTTCTGCAATTGCACTTTAGGGCGCGAATCGAATTCTATCTCGAGAATGGAAAGCGGCTGGAAAAGCTGTTTCTTGATTTTTGCTTTAGTCGACTTTGGTATGCTCACGATAAATGACTGGCGCCCCATACTGCGAGTGAACATATCCACTATCAGACGGGTTTCACCATACTTCAGCGAGTGTAGCACAATAGCCTGCGTTTTTGTCAACATGCTGCAAAGATACGAAATTTAGTGAATAGTTTATAGCGAATAGTGAATAGTTTATAGGTCTTTTAGTTAAAATACATTAAATAATGGTGGAATCTTTGCTATTAGCTACTTACTATTCACTTATTTTGTGTACCTTTGCACCCGCTTTGGCGCTTGGTCCCTTCGTCTATCGGTTAGGACGAGAGATTTTCATTCTCTAAAGAGGAGTTCGACTCTCCTAGGGACTACCACAATTAAATCTGCCATCTGCACAGCCAGTGCTACTGAGAAATCGGAAACGGTGACAGAGGGTTCCGAAAGGAATCTGCCCAGGGCTGTTTTAGGACATAAGACCCACAAGCTTTAAGTTAAATATCAAAATTCAATTCAAAAAAAATGGCAAATCACAAATCATCAGTGAAGAGAATCCGCCAGGACAAGAAAAAGGCGCTTCACAATCACTACTACGCAAAGACAATGCGTAACGCT
>CAJOGK010000097.1:0-12462 GCA_905234145.1 uncultured Prevotella sp. | reverse complement strand
GCTCTCTATCCAAAGGTTCAGAAGATGCTCGACAAGTTGGCTAAGACAAACATTATCCACAAGAACAAGGCTGCAAACCTGAAGTCGAGTCTCGCACAGCACATCAACAAGTTGGGATAATTTATCCGCTATACAGACTTGGACCGCAATCCTTAAAAGATTGCGGTTTTTTTATTTTTTTTGCAGATAAACTATGTTTATCTGACTTTTTTTTTGTACCTTTGCAAGCAAAATTGAAAAAAGAGTAAGATGACAGACGAACAACTTAATCAGGAACAGAACTATTCCGCGAGTAATATTCAGGTGCTCGAGGGCTTGGAGGCCGTTCGTAAGCGCCCTGCGATGTATATTGGTGACATCAGCGAAAAGGGACTTCACCACTTGGTAAACGAAACCGTCGATAACTCTATCGACGAGGCAATGGCCGGCTTTTGTACTCATATAGAAGTAACAATCAACGAAGATAACTCTATCACCGTTCAGGACAATGGACGTGGTATTCCAGTAGACGAGCATGAGAAGATGCACAAGAGTGCTCTCGAGGTTGTAATGACCGTGCTCCATGCTGGAGGTAAGTTCGATAAGGGATCTTATAAGGTGTCGGGTGGTCTGCATGGTGTAGGTGTAAGTTGTGTAAATGCACTTTCTACCCACATGCTGTCGCAAGTATTCCGCAATGGCCATATCTATCAGCAGGAGTATGAGAAGGGTAAACCCCTTTACGATGTGAAGATTGTAGGTGATACAGATAAGACCGGTACCCGTCAGCAATTCTGGCCAGATAGCAGTATCTTCACCACTACAGAGTATAAGTATGACATCATCGCACGTCGTATGCGTGAGTTGGCTTATCTGAATGCAGGTATCACCATCACGCTAACAGACTTGCGCCCCGATGAGGAAGGCAATCTGAAGCAGCCTGAGGTCTTCCACGCCAAGGACGGTCTGAAAGAATTTGTACGCTACGTCGATCGTCACCGTACCCATCTCTTCGATGATGTAATTTATCTTAAGACCGAGAAGCAGGGTACACCAATCGAAGTGGCTGTGATGTATAATACTGACTACAGTGAGAATATCCACTCATACGTGAACAATATTAATACGATTGAGGGTGGTACTCATCTGATGGGCTTCCGTGCAGCTCTTACGCGTACGCTGAAGGCTTATGCTGATGCCGATCCTCAGATTTCCAAGCAGATCGAGAAAGCCAAGATTGAGATTGCCGGTGAGGACTTCCGTGAAGGTCTTTCTGCTGTTATTTCTATCAAGGTTGCTGAGCCTCAGTTCGAGGGTCAGACGAAGACCAAACTTGGAAATTCTGAAGTGGCAGGTGCCGTTCAGCAGGCCGTTGGTGAGGCGCTGAGCAACTATCTGGAAGAGCACCCAAAGGAGGCCAAGTTGATTTGCGACAAGGTGGTACTCGCTGCTACAGCCCGTATTGCTGCCCGTAAAGCTCGTGAGAGTGTTCAGCGTAAGAACCCAATGACGGGTGGTGGATTACCAGGTAAACTCGCTGACTGCTCTAATAAGGATCCTAAAGAGTGTGAGATTTTCCTCGTCGAGGGAGATTCTGCAGGTGGTTCGGCAAAGTCTGGTCGTGATCGCCATTTCCAGGCCATCCTGCCATTGCGTGGTAAGATTCTGAACGTTGAGAAGGTTCAGTGGCATCGTGTTTTTGAGTCAGAGTCTGTGATGAACATTATCCAGAGTATTGGTGTACGCTTTGGTGTAGAAGGTGAGGGCGATCGTGAGGCCAACATTGATAAGCTGCGTTACAACAAGATTATCATCATGACCGATGCCGACGTCGATGGTTCTCACATCGACACACTGATCATGACACTCTTCTATCGCTTCATGCCACAGGTGATTCAAGGTGGTCACCTCTATATTGCAACCCCGCCACTTTACAAGTGTACTTATAAAAAACAGTCTGAATATTGCTATACAGAGCAACAGCGTCAGGCATTCATCGATAAGTATGTAGCTGGTAACGGTGAGGATAAGGCTTTGCATACCCAGCGTTACAAAGGTCTTGGTGAGATGAACCCTGAGCAGCTGTGGGAGACTACGATGAATCCTGAAAATCGTCTCTTGAAGCAGGTAACCATCGAGAATGCAGCTGAGGCTGACGAAATCTTCTCAATGCTGATGGGCGATGACGTAGAACCTCGTCGAGAGTTCATAGAGAAGAATGCAACTTATGCAAATATCGACGCTTAAATAAAAAAGAGGTGCAACCGCACCTCTTTTTATTTGTAATCTTTGGCTTTTCGCTTACCCCGTAATACAGCAAGGGCATTAAGTGCCAGAGCTTCCATTTCATCTTCGCCAGGGAAACAACGTACCGGTGCCAAGAACCCAATACGCTTACGAAGACGACTGACGACATATTCTGAACGTGCTAGTCCTCCTGTAAGAAGGATGGCATCGATACTACCACAAAGCACAGCTGCTTCAGATGCAATATTCTTGGCCACGTGATAAATCATGGCGTTGAGAATTAATTCTGCATGTTTATCACCATAATCCTCAATACGGCGGATTATCTCGCGCACATCATTCGTACCAAGATGGGCATTAAGACCAGCCTTACCGGCAATACGTTTCAGCAATTGCTTTTCGGTGTACTTTCCACTAAAGCAAAGACGAATCAGATCGGAAGCGGGTAGCGAGCCAGCGCGCTCAGGCGAGAACGGCCCTTCACCATCAAGCGCATTATTCGCATCTACGGCACGACCATGATCATGAGCAGCTACAGAGATACCACCTCCCATGTGACAGATAATAAGGTTGAGGTCTTCATACTCTTTTCCTATCTCAGAAGCATAGCGACGGGCGATGGCACGCTGATTCAATGCATGCCATATACAAATGCGGTTCATTAGTGGAGAACCTGAGATACGGGCATAGTCATTGAGCTCGTCGACAACGCCAGGATCAGCTATAAACGAGCGACAACCTTTGATTTCTGTTGCAATCTCGTGAGCTATCAGGCAACCCAAATTACAAGCGTGATTATGAAGCGCAATACCACTATGGGTATCCTGAATCATCAGGTCATTGATTTCATAAACACCTCCTTCAAGCGGTTTTACCAATCCACCACGACCAATTACAGCATCAAACTCCACAGGAATATCGGCCTGACGCAACTCATCGAGCACAAGTTGACGACGGAAGTCCTGTTGCTCGATAACATCATCGAATTCAGCCAGTTCCTCTGGTGTATGAATGATCGTACGCACAAGTACAGGCGTCTCATCCTCAAAGACGGCAATCTTCGTGGATGTAGAACCTGGATTGATAGCTAGTATTTTCATATTGCGGCGAGTGCAAGAGAGTAATATTTCGATTCAGGGCTATCGGCACGCGATGGAAGCACGCAGCAACATTGGGTGCCCTGCAATACACCTGCAGTCTTGGCATAACCAAAGAGCGTAATTGTCTTATAGAATACATTGCCAGCAACGATATCAGGGAAAATCAAGGCATCAGCCTGACCATCAATTACGCTATGAATACCTTTTTCGCGAAGGCTTACGGAATCGAGCGAGGTTTTAAGATCGAGTGGGCCATCAATGATACAACGCCCAAACTTACCCGTCTGAGCTTCTGCGATAATCTCAAGATAATCCACCGTATATGGGAATGTCTTGGCGCTAACTTTCTCTGCACAGTGAATCAATGAGATGCGGGGTTCCTCAATACCAAGTGCATGGCATACATAATTCATATAATGAATCTGTTGGCGACGTTGAGCCTCTGTGGGCACAGGGATGACCGCAGCATCGGTAAAGAAAAGCACCTTCTCATATCTTGGAATCTCTGCCATTGCCACGTGTGTGAGCACATGACCAGGACGAAGAATGCCCTTCTCCTTATCTAATATCGCGCGCAGGATAACATCTGTGTTGATGAGGCCCTTCATTAAGATATCTGCCTCACCATTCTTACAAAGAGCTACAGCACGACGCGCACATTCGTCCTTATCGTCGCCATCGACATAAATGGGCTCTATAAATCCCATTTCTTTTCCTTTTTCTACTGCGTAACGCGTACTGGCATCATTGGCACAAACTACTGCTACACGCTTCTTGTCACCTCGCTTTTGGAGGAAGACAATCATGTCATTAAGGGTCTTTATTGGCTGCATGGTTTTTAATTTTTTGGTTTTATGCTGCAAAGATACGAATATTTTTGTATCTTTGCAAGCGGAAACAACTAAAAACAATTAAATATGAAGAATTACCTACTATTTGTGGCTATTGCAATGAAATCGCTTTCATTGTGTGCCCAGGAACAGGCACCAATGGTGCTGCAGTATGACAAGCCAGCTACTTATTTTGAGGAGTCGCTACCTATTGGAAATGGTAAGCTGGGGGCACTCATTTATGGTGGTACTGACGATAATATGATTTACCTGAATGATATTACGCTTTGGACTGGTAAACCTGTAGACCGTAATCTCGATGCTGATGCCCACAAGTGGATACTAGAGATACGCAAGGCTCTTTTCAATGAAGATTATGCATTGGCTGATTCTCTGCAATTGCATGTGCAAGGTCCTAACTCACAGTATTACCAGCCACTGGGTACACTCCATATCAAAGATTTGGCTTTAGGCGCGATAACCAATTATTGTCGTACGCTGAATATCGATTCTGCGATTGTGAAAGACAGCTATCAGCGTAATGGCAAACTGGTAACCCGAGAGTATTTTGCTTCGAATCCTGATAAGCTGATCGCCATTCGTCTACGTGGCGATATCAATTGTCAGATAGCTTTAACAGCGCAAGTGCCCCATCAGGTGAAGAGCATACCAGGACAACTCACAATGACAGGTCATGCCACGGGCGATCCGATGGAGAGCACCCATTTCTGCACGATGCTGAGTGTAAAGACCGATGGCGAGATGACGGCATGCGACTCTTCGCTTACCATCACCAAAGCAAAAGAGGCGATTGTCTATATCGTGAATGAAACCAGTTTCAATGGCTTCGACAAGCATCCCGTAAAAGAAGGCGCACCTTATTTGGAAGAGGTTGCAAATGATATTTGGCATACTCAGAATCTCGGCTACGATGAGTTTTATAAACGCCATCTCGCTGATTATCAGGCTATTTATGATCGTGTAAAGATCTGCTTAAACAAAAATGGCAGAAATCCAAACGATCTGCCTGATGCTAAAGATCGCAGACTAACCGATCAACTTTTGTTGGATTATACCAATGGCAATGATCAGACGCCTTATCTCGAGGAGCTCTACTTCCAGTTTGGCCGTTATCTGTTGATATCTTCTTCCAGGACTAAGAATGTACCAGCAAATCTGCAGGGCCTCTGGGCACCGCAACTATGGTCTCCTTGGCGTGGTAACTATACGGTGAACATCAACCTCGAAGAAAACTATTGGCCTGCATTCGTGGCTAATATGGCCGAGATGGCAGAACCTCTGGATGGATTTATCGCAGGTTTGGCAGCCAATGGAAAATACACCGCTAAGAACTATTATAATATAGGTGAAGGCTGGTGCTCTAGTCATAATTCTGATATCTGGGCAATGACCAATCCTGTGGGCCTGAGTGGAGTAACTGGAATTTAGGTGGCGCTTGGCTTGTAAATACCTTATGGGAGCGCTATCAGTTTACGCAAGATAAGGATTATCTTAAAAATACGGCTTATCCATTGATGAAAGGTGCTGCTACCTTCTGTCTGCGTTGGCTCATCGATAATCCCAAGCAACCAGGCGAGCTGATTACCGCTCCCAGTACCTCACCAGAAAACGAATATAAAACGGATAAGGGCTATCATGGAACGACTTGCTATGGCGGTACTGCTGATCTGGCTATCATCCGTGAACTCTTTATCAATACCATTGCTGCTGGCAAGATTCTTGGTGAGAAAAATAAGGAGATGGAACAGGCTTTAGCCAAATTGCATCCCTATACCATCGGACACATGGGCGACCTGAATGAGTGGTATTATGATTGGGATGACTGGGATTTCCAGCATCGCCATCAAAGCCATCTGATAGGCCTTTTCCCTGGAAATCACTTGACTGATGCTACGCTTCAGAAAGCATGTGAGCGCTCCCTCGAGATTAAGGGCGATAAAACCACTGGTTGGAGTACTGGTTGGCGCATTAACCTCTGGGCTCGTCTGCATAACCCCAAACAGGCTTATCATATCTATCAAAAACTGCTAACCCCCATCGCACCACGAGGCTCAAAAGGTTCGCAATGGAAGGTTTGGCATAAAGGCGGAGGAACTTATCCAAACCTCTTCGATGCCCATCCACCATTCCAGATTGATGGTAACTTCGGAGGTACAGCTGGTGTCTGCGAGATGCTGATGCAATCTACCTTGAAAGATGGTCAGGCTATCATCGAACTTCTGCCCGCAGTGGCTGAGGCATGGAAAGAGGGATATGTTAGTGGACTTTGTGCACGTGGTGGTTATGAGTTAAGTTTTGAATGGAAGGATGGCACGGTGCGCGATTGCAGCATCAAGGCCAAGAAGAATGGTACCGTTACCTTATTATATAATGGTCAGCAAAAAACTATCAAGTTGAAAGCTGGTCAAACGCAAAGCGTAAAAACGTGGTAAGAAAGAAGAAAATCGTAGAGAAGCAACCGCTTTTGAAGGAAAGCGATCTCAGAAAGGCGAAGGAATGGAGTCAATCCGTGTTTCTGGATGACGACCTTCTTCTGACTGAGCATATCAACGAAGCACCGATGCCTACAGAGCCGAGAAAGATGAATATCATCATTATCGGGCTCTGTACGCAAGGTGAAATCATCTATAAACTCGATACACAAGAGCAGGTGATAAAGCCTGGCGATATTCTTATCGTCAGTGAGCGTCATGTGGTTGACAGCTATCGTCATTCACCTGATATGAAGGGTTTGTGCATGATGATGAGTCTGAATTTCTTCCATGAAATCATCCAGAACATCCGGGATGTCAGCTCATTGTTCCTTTTTGCCCGTAGCCATCCTGTGATGAGTCTTGAACAAAAGGAGATTGATACCTTCAAGGCCTATTTCAATGTGATAAAGCAACGCTTAGGCGACAAGGGAAATCATTTCCATAAAGATTTGATTCGCACTTTGCTGTTAGCTATGTTCTATGATTTGAGCAACATCATTTATCGCGTTCAGAATAATGATCGTCCAAGGTCAAGAGCAGAATATATCTTCTTAAACTTCATCCGACTATTGGAAAAGAACTGCAAGGCGGAGCGACGTGTCTGTTGGTATGCCAAGCAATTATCCATTACACCTAAATATCTGACAGAAAGCGTAAAACAAATAAGTCAACGCACACCAAATGAATGGATTGACAATTATGTCACCATGGAAATACGCGTTCGATTAAAGAACTCTACGATGTCTATCAAGGAAATTGCGAATGAGATGAATTTTCCCGATCAAAGTCTCATGGGCAGATTTTTCAAGAAACAGGTTGGCGTAACCCCCATGCAATATCGGAAACTATAGATAGCCCTGATGCGTCAATTCGTTAACAGTGTCTAATAGTTCCTGATACCACGCTTCACCAAAACGACGAATCAGTGGGTCGCGAAGGAATTTGTAGAGTGGTAAGTCTTCTTGCTTGCCTTTTTCAATGGCCATCTTGCAGACAGCCCAACGGTTATAATTCAAACCCACGAGACCTTCACCCAGTTTCTTTTCGCGGATAGGATAAAGTGCACAACTTACAGGCTTGCAGAAATGGGTTCGCCCTGCTCTATAAGCCTTTTCTAATGCGCAAAGAGTGACACAAGGGGACGAACAGTCCCCCTGTAACACAGCCTGAAAGGTAAAAACACAATCCTTACCTCTTACAATACTAGTCACCAAATCGCCCTCCTGATCGGTATAAGCCACACCTTGCTTATCAATTACTGCTTGGGCAGAGGCAGAAAGGTCGCCCCATACAGCATCGAGACAGTCTTCAATCTCGCCAATCTCTTCCAGCGTGACAGGTGCCCCCGCATCGCCCTCTACGCAGCACTCGCCTTTACAAGCACTGAGGTCGCAACAAAACTTCTCCGTCAGAATTTCTGAGGAGAGTAGCACGTCGCCAACTTGTATAATAGGAGGGAGTTGCTTTACCATACGATAGGGGTCATGCCATTTTCCTGGAGATAGGCATTGCAGCGTGAGAACTGATGCTGACCAAACCAACCACCACGATTTGCACTCAAGGGAGAAGGATGGACACTTTCGAGCACCAAGTTGCGATTCTTATCGATCATATAGGCCTTGCTGCGGGCATACCCACCCCAAAGCATATACACGATATGTTCACGATGCTGAGCCAAAGCCTGAATAGCGGCATCTGTAAACTTCTGCCAACCCAGTGAGGAATGACTATTGGCTTGATGGGCTCTAACAGTAAGTGAGGCGTTCAGCAACAAGACCCCTTGTTCTGCCCAGCGTGTCAGATTGCCAGAAGTAGGAATAATCGTACCTAAATCTGACTGAATCTCTTTAAAGATATTCTGCAAAGAGGGTGGAAACGGAATGCCATCCTGCACAGAGAAACTCAGTCCATGAGCCTGTCCTGGCTCGTGATAGGGGTCTTGCCCGATAATCACTACTTTTACCTTGTCGAACGGACAGAGATTAAAGGCATTGAAAATCAACTTGCCGGGCGGATAGCAGGTATACTGTGTGTACTCAGCACGAACAGAATTGGTGAGTCCGACAAAATAATCCTTGTCGAACTCACCAATCAAGTGCTGTTTCCAGCTAGGTTCTATTTGAACGTTCATTAATCTATGATCAAATTCTCACCCGTCATGTCTGAAGGCTGCTCCAGTCCCATGATGTGCAGGATTGATGGAGCGACGTCTGCAAGACGACCATTCTTTACAGTAGCCGAATTGTTGTTGGTTACGTAGATGAAAGGAACGGGGTTCAGCGAGTGAGCGGTGTTTGGTGTGCCATCGGGGTTGATGGCGTTATCAGCGTTACCATGGTCGGCAATGATGATAGCCTCGTAATCGTTAGCCTTAGCAGCTTCGATAACCTCGCGAACGCAGTTGTCAACGGCCCAAACAGCCTTGGCAATCGCATTGTAAACACCAGTATGACCTACCATGTCACCGTTAGCAAAGTTAACTACGATGAAGTCGTACTTAGCCTCGTTGATTGCAGCTACCAACTTATCCTTTACCTCGTAAGCACTCATCTCTGGCTTCAGGTCGTAGGTAGCAACTTTTGGTGATGGAACCAGAATACGATCTTCGTTCTCGTAAGGAGCCTCGCGACCACCATTAAAGAAGAATGTTACGTGTGCGTACTTCTCCGTCTCAGCAGTGTGCAACTGTTTCTTGCCCTGTTTGCTCAGGTATTCGCCCAGCGTATCCTCTACGTTCTCTTTTGGGAAGAGAATGTGAACACCCTTGAAGTTAGCATCGTATGGTGTCATGCAGTAGTACTGCAGGCCAGGGATAGTCTTCATACCCTGCTCAGGCATATCCTCCTGTGTCAGAGCAATCGTCATTTCCTTGGCACGGTCGTTACGGAAGTTGATGAAGATCACAACATCACCTTCTTCAATCGTACCGTTAACGCTGGCATTGTGGATAGGCTTGATAAACTCGTCAGTTACACCCTCTTCGTAGCTCTCCTCCATAGCCTTTACCATATCAGTGCTCTGCTTACCAACACCGTTCACAATCAGATCGTAACCTTCCTTCACGCGCTCCCAACGCTTATCGCGGTCCATCGCATAGAAGCGACCTACAATACTGGCGATAGCAGCATCGTTAGCAGCACAAACATCAGTAATCTGCTGGATGAAGCCCTTACCAGAGTGTGGGTCGGTATCACGACCATCCATATAGCAATGTACGAACACCTGATTCTTCAAACCGTATGCCTTACCGATCTCAATCAGTTTGAAGAGGTGGTCAAGGCTTGAGTGCACACCACCGTCAGAAGTCAGACCCATCAGGTGCAGCTTCTTGTTGTTCTCCTTAGCGTAGGTGTAAGCAGCCTTCACTTGCGGATTCTCCATGATAGAGCCGTCCTTGCAGGCGCGGTTAATCTTTACGAGATCCTGATACACGATGCGACCAGCACCGATATTCAAGTGACCCACCTCCATCTGTCCATCGGGCAGACCAACGTCCTCACCAGAGGCCTGGAGCTGAGAGTGAGCAGAAGTTGCTGTTAACAGATCGAGGTAAGGTGTAGGTGTATTAAAAATTACATCACCCTTACCATGCTTACCGATTCCCCAACCATCGAGAATCATCAAAAGTGCTTTTTTTGCCATAATCTTATTACAATTTATAACGTACGTTTCTATTTTGCGATGCAAAGATACTAAATAAATAGAACATAGCGGTGATGAATATCAATGTTTATTAATAAAAAAACAAAAAACTCTGCGTCTCAGCGGTTTATTATTCAGAAAAGTGATCACCTTTGCAACATCAAGATAACAAAATTATGAGCCTAAAGGGCAAGTCAATTAACGACTAATAATTCTCTTATTTGTCAATAGTATCACACCCAGCGTCATGCATTCCGTAACAGGAACGGCAAGCCACATACCTTGTGGGAAAATGAACATAGGCATCAGGATAAATGCCGGTACAAGGAATATCAGACCTCGGAACAGCATACATAGCGTAGCCCGAGTGTTCTGCTCGGTGGCTTGATAATAGCCGATAATGGCCACATTCATGGCAAAGAATATGGCAGAATAAGCGAACAAAGGAAGTCCGCTGATAGCAATCTCGTATGCTTTAGTGCCTGCTTGCAGGAAAAGGCCGACAAGTGGTTTGACTGCCAAGGAGAGAAACATAGTTGCCAATACGCCACAGATGGTAGCGGTACTGAAGCTAACCCTGAAGGCTCTCTGCACACGGTAGCGATTGCCTGCACCATAATTGAAACTGATGATAGGCTGGGCTGACTGTGCCACCGCATTGTTGACCATAAACACGATAGGATAAAGATAGCAGGCTACACTGAAAGCAGCTACACCATCTTCGCCTAACTCTCGCATAAAGATGTAGTTGCCGGTAAGCAACATTATAGACATGGCCAGTTCTCCCAGCATAGAGGAAAAACCACTACGAGCCATATAGCCGATATTGCGTGCTGTCAGATAAAAACTGGTAAGACTGAGCTTTAGTCTGCATATCTTGACGGTCTTTGCACGGAAAAACGTATACCAGACAACCATTCCTGCGGCAGCGGCGCAGCTAATCGATGATGCAACGCCGCTACCCACAATACCCATCTGCATTGGAAATACAAATAGCCAGTCTAGAAAGATGTTCAGCAAGCCAGGAAAAATTTCTAATGAAGCCGCAAACTTGGGAGATCCGTCAAGTCTGATGACGAAGGTGCCAATCATCTGGATGACGATGCAAATACAGCCAGGGAGAATGGATAGAAGATAAGCCTGACATAAGGGTAAGAGTGCATCACTGCTTCCCAAAAGACGCAAGAAAGGTATGCGGAAGAGAAAAACAGCAATAGCAACAATGACCATCAGCAGCGTAGCCACATCGAAGGCTTGGGTGATATTGATATTTGCGGCCTTGTTGTTGTTTTGCGAAAGATGTATACTGGCCACAACTGATACGCCCACACCGAACATCAGCGCAATGCCCGTCGTGATCAAAAACAGCGGCGCAACGATATTGATAGCCGCCAGCGCATTGCTTCCCACACCCTGTCCGACAAATATACCGTCTGCAACCGTAAATAGCGATGCAAACACCATCGACAGCAATGTGGGATAGAAAATGCTGTTAAACAGTGGCTCAATCTTCGTCTTCCCGAAGTCTATACTATCTCTTTCTTTGTCTTTTATCTTCTTAGCCATAATGCTTGAATTACTCATAAATCAAATTGTAACTCTTTCAGATTGCAAAAATACGAAAAAACCTCAAAACACAACAAGTTTTACGTTTGTTTTTGTATATTTCCCAAAATTGTTGTATTTTTGCACGCAAAGACAAATCAATCATGTACGATCAGATTCGGGAAGAGATTTTTCTAATGTTTTATGCATCAGTGGCAATGCTGTCTTTGATTGCGTGTTGCTATCTGCTGTTCCGTCGGAGTAATGCTATTGCGCCTGACGTTACACCGCCAGTACGTCTTCGCCGATGGACAGCTGCCTTCTTTGCCGCCATTACTTTGTGCCACTTATGGTATATGCCAATGTATTTTCTCACCTCAGGCGACGATATGATGTTGGGCTATCTTATAGCAGGATTGCTCGACTGCATGACGTCTATTCCTCTGACGATAGTCGTATTGCTCACTATGTTACAAGACCGCAGGCGCCCGCTATGGCCCGTCTTCGTGATCATAGCTCCGATTGTTGTAGGATTGACGTGGTGCATTGCCAGTCGTAGTGGTGACCTCCTGCCGATGCTATTTGTCTATTTCCTGCTGATGTGGTTGGGCGTTATCATATATA
>CAJOGK010000096.1 GCA_905234145.1 uncultured Prevotella sp. | reverse complement strand
ATGGGACTATATGGAGGTAATGCAGGTGAATCGGGTGGTTATGACCACCAGATTATCGCACAGTGGTATAATCCTAACAATTGGAATTATCACAAAGGTGCTAACTTCTCCATCACCTCTCAGTCAACGCAATTCTTCCGTAATTTGATGCAGGATGAAGACTTTGCTCGTGAGTTTATCGATCGTTTCAGTATCTATATGGGCGATTTCCTCAACGAGAAGGGTATTCGTGCAGTCTGGGATCCTATGTATAATATGATTATCAAGGAGTGGAAGCGTCACAGGGATGCCCTTTATGACAATCCCTGGTGGCCTGTCTATGACGATGAGGTGAGGAATGCTCGGACATGGGTGTCAAAACGCACAGCGGAAATGTATAAGCAACTTGGCAAACAGTTCGAATTAGGCTCTCCCATTACTATGACCATTAACACGTCTGTCTTCAATACGGAGGGACTAGAGGTCAAATTCAATGGGGTTACACTGAGTCGTGGAGTCTTTGAAGGAAAGTTCTTTGCTAATCGTCAGGTTACCTTAGAGGGCCATGCACCAGAAGGGAAAGTGATTACAGGCTGGGAAGTACAGACCATTGAGACCACAGGGGATATCAGCAAAACGCAAGTAGAGGGCGATGCCTATTCTTTCACTATACCAGAGTGCACAAGTATGGATATCAGTGTCATCTTAGGTGATGCCAGTGCTATCAAAAGTCTCTCTGAGAATGATTGGACATGGAAAAAGGAAGGTTCTTACTTGTACCTTTCCCATGTTTCTGAGGGTACAAAAGTGCAACTGTTTGACCTACGAGGCATGCTACTCCAGACGATCGTCTCTGATGGTACAGAAATATCACTTCCTATAGTAAATCATCAACTGTATGTACTTAAAGTTGGCACAAAGGCTATTAAGCTATAAATGAAATGGCTTAATCGCTAGGAAAAGTCCAAATAAATTTGGATTTTAGCACGCTTATTTGTACCTTTGCACGCAGAAAATAATTAAATAGGTACATACATGATACAATCAATGACTGGCTACGGCAAGGCTATCGTAGCTTACAAGGAAAAGAAAATTCATGTTGAGATCAAGTCGCTTAACTCTAAGCAACTTGACCTGAACACACGTATTGCTCCCCTCTATCGTGAGAAAGAGATGGAGATGAGGCAGATGGTAGCAGAAGCACTTATCAGAGGAAAAGTGGATATGAGTGTGTGGATAGAAAAAGAAACGACTGTTGACCCCACACCCATCAATGCTGCACTTGTGGAAAACTACTATGGCCAAATCAAGGCCATTGCTGATAAAACTGGCATCCCTGTGCCCCAAGACTGGTTTGCCATGTTGTTGCGTATGCCAGATGTGCTGACAAAAACAGAAATTGAAGAACTCGATGAAGAAGAGTGGTTAGCTGTAAAAGATGCTGTAAAAGAAGCGCTGAAAGCCCTTGTAGATTTCCGTATTCAGGAAGGTGCTGCTTTGCAGAAGAAGTTTACTGAGAAAATTGATAATATCGCTCAGTTGCTTGCTGATATCGAACCTTTCGAGAAGAGTCGTGTAGAGAAAATCAAGGCTCGAATCGTTGATGGTCTTCAGCAGATTCCTGGTGTTGAATATGACAAGAATCGCTTGGAGCAGGAGTTGATTTACTATATTGAGAAACTTGATATCAGCGAGGAGAAACAACGCCTTACAAACCACTTGAAGTACTTCCGTGACACCATGAACGAAGCAGCAGGACAAGGCAAGAAGCTTGGTTTCATCGCTCAGGAAATGGGTCGCGAAATTAATACTACTGGCTCCAAGAGTAATCAAGCTGAGATGCAGAACATCGTGGTAAAGATGAAAGACGAGTTAGAGCAAATCAAAGAACAAGTGCTAAATGCACTCTAAAAACAAAGATTATAATGAAAGGAAAACTAATTATCATTTCTGCCCCTAGCGGAACAGGAAAATCTACCATCATCTCTTGGTTGATGAAAGAGCACAAGGAATTGAATCTTGCCTACTCTATCAGTTGCACCTCGCGCCCACCAAGAGGCTCTGAGCAAAATGGGGTCGACTATTTCTTCCTATCTCCTGAAGATTTTCGTCAGAGAATAGAAAACGACGAGTTCCTGGAATATGAAGAGGTGTATAAAGATCGCTTTTACGGCACCTTGAAATCACAAGTTGAAACGCAATTAGATGCAGGACAAAACGTTATTTTCGATGTGGACGTAAAAGGTGGTGTGAACATCAAGAAGTTTTATGGCGACAAGGCCCTCAGTATCTTTATCCAACCCCCTTCAATCAATACCCTGCGACGCAGACTAGAAGGTAGAGCCACTGATGCACCAGAAGTGATAGAGCAACGATTGGAAAGAGCTGCTTTTGAACTTACGTTTGCAGACAAGTTCGATAAGGTGGTTATCAATGATATCTTGGAGTACGCAGAAGCTGATACGCTGGAATTGATAGAAAACTTCTTGAAATCATAAGCATGAAGAAGACGGGTATCTTTGGAGGATCATTCAATCCCATACACAATGGCCACATCTCGCTTGCAAGACAATTGAAAGAAAAAGCGGGGCTCGATGAAGTATGGATGATGGTTTCTCCTCTGAATCCCCTCAAACAAAATTCTGACCTTCTTGATGACCAATTAAGGTTGAAAATGGTGCAATTGGCGCTCGAAGGTGAAAAAGACATCATCGCCTGCGATTATGAAATGCACCTTCCAAAGCCATCATACACTTGGAATACCTTACAAACACTTTCGAAGGATTTTCCTGATCGCGAGTTTGTGCTCATGATTGGAGGCGATAACTGGTCACGATTCAATATGTGGTATCATCATGAAAATATCTTGAACCAATATCCTATCGTGGTTTATCCAAGACGAGATGAGCCTATCCCACCCCACCCTGATGATAAGGTAACGATTGTAGAAGCAGAATTGCTTGATATCAGCAGTACTGAAATCCGGGAGTTGATAAAAGCAGGCAAGAGCATTCGTCGCTTTACCCCAAAAGCTGTAGCAGACTTTATAAAGAAGGAGGGTCTTTATGCGTAAGCGATTCCGTTTTAATCCCTTCGAATGGATAGGCTATCTATGGGCTCCTATCCAGAAGAATGGTGCCTTCTTTGTTTTCATGTTTGCCTTAGGCTGGCTATGTACCCAACTAGAGATTATGCCCTATTATCTGAGAGACAGAGGGGCAAAACCATACGAACTTTCAGCACAAGAACTTTTCTTGGATATCTACCTCGTGTGTGTTGTTTTAACCCTGATACCTCAAAAGATTCGTATTTGGGTAAAAGCCTTGCTTTACATCTTCTTATATGGCATTGCCATAGTGGATATGTTCTGCTATGTAAGGTTTGAGTCGACACTTACCCCTACCATGCTGATGCTTGTTTCAGAGACCAATACGCAAGAGGCTCAGGAGTTTTTCTCTGGCTATCTTAATTGGGATATCATCACATCTTCTGTAGGTTGGATTCTCTTGCTGATTGTCATTCATCTGTTTTGGACGCTTTTTCGCAAGATAACCACAAAGTTGCGCAAGCGATTGATTCTTCCCAAAATAAGTTCTTCTACGATTGTTGGTTTGAAGTTCGTCATGGCTCTTATCGTTGGATGGCTCCTTTATAACAGCTTTACCCTCTGTTGGGACAACAAAGAAGCTATGCACAGACTCTTTACCTACGATACGATAGGTCAAGTAGAACATGAGCTCACCAAAAAAGATCAGGCTAAACTCTATATTCCTGTTTACCGCTTGTGCTTCAGCATCTATGCCAATCGTTTGGCCTCGCATCAGATTGTGCAACTCGAAGCTGCTAGCCAGAAGATTCAGGTAGATAGTTGCTCTTATCGTGTACCCAATATCGTGCTGATTATCGGAGAGAGTTATAATAAGCATCACTCCCAACTATATGGCTACAATAAGCCTACCACACCACGACAAGTGACTATGAAGGAGGAAGGTAGCCTTATACCATTTACTGATGTGGTAGCTTCTTGGAATCTTACCAGTTTTGTATTCAAGCACATGTTTTCGCTTTATGCTGTTGGGGATAGTGGCGAATGGTGCGATAGTCCTTTATTCCCAGAGGTTTTCCGCAAGGCTGGCTATCATGTCACTTTTATCACCAATCAGTTCCTTCCCAAAGCCAAAGAAGCTGTATTCGATTTCAGTGGTGGCTTCTTCCTGAGTCATCCTGAACTCAGTAAAAAGCAATTCGATAATCATAACACCCAACTACATCGCTTTGATGATGGTGTGGTGAAGGAATACGATCGCTTAGCGAAGAATGATACTGATCATAATTTGGTCATCCTTCATTTAATGGGATCGCATGTAGATTACAGAGCCCGCTATCCGCAACCTGCTTTCAGAAAATTCTCGCCTCAGCAATACGATCGCCCTGAACTCTCTGATAAGCAAAAGCAAATCTTGGCACATTACGATAATTCGTTGCTCTATAACGATTCGATTGTAAAAACCATCACGGAGCGCTTTAAAGATAAAGATGCCATCGTGATTTATGTGCCTGATCATGGTGAAGAGATTTTCGATGGCAAGCCCTATATGTATGGAAGAATGCATGGTGCCAATATCGACTATCGCCTGGCTCGAAATGAGATGGAGATTCCTTTCTGGATTTGGGGCTCACCAAAATATATTGAGAACCATCCTTATGGTTGGCTAGCGATTCAGAATGCCAGAAATCGTAAACTGATGACGGATGCCTTGCCTCATTTTCTGCTCTATCTGGGAGGCATTTCTACCCCACTCTATCGTGCTGATTTGAATGTGATTGCGCCTGAATACAACGAACAGCGCCCAAGGATATTGAAAGGTGTTACAGACTATAATCAACTGAAACGGAAATGAAAGAGATACTCACACGAACTGAATGTGCCGCAATGAGAGGCATCGCCATTCTCGCCATCATGCTCCACAATTATTGCCACTTTAATAGCAAGATTGTGCAAGAGAATGAGTATCAGTTCATGTCATTCAATAACGATCGTCTGTGGCAAGTATTGTCGAATCCTACAGAGCTTCTCCCCGTTCATCTGCTTTCTTATTTTGGGCATTATGGTGTGCCTGTTTTCTTGTTCCTTAGTGGTTTTGGTCTCGTTAGGAAGTATGAATCAGAACCCACAGAGACAAATCCAATAAGTTTCCTTCGCTATCACTATCTCAAGCTTTTACGAATGCTCATTGTGGGCTTTTCAATTTTTCTGGTTGTAGATGCTGTAACCCCAGGGCGCTTTGCCTTTCATTGGGATAATGTCATCGCCCAATTGCTCATGTTTATCAATGTACTTCCTGAGCCTGGAAAAATTATCTGGCCTGGTATCTATTGGTTCTTTGGCCTGATGATGGAGCTTTATATCGTTTATCGCCTCCTACTTTATCGCAGAAGCAATCTCTATGTGATAGCGCTGATTGTTATTTGTTGGCTTTTACAAACGTTTTGCGATCCAGATGGTGAAACCATGAATCGCTTACGCTATAATTTCATCGGAGGCATGCTTCCCTTTGGATTAGGTTTAATAGTAGGGCGAGTACGCTTAGGGGCGCACTCGAGTGCGATTACTAGAATACTGGAGTGCGCCTACGAGCGTACTGGCATTTGGATTCTAATCGCTATCCTTTCCATTGTGATTATCTTTGCCATGAGCTTCAATTTCCATTCCTGGCTCTGGATACCTGTGTTTATCATCATAGGAACGATAGCTTTCGTAAAGGTAATGCCGGAGTCTGTCTTGAAACTTTTCGTTTGGTTTGGTGGTATTTCAGCAGCGATGTTCGTAGCCCACAAGCTCTTTATTACGGTAGCTTGGAAACAGGATATCTACGATGGACTGATCCTCTATGTCATTGTTACGATTGCCCTTTCCTGGGCTGTAAAGCAGATCATTGACAGAATTCCATCGCCCAAGCTATGAAAAAGGTATATGCATTCGATTTCGATGGTACACTGACTACCCACGATACGCTCATCGCCTTTATTCGTTTTGCCTGTGGCGATAAAGCCTTTTTCTTGGGCTTCCTCAAATATAGTCCACTCTTGGTTTTGATGAAGCTGCATCTTTATCCTAATTGGAAAGCCAAGCAGAAAGTATTTGCCCATTTCTTTAAAGGGATGAGCCTAGAAGCTTTTGATGCTACATGCCTTCAGTTTGCCAAAGCCTCAACGCATTTATTGAGGCTAGAGGGTATCAAGACCATCAAACAAGCCCAAGAAGAAGGCGCTGAGGTAGTGATTGTGAGCGCCAGTATCGATAATTGGGTACAACCTTTCTTTCCTAACGTCAAGGTGCTAGGTACAAAAGTAGAAGTAGAAAATGACTATCTTACTGGTTTCTTTCTCACCAAAAACTGCTATGGTCAGGAGAAGGTAAACCGTATGCTTAAGGAATATCCCAATCGTAGTGAATATCAGTTAATCGCCTATGGCGACAGCAATGGTGATAAAGCATTATTAGCCTTTGCTGACGAGGCACATTTTAAACCATTTCGTGTATGAGGAACCCATTCATTTTTTTCAAGCTAAAGCCAGAGGAGCGTATACAAGCTGGTGTAATGCTGTTGATCATCGTTGTGCTCAATGGTTTGTTTATCTATCGTATGCACGACTTGTTCTTGCAAGAAGGTTTTGGCCCTTACTGGAAGGTATTTGAGCGCGAACTTCATCTTTCGGGCTACGACCCTCTTACATATCTTGGCGTAACGGACTGGGATACGGTTTATAATGTGTATCGCCATCCGCTTTTAGCTTTTATGATTTGGCCTCTTTGGTTGCTGAATCAGGGATTATCAGCTGTCTTTGGGGTGAATTGTGTGCAGTATCTTGTGGGTATTCCTGTCATTTTCGCCTCATTTTATTCTTACATCTTTATCTATAGGATTCATCGTGAAATCATGATGCTCAGCAAATACGATGCCACATTGCTCTCTCTCTTCTATTTCTCGTTTGCCTATATCATGCTCTCCGTCATCGTACCTGATCATTTCACGATTTCGATGTTCCTACTGATGATTACGCTTTATATCTCTGGCAAATGTATCCAGAAAGGCAGAGAATTTGTCTGGTGGCAATCAGCAATGCTGTTTTTCATCACTGCAGGTGTTACACTCAGCAATGGTATTAAAATCTTCCTTTCAGGCGTTAATCTGAAGGATTTCTTCCGTCCTAAATATCTGTTCCTTGCTGTTATTATCCCAGCTGCTTTGCTGTGGGGCGTTGCTGTAGGCGAGTATCGCAGCTTTGTATTACCCAAGGAGAAGGCTCGCCAAGTGGCCAAGGCAGAAAAAGAACGAAAGACAGAGGAGCGAGTTGCTCAGATGACGCCAGAGGAGAAATTGGCGTACGATAAGAAAAAGGAAAGACAAGAGGCCAGAAAGAAACTACAAGCAGCAAAATCAGGCACACCCATGAAAGATTATGGTTTCTGGAAATGGACGGATGTGACTACCTCTCGTACTCAGACGATTTATGAGAATCTGTTTGGTGAAACGATTCAGTTTCATCGTCAGCATTTTCTAGAGGATACTTTAGTGTTCAGACCTGTTTTTGTAAAGTACG
>CAJOGK010000095.1 GCA_905234145.1 uncultured Prevotella sp. | reverse complement strand
GTAAGGACTACGACTCACACTTCGATCTGCTGCCTATTCCTCTGTCAGCTATCTTGGCTAACAAGGATGGTGAATTAAAGCAGAATCCTGGTTATTAATTGATAATAAAGTTAGATGTTTCTTTTAAGAAGGTCCCCGCTGACAAGTTCAGCGGGGATTTTTATAGGTTACGGGTTCACCATCGCCTTGTAGGATATCGGCGAAAGTTTGTGGCTTAATGGTAACGGGGCCGTGCATAAACTCGGGGATGTTATAGCATCTCATGAACTGACGATGGTAATCTGGGTCGGCACTGGGCAATTCGAAAGGCTTAGTGCCCTTTCCATCCTTGTTGATATGGGCAAAGAAAGGGCGTGTATAGGTGCCATCGTCACGACGACTACTGAAAACAACCCATTTGCCGTTGCTCGACCATGCATGATAACTCTCTGTATCGGGTGAGTTGATTTCCTGCATGGCTCGTGCCTCACCCGTCTGGAGGTCGAGTAGCCAAAGATCGGCATCATGATGCCAGATGTGGAACACGCCATATTCAGCCAGGGCAAACATCAGGTAGCGGCCATCAGGCGAGATGCGTGGCAGGGTGGCACTCTTGTTCAGACTATCAGCAGAGAAAACGAGCTCGCGAGAGCTAAAGGACATGGTTTCAGGATTGAAACGTTTGCGGTAGATATTGTATTTGATATCTTGTGAGCGCTTGATGATTTCATCGATCTTGGTGAGGGTTGAATCCTGCCATTCAAAGTGGGCGCTGCAATAGTAAAGTGTCTTGCCATCGGGTGCCCAAGCAGGGAAGACCTCAAGCTCATGGGGGTCGTTCTCAAGGTTTGAAACTTCCCCCTTGTCGATGTCGTAGGTAATGAGGTCGCTCTCAGAGTCATAGACTTCTATCTTGTTATGATGGGTGGTGTGGAAACTCTGAGCAGTCAGGTTCGTGGAGTATACGATCAATTTGAGCCAAGGGTGCCAAGCGGGATAGACACCTGCAGAAAGGATGGAGTCATTACGCATGTTCACCTTCTTAACATGACCGTCGTAGGCAATGATGGTACCACCATTGTTCTGACGGGCGTGGAACTGCATGCGTTCAGGATTGTATTGTTGGTAGTTGTGACAATTGATACACTGGGCATCCTTCTCAAAACTACAGAGTATGTTATCGTATATGACGCTTTCATCATAATTCTCCAAACAACGCTGATTGATAGTCAGCGCCTCGTAACTGACGAAAGAGGGATGGATGAGGCGATAACTCAGATAGCAGTCAATACTATCTGGTGACACAAAAATACTGAAGGGTTTATAATGTGTCCACTGGTCTGCATGACGGACATAGACATCCACGCTGATGGCTCCGCCCTTTGCCTTCTCAGTTAGTTTGCGCCAATCCTCGATATCAGGTTGGGCTTTGTTGGCAAAGATGATTTCCTCATCGCCTACAGCATAACGGGCAATCATCTCATCAGCTTCCTCATCGAGCTCAAAAGTGAGTGGGGCAAGATTGATGGGGATGGTTACGTTGGTATAGTCGGGATAAATTTTCGGTAATGACTTGGATTCTGTAAAGACCTCTGGCACAGAAGGTGATGAACAAGCCATCATCATCAAACAACAACCAATAGATGCTATATTTCTGATTCTCATTTCTTTTAATTTTTTCCTACTTAGTATTCTGGTAATTTGTTCATGACGTAATAGTCGAAATAATAGGTATCTCCGAAGAAGGGGTAGAGATTCTGACGGACCATCTCCATATCCTGATTGTTATAGCTCGAAGCCAAGGACATGAAACGACCCAGATTTTCCTTGATATTTATATCAAAAGGCATTCTATCCACTTCTTGTCGCCCCTCTATCTTGCCATAGAGATAGGCTGCTTCCTGATAGTAGCGCGGGATAGGACCTTTGGGGTGTAGTTTGGCGTATTCTTTGAAATGATGCCAGAACTGGTTGATGTTTTTCGTCCAGAAGGTGGCTAGCAGTTTTTGTTCCAGGAAAATAGGGTCATCGGCATAAGTGCTGCTTGCCAACTGATTCATTAGGGTACGTTCTATGAAACCCTCATCGCCTCCGAGCGTGTTGTCGTAATGGAGCATGTGGGTAATTGGCTCACGTTCCGCATCATGAGCCATGAATTCAGGATGGTCTACAAGGGCTTCAGCTTGCTTGGCCCAGTCGTGGTAGAACAGGGTATGCTTGAGAATACCGATATACTTACGTGCCTGAGCCTTGTCGCCTTCAAGCAAAGCGCAGTTCGTTAGCAGCTGATAGTCTTCTGCGCGGAAATCAAACTCCACTCCCATTTCCATGCATAGACGATGGCAGTAGTTCAGCATGCCGTATTGGTAGAACATCAGTGGACCAACCACTAACATCAAGCGCATGCCAAAGGGTGCTTCATAGGCCTTGGAACCGTTCTTGTAAAGGAACATGTCATCGCCTTGTCTGCCTATGCGAGAGAGGGCGAGGTTGCGCATCATTACGATAGCCCGGGTGGGTTCGTCTTTTTGGGTAGCAGCTTCCTTTAGTACACCCGTCCAGTCGAGGTTAGCGATACGGTGCTGCATAGTTAGTTCATGATGGAAATTCTCATCTTTCATCCAAAAGGTGTAGATACTGCCCACAAGCAGTATGGCAATGATGACCTGGCACAGCTTTCCGCGCTTGCTTATCGCACTATCAACACGGTCAGCATGGTAGGTTACGGCAAGGAAGCCAAAGAACAAAGCCAGCAGATAGTAAGGTATATAATAGGTGTGATACTCTTCGGTAGTGTAGAAAAGCGGTAACTCTGCCCAAAGGATATTGGCTAGATTCGTTTGGTAGTAAATGAAGCGATAACAGAATAATGGTACAGCTGCAATACTCAGGAGAGCTACTGAACTACAGACGATGGCCTTTGTGCGATTGGTTGACAACCGCCACGACCAGATACCCATCAGTAAGGCAGATGCTAACCCGTAAATACCCATGAGGGGATAGCCCAATGCAGATGTTATAAAGATGAAGATGGATTTCATATGGTATCTCTCGGGGATATGTCGAAAGACCCATAACAGAGCCACCACTGCTGTCGTCCCAATTGTCGATACAAAGAAATATCCCTTCAGTTTCAGAATATAAATCCAATAGCCCAAACACATATTTGCCAGCAATAGGATGGCTACGGGAATAAGTATTAGGATGGCCCAGTTATTAGGGATGCAAAAAGTCCGTTTGGTTAAGGACATCAGCAGGAACCACCATATACAAAGTAGCAGTACACCTAACCACGGAGTATAAAGAAACTGCGTGAACCATGTGCCTATCCAGGTGAGCAACCCACCTGGTACCACCAACTGTTCTTTCAAAAATAACATGGAACAGAGAAAGAGATTCTTTTCCTGTATTTTCCAGAGTTGGTCACTCTCGAAAATCAGCAAGGCTCCTGCCATGACTACCAGAGCTACCAACCATATTGTTAAAGCAAAATGCTTTTGTTTCATTTTCATACCAATAAATCATAAAGTATTGTAAACTTGGATGCAAAAATACAAAAAAACGGGGAAAAATGATTATATTTGCAAAATAAAAATAGTAAACGATATGAAAAGACTTGTAATAATATTGACAGTTCTGTATACCTCTCTATCTGCAATGGCTATTGACCTAACCAAGTCAACCATTGTTTACCATACAGATGATGCCCTCTTGGTAAAACAAATGGCACAGGTGCTTGCTGATGACATAGAGCGGGTATCAGGAATTCGTCCACAGGTAACTAACCGTAAAGCAAATGGTGCTACTATCATGATAGGTACGGTAAAGTATACTAGGATGCACAAGGATCTGCAAGGGTCTTGGGAGCGTTATGCTATTGATACGCGTGACAATAGCCTTTATATCACAGGCTCCGACGCCCGTGGTCTGGCTTATGGGGTGTTGCATGTGAGCGAAGCCATTGGGGTTAGTCCCTGGTACTGGTTTGCTGATGTGCCAGTGAACAAGACTTGTGCCAAGCGCGTGTTTAACTATACGGAGAATTACGTCAGTTCATCTCCCACCATCAAGTACCGCGGTGTGTTTATCAATGATGAGGACTGGGGGCTGAAGACATGGGCCTCGCAAAATTATGAAAAGGAATTGGGTGATATAGGTCCCAAGACCTACGATCGTGTTTGTGAACTCATTCTCCGACTGAAAGGAAACATGCTCGCCCCAGCGATGCACACCTGTACGGGCGCCTTCTATAGCCATCCCGAAAGTCAGAAGATGGCTGATAAATGGGGAATTATGATTACCACAAGCCATTGTGAGCCACTGCTTTTCAATAATGCAGCACCCTCGGAATGGGACAAGGTACGCGATGGTGAGTGGAACTATGAAACCAATAGTACCACCATTCTTAAGAAACTCGATGATCGTATTCGTGAAACAGCCAACTACGACAATATCTATACCATGGGTATGCGTGGCCTTCATGATGAGGCCATGAAAGGCAGTACAGACCCAAAGGACCGTGCCCGCACCTTGGAAAAAGTATTTGCCAAACAGCGTGGCATCCTTGAGAGATATAAGAAGACGAAGGCGGAAAAGTTACCCCAGATATTTGTGCCCTACAAGGAAACACTCGACATTTACGATGCAGGATTACGTGTGCCAGAGGACATCACGCTGGTATGGCCTGATGACAACTATGGCTACATGAAACGTGTGAGCAATACCAGTGAACAGAAGCGTCGTGGTGGTAGCGGTATCTACTATCACCTTTCTTATCTCGGTACGCCCCACGATAACCTCTGGATAGCTACCACAGCTCCCATGCTGATGTATGAAGAGTTGCTGAAAGCCTATACCGCAGGAGCAGATCGTTACTGGCTGCTAAACGTGGGTGATATCAAGCCGATGGAGATTGAGATACAGATGTTCTTCGACATGGCCTATCATTTTGATGCTTTCAGCTACGAGAATGCCAATGAAAAGCAGGCAATGTGGTTAGCTAAGGTCTTTGGTGAGAAGCATCTCGCTGCTTTCCAGTTCATCCTTGATCATTACTACCGATTGGCATGGGATCGCAAACCAGAATTCATGGGTTACGAATTTGAGTGGAGCGGTTATGAAAATGACCGTTTACACGACACCGATTTTTCGTTTGAGACGGGTACAGCCCAAAAACGTCTCGCCACTTATCAAACCATTTGCGATACCTATGATGCCATTGAGCAAGAGGTGGCAACTGAACTTCGCCCTGCGCTTTTCGAGATACTGGGCTATGCCGTTCATTCTGCCTACCAGATGAACCGCAAGTTCCTCTTTGCGCAGAGAAATCATGAAACCGGCAGTGCCATCTATGCCAATCTTTCGCGCAATGCCTATCAAGAGATAGAAAACTTACGAGAAAGATATAACACACAACTGGAAGGCAAGTGGAACCAGATGATATCGGAAGTGCCGCCGGGGTTCTGTGCAAAATATCAGCAGATGCCCGAGTTCACTGATACACCTACCGATGCTTATAAGCTACCTGCCGATCAGCTTCATCCAGAGTTTAGCAACAAAATTGATTTTACGACGCTTACTGTAAAAGAACCGTTCCGTCTGCTCGATGGTATCGGTACCGATTGGAAAGCCCTTCAACTAGGACAACCTCTTGATAAGCAGAATCTGGGTAGTATAGATATTCCTATACCTTCTGATTTCTGTGCAAAGGCGTCATCAGTTTCGCTATGTATCTCTGTGGTGCCCATGTGGCCCGTCTCAACAGAACGCAGTAATCGCTTTGCTGTGAGTGTGGATGGCTCTGAACAGCAGATTTGTGAAAACGTGTTTAAGGAGTGGGGCCATGAATGGAAAATCCAAGTGCTGGAGAATCGTAAGGAATTTGTTATGACCTTTCCCCTTGACAAGACACGCGATGTGCATGTCATCACCCTTTCAATAGTTGATCCAGGGCAGATCATCCAAAAGATTACTTTCAAATAGTGAAAT
>CAJOGK010000094.1 GCA_905234145.1 uncultured Prevotella sp. | reverse complement strand
GCCATTTTGCAAAGACAAGGCCGAGAACCAAGGTGAGCAGAGATAGTCCCAATGGCAATATGAGCCTCGTGCTGACTTTATAGCCAGCCTCCGTGTTGAATCCCAACTCTAGGATATAGAAGGCTATCATCGCCAGACAGACGGCGCCAATCATCCAGACCTTCTCCTGATGGCAGACCTTCTTGTAAGTAAGCACCAAACGGCTGAGTTCGCTGCTGCTTTTGCCGCCCAGATCGAATTTCGACAGCAGAGAGAGTTTCCATACCAGAGGAATCAGTCCTATTACCATCACACCCTCAACGATAGCGAATGAGGTGGCCTGGATGGGTGTATTCATATAGACATACGGGAATACCACGCAGATGATGAGCATATTCACCACGAGGCTGTAGATGTTCTGTCCTACGATCTTATCATAGGCCGAGCGGGTCTTCTGCTGAATCATTTCCTTCACCATGCGAAGGTTCACTATTTCTGTTTCTGCCAGGCGTTCATCGAGCTTGTTCCAGCTGGCTTTCAATGCTTCAAGTTCCATATCAATTCAATTTTAACGGTTCGACATTTTCTTTAATTTCTCTTTGGTTCGATTCAGTTTCACGGCGACGTTGGTCTTAGTGATGCCGAGGATGTCGGCTATTTCCTCATAACTCCGTTCTTCCAACCAGAGGAGAATCAGCGCGCGTTCCAATTTGCCCAACTGGTTGATGAGGCGGTAGAGTTCCCTGAGTTGGCCTGATGTGTCCTCGTCGGCTTCAAGTTGCGCCACGTTGGCCGTCATAGGTACGGTTTGTGGACGAGCGTTGGAGCGTCGGAGAAACGTGATGCAGGTGTTCATGGCGATGCGGTAGACCCATGTGGTGAGTTTGCTATCCCCCCGATAGCGCGGGAAACTCTTCCACAGGTTGAGCACCGTCTCCTGAAACAGGTCGTTCAGGTCGTCGTGGTCGTTGGCATAGATATAGCACACCTTGTAGATCGTACGTTTCTGTGCCTCGATCATCATCAGGAAATCTTTTTCTAAATCTTTCGTCTCCATTGTTCAACTAAATTATTCTTTACCCATTAGTCGCAGGAAAAGTGAATTTATTACATCCAACAGAAAAAAATATGAGTATCATCTAATCAATACTGCTCTACAATATTTTCAACTGCAAAATTACGCATAATTGTCGAGACTACCAAATATTTGGGGTAAACAGTATGGAAATGTGAAGAATGTCACTTCTGCTCCACCCCGTTGAGTATGGGATGACGGAAGCCTGCCCGTTGCTGGGCTTTGAATGGTGTACGGAGTTCGTGCCAGGTTCCTGCGGCAAACCCGTTCATGAACTTCGCATCAATTCCGACGACCCAAGAAACGTCCCAGGAGAGATACAGGTACGGGGCGCCAACCTTACCATAGGCTATTACAAGAATCCCGAAGCCAATGCTGCTGCGTTTACCGATGACGGATGATCCTGAACTCTTCTGGCCAGAATATCTATCCCGAGGAGTTGGAGGCTGTGCTGTCAGGCTGTCCTTACGTGAGCGAGGCACTGGTCGTGGAGAGAAAGGGTAGGTTAGTGGCTTTGGTTTATCCTGAGATACCCGAAGACCTGGATATGAACAAACGTTCGGAGATTCCTGAACTCATCCGCACCACCGCCAACAAGTCACTGCCTGTCTACAGTAAGATTAACGAAGTGGTATTTGTAGACGAACCTTTTGAAAAGACCCCCAAAATGAGTATCAAACGCTATTTATACTGGTAATACCCTGTTTGCACACGTGCTTTTATGCAATAAATTAGTACCCTATGCCGTTATAATAATGTGTATAGGGTATTTGTCATAGTAATCCTAATGGCGTTTTGCTCCGTTAAGATGATGGGGCAGTACGATGTTTCCTTTTCTCATTATTGGGCGATGGAACCATCGTTTAATCCTGCTACGGTAGGTAAAGAATCCAAGTTGAACATAGCAGGAGCCTATGCCCTACAGATGGCAGGCTTTGAGCATAACCCTAACACGATGTATGCTGCAGCCGATATGCCTTTCTATGTGTTAAAGTCCTATCATGGTGTGGGTGTACAGTTTATCAATGATGCCATCGGTGCCTTTTCGCATAAGCGGTTTGGACTGCAATATGCTTTCCAGAAACATTTGTTTGGCGGAAAACTCAGTGTGGGTGCTCAGGTTTCGGTGCTGAGTGAGAATCTCGACGGTAGCAAGATAGAGTTGGGTGAAGGTAACGACCCAGCTTTTTCTTCTTCATCTGTGAATGGTACAGGTATTGATTTCAGTGCTGGTATCTATTATATGCATCGCCGATGGTATGTGGGTGTTTCGGCACTTCATCTTAATTCTCCTACAGTAGAAATAGGAGAAACCAATGAGTTGAGCATCTCTTCTTCGTATTATTTAACGGCAGGATACAATATTCAGCTTCCACATCCGTTTTTAACAATACACACCTCTGTCTTAGGGCGTACTGATGGTACTGCATGGCGTGGTGATGTGTCAGGACGTTTGAAGTACGAACATGATAAAAAGGTGATGTATGTAGGATTGTCGTATAGTCCGACAAACTCAGTGACAGTGCTGATAGGTGGGCGATTCCACGGCATTCATCTGGGTTACAGCTATGAGATGTATACCTCAGCGTTTGGCTTGAAGAATGGAAGTCATGAATTGTTTGTAGGCTATCAAACAGATATCGACTTGTCGAAGAAGGGTAGGAACCTGCATAAGAGTGTGAGAATCTTGTAAAGGTAAAAAAGTAAAAAGGTAAGAAAGTAAAAAAGAGATATATGATGTGTGATATGGTGAATAGGAAAGTAAAGAGGTTGGCGAAAAGGTTTTTACCTTTTTACCTTTTTACCTTTTTACTTTTATTAATGACGAGTTGTTTCGGCAGTAAAATGATGTCAGCCAGTGGTGGTGAGGTTACTGGTACTGGTGGCAGAGCCTTTACAGAGCCGACACCTTATGGTATGGTGCTTGTAAAACGTGGTCATCTGAAGATGGGTATCGAAAAGCAAGATAGCTTGTGGGGAAAGAAGACCCCTTTGAGGGATATTTCTGTAGAGGGATTCTGGATGGACGAAATGGAGGTAACCAACTCCAAATATCGTCAGTTTGTAAACTATGTGCGTGATTCTATCCTGAGAGAGCGCCTTTCAGAATACGATGAGACCTATAAGACCGTGAAGACAGATAAAGACGGTGAAGAAATAGGTTCGCAACTGAACTGGAAGAAGTCGTTGCCACGTCGTCCGAACGAGGATGAGCAGGAAATCATCGATGGTATGTATGTAACGAATCCTGTAACGGGGGATAAGATGCTCGACTATCGTCAGCTGAATTATCGTTATGAGATATACGACTATACAGCTGCAGCCTTGCGTCGTAATCGTCTGATTCCGCAGGAGCGCAACCTTAATACAGATATCACGGTAGATCCCAATGAACAAGTTTGGATTTCGAAGGATACAGCCTATATCGATGATGAAGGAAAAATCATACGTGAGACCATCAATCGACAGTTGACAGGTCCTTGGGATTTCCTGAATACCTATATTGTGAATGTCTTTCCAGATACAACCTGTTGGGTAAACGATTTCCCCAATGCTGATAATGAGATGTATCTGCGCTATTACTTCTCGAATCCTGCTTACAACGACTATCCTGTGGTGGGCGTCACATGGGAGCAAGCCAATGCTTTCTGTGCTTGGCGTACGGAATATCTCTTGAAGGGACTTGGTCCTGCAGCCCGTTATGTACAGCGCTATCGCCTGCCAACAGAAGCAGAATGGGAATTTGCTGCAAGAGGAAAAGACCAGAATGAATTCCCTTGGGACAATGAGGACGTGGCTAGCGGCAAGGGCTGTTTCTATGCCAACTTTAAACCAGATGACGGTAATTATACCAAAGATGGCAATCTGATAACCAGCAAGGTGGGTATCTATGCTGCCAATAGCAATGGCCTTTATGATATGGCAGGCAACGTGGCAGAATGGACATCGACCATCTATACAGAGGCAGGTGTGGAGGCCATGAACGATATTAATCCGCAGTTGAAGTATAATGCGGCTCCAGAGGATCCCTATCGCTTGAAGAAAAAGAGCGTGAGGGGTGGCTCGTGGAAAGACCCCGAGTCTTATATCCGTTCAGCTTGGCGCACGTCGGAGTATCAGAACCAACCACGAAGTTATATCGGCTTCCGTTGTGTTCGTAGTCTGGCAAATACGACGAGTGAGAAGGCTAAAGTAAAAGGTAAGAAAGCAAAATGATGAAGTTATGACAAGATACAGTAAATTCAATATCATTTATCGCCTGCAGAAGTGGATGGACAGTGTGCCTGGCCAGACATTCCTGAACTATGCCTATAGTTGGGGCGCCTCAATCGTTATTTTGGGTACACTGTTTAAGTTGACCCATTTGCCTGGCGCTAACTTTTTCCTCTTCCTAGGAATGGGAACGGAGGTATTTGTGTTCTTTATCTCAGCCTTTGACCGTCCGTTTGATAAGACTGCTGATGGTATGGAACTTGATACCCATGTAAAAACCGGTGATGATATACCAGTGGTAAGTAAAGGTGGAAGTGCAACCGTCGTAGGCGGCAATGGTGGAACCATTATCATCAATGGTACAGGCGGAAGTTCTGGGCCTGTCCAGCCAGTAGCATCAGCGCCTATCGCAACTTCTGCTCATCCAGAGCTTGATGAGGCTACTTCCAGCTATGTTGAGGAGTTGAAGCATCTGACAGAAACCCTTTCGAAAGTTTCTGCCCAGAACGAGAAACTGGCTCACGATTCTGAGGAGATGGAGAACCTGAACCGTACGCTGACAGGTATCTGTAAGGTTTACGAAATGCAGTTGAAGAGTGCCAGCTCACAGATTGGTACCATCGACGATATCAATGAGCAGACCAAGAAGATGGCTTCGCAGATAGCTGAACTTAATAAGATTTATGCCCGTATGATCGAGGCAATGACAGCAAAGATGAACGTTTAACGACTATGGCAATCAAGAAAAGACCGATTTCTCCTCGCCAAAAGATGATCAACCTGATGTACGTCGTCTTGATGGCTTTGTTGGCACTCAATGTGTCGACAGAGGTTCTTAACGGTTTCTCGATTGTTGAGGACAGCCTGAAACGTACCACGCAGAACGCCACGAGGGAGAATGATGCCATCTACGACGATCTTGCCGTCCAGATGAAGAATAACCCCCAGAAGGTAAAGCCTTGGTATGACAAGTCGCAGGAGGTTAAGAAGATGAGCAATGACTTGTATAATCTTGCTGATGAACTGAAAGAGGCGATTGTAAAAGAGGCTGATGGCAAGAATGGGGATGTGAAGAATATCCGCAACAAAGAGGATATTGAGGCTGCTAATCAGGTGATGCTGGCTCCAGGACGTGGACGAGGCAAAGAACTTTTTGATGCTATCAATACCTATCGTTCCAAGATGTTGACGATGGTTACTGGCTATCGTCAGAAAAAGATGATTGCCTCAAACCTGACGACAGAAATCCCAAAGAGTGCTGTCTCGATGGGCAAGAATTGGCAAGAGTATATGTTTGAGTCGATGCCTGCAGCTGCAGCTGTGACCTTGTTGTCGAAACTGCAAAGCGATGTACGTTATGCAGAGGGTGAGGTATTGCATACCCTGGCGTCGAATATTGATGTGAAGGATATTAGGGTAAATCTGCTCGATGCCTTTGTGATTCCCAGTTCGAAAACGATTATCAGGGGTGATCGCTTTTCTGCCCGTATCGTGATGGCTGCGGTAGATACCACACAGGTGCCTGATATCTATATAGGTGGACAAAAGATGAATCTGACGGATGGTTTATACGAGACTGTTTGTGGACGAACGGGTGACTTTACGCTGAAGGGTTATATGGAAACCTATAATGGCGATGGCGAAAAGATCCGTAGGGAATTTTCGGAGGATTATACAGTAGTAGAACCCAGTGCCACTGTTTCTGCTGATTTGATGAATATGCTTTATGCGGGTTACAATAACCCTATCAGTATCAGTGTGCCAGGTGTACCGCTTCATAAGGTTCAGGCCTCTATGACGAATGGTACTTTGCAATCTGTAGGCCCAGGAAAATATATTGCCCGACCTTCGAAGATAGGCCAAGATGAGTCACATCTACCAATACAGGTCGTGCGCAGCAGATGGGACAATATACCTTCAGGGTGCGTAAGTTGCCTGATCCTACACCTTATATATCATTGAAAGACGAACATGGTAATCCTACCCGATATAAGGGAGGTGGACTTGCCAAAGCTCAGTTGGTTGGTGCCAATGCGATTGGTGCTGCTATCGACGATGGTATTCTTGATATCGCATTCCGTGTGCAAAACTTTGAGACCGTGTTTTTCGACAATATGGGTAATGCCGTGCCAATGGCCTCGGATGGCGCTTCGTTCTCTTCACGACAGAAAGAGACGTTCCGTCGTCTGGCCCGTAATCGCCGTTTCTATATTTCGCGAGTAACCGTTGTTGGGCCTGATGGCTTGACACGTACTCTGACAAATCCAATGGAAGTAATCGTAAAATGATGAAGATATGAAAAGAATCTGGTTCTTGATAATGATAATGATGATGGCTGGCTCTGTGATGGCTCAGCCCAAGAAGAGTCGCCTGCCAAAGACGGAGCAGCAAGAAAAGAGGCAACCCTCTTCTGCGATGTCGATGCGAGCGCAATTGTCTTTCCCTACTGCTTTAGAAGCACCAGAGGAGGTCGTCTGGCGTAGGGATATTTATCGCGAGATCGATTTGACTGAAGATGCCAATGCTGGTCTTTACTACCCTGTAGAACCTCAGGGCAAGCAGCTGAATTTGTTTACCTATATCTTTAAGTTGGCACTCAATGGCTATCTGCCTGTTTACGAGTATCCCACGGACGGAAATGATCGCTTTACAGATGATGCAAAGGTCGATTTCCAAACCGTGCTTGATAATTACCACATCTTCTATGAAGAGCAGGATGGCAAGCTGAAGGTGGATAATAGCGATATTCCCTCTTCTGAGATCAAGAAGTATTATCTGAAAGAAAATGCTTATTATGACCAGGCCAACTCTTCCTTCCATGTAAAGGTTGCAGCCCTTTGTCCTGTGATGCTGCGTGAGGATGATTTTGGCGGAGAAGCCACACAGTATCCGCTTTTCTGGGTGAAGTATGCTGATTTGGAGCCTTTCTTGAATCGTCAGACGGTAATGGCCAGTAGTATGAATAATGCAGCTACGATGTCGATGGGTGACTATTTTACCCTGAATAGCTATAAGGGTACGATCTATAAGACCAATAATGCCCAGGGTAAGACTTTGCTTCAGCTCTGCGATGGCGATAAGGATAAAATGACAGCAGAGCAGAAACGCATTGAAAAGGAATTGGAAGATTTCCGTAAGAATATCTTTGGCGATCCAGCCAAGAAGGATTCCCTTGACAGTATTGCCAAACTGGAGATTACCAGCAAAGGAAAGGTGAAGTCCAGTAAGAATAGCTCGCGCCGCACTAAGGCAGGTAAGGGATTGAAAGGAACAACTACCTCGCCAGCCAATAGCTCAGCACGAGTCACAGTTCGCCGTCAGCGCCATTAATATGTTAAAAGTCGGGTAAAACGTTAAGTTATCCGACTTTTTCCGTACCTTTGCACCGATATTCTGAATTAACAAATGAGAAAAATGAAAAAGATTTTAACTGTAGTAGTACTTTTCGCTGCTTTGATGACAGCAGTTCCTGCAAAGGCAGAGGTGAAGTTTGGTCTTAAGGGTGGTCTGAACCTGACAAACATGAGATTTGATTCCAGCGTGGCTGACAAGTCTAATCAGGCTGGTTTCTTTATTGGTCCGACGGTGAAGTTCACACTTCCTATCGTTGGTCTCGGTTTCGACGCTTCTGCGCTTTATGATCAGCGTTCTGCTGAGGTTGGAAATGAGAAAATCAAGCAGCAGTCTATCCAGATTCCTGTCAACCTCCGTTATGCCATTGGTTTGGGAAGCACTGCCAGCATCTATTTCTTCGCTGGTCCTCAGTTCGGATTTAATGTTGGCGATAAGAGTTTTACATCTTTTGATGCGGCTACCGCTACCGCTTCAAGTTGGACCTTGAAGAGCTCTAACCTGAGTGCTAACGTTGGTCTCGGCTTGATGCTGCTCGGTCATCTGCAGGTTTTTGCCAATTATAACTTCGCCCTTGGAAAGACAGGTGAGTATCAATCTATACAAGGCGCATCCTCTATGTTGTTTGAGGGTGATACTAAGATGAACGCCTGGCAGATTGCTGTCGCATACTATTTCTAAGTATCATCAATGATAAAAATATGAAAAAGCAGGCGGCTTTTATTGGTCGTCTGCTTTTTTTTATTTACCTTTGCTCTCGTGAAATATGTGGATGTCATAATGCCGCTTCCGCTCGACGGATTATTCACCTATGCTGTTCCCGCTTCGTTTGCTGATCGGCTACAGGTGGGTCATCGTGTGCTTGTGCCGTTTGGCAGAAATAAGACCTATGTTGGTGTGGTGGCGGAAGTGCATGATCGGAAGCCCTCTGGCTATGTTGTGAAAGACATCCTTCAACAGCTTGACGATTCTCCTATTTTACTTGATAGTCAGTTGAGACTCTGGAACTGGATCTCCGATTATTATATGTCTCCTATCGGGGAGGTCTATAAAGCTGCGCTCCCTTCTGGGCTGAAGGCAGAAGACGGCTATCGCCCGAAGACGGAGCTTTATATCCGTCTGACACCTAACTTCCGCCATGAGCAGGCGCTTCATGTCGCTCTTAATATGCTGCAACGAGCCGGTAAACAACAGGAGGCTTTCATCCATTATCTGGCACTGTCGCATTGGGATACTTTAGAGGGACAGACCTGTCGGGAGGCACCGGCAGAGATTACCCGCGATGAACTGATGAATGCGAGCCACGCCTCGCTGCAGACTTTGAACGCTTTGGTGAAACGAGGCTTGCTGGAAACCTATGAGCTTGAGGTGGGGCGACTGAATCATGGGGGAGAGCCTCATTTGGAGAAGATCAAGCCCCTCAGTGAAGCCCAGCAGGATGCCTATAACCAAATCCTGTTCTCTTTCATGAAGAAGAATGTCACACTTTTGCATGGTGTCACCTCTAGTGGAAAGACGGAGATCTATATCCATCTCATCAAACAGGCTTTGGAGAACAAACAGCAGGTGCTTTATCTCTTGCCTGAAATCGCCCTTACGGTTCAGATCATGCAGCGCCTGCAACATGTGTTTGGTGTTCGTCTGGGCATCTATCATAGCAAGTATTCCGATGCTGAGCGTGTGGAGATCTGGCAGAAACAGCTCTCTGGCCATCCTTATGACGTGATTCTTGGTGCCCGAAGTGCTGTGTTCCTTCCTTTCCAGCGATTAGGACTTGTAATTATTGATGAAGAGCACGAGACCTCTTATAAACAGCAAGACCCCATGCCTCGCTATCATGCACGCTCTGCTGCTATCATGCTGGCTCAGATGTTTGGTGCCAAGACACTTCTTGGAACAGCAACACCTTCCTTGGAGACCTATCATAATGCCAAAACGGGAAAGTATGGCTTGGTAGAGCTTTTTGAGCGCTATCAGGGCATCGAGTTACCTGAAATTCAGATTGTGGATGTAAAGGACTTGCAACATCGTAAGATGATGAATGGCCCCTTTTCTCCGCTCCTTTTAGCGAAGGTTCGTGAAGCTTTGGAGCGTGGCGAACAAGCGATCCTGTTTCAGAATCGCAGAGGTTATGCTCCCATGATAGAGTGTAAGCAATGCGGCTGGGTGCCCCATTGTCAGCACTGCGATGTATCGTTGACGCTTCATAGGAACTTTAATCAGCTTACTTGTCATTATTGTGGGCATACGTATCAGGTGCCTTCCAAGTGTCCTAACTGTGGTAGTTCTGAATTGCAGACGCGAGGCTATGGTACAGAGAAAATAGAGGCAGAAGTGCGTGATATCTTCCCAGAGGCCCGTATCGCCCGCATGGATCTTGACACCACTCGTAGTCGTCAGGCTTATGAGCGTATCATTAGTGACTTTGCCTCTGGACGGACGAATCTTCTGATAGGAACCCAGATGATTTCAAAGGGACTGGATTTCGATAAGGTGAGTGTGGTGGGTATCCTCAATGCTGATACGATGCTTAATTATCCTGATTTCCGTGCCCATGAGCATGCTTTCATGATGATGGCACAAGTAAGTGGGAGAGCAGGTCGTAAGGGAAAACGTGGACTTGTGATCCTGCAGACAAAAAGTCCTGATATCCCTTTGATTCAGCATGTGGTACAGAATAATTATACTGCTTTCTACAAGTCGCTTATTGCAGAACGGCAGCAATTTCATTATCCACCTTATTATCGTTTGGTTTACGTTTATCTGAAGCATCGCCAAGCATCGTTGGCAGAGAGCGCCAGTATCGAGATGGCGAGTCGATTGCGCCAATGGTTTGGGACTCGGGTGCTTGGCCCTGACAAACCTGGTGTCGCAAAGGTGAAATCGCTTTCAATCCAGATGTTGGTGTTGAAATTTGAGCTCAACCTCCAAATGGCTGAGGTAAGGAAATATTTAACGCTTGCCCAGCAACAGATGTTGCAAGACAAGCGTTATAATTCACTTCAAATCTACTTCGACGTAGATCCTCTGTGATTTAGAAATTCAGTTCGCAGGCTACACCCAGAACACGATTGGTACGTGTAAACGAATCGCTAATGAGAGGATCCTGGGATGTTACACGATCGTAGTTGCCGTAGTTGGTCTGGAAGTAAGCAGCGCCGAGCTTTACATGTTCACTAACCTGGTATTTGAATCCAAAACCTATGCTATGGCTGTTTACAACGAACGACATATCGTTCATGTATTCATCGGTAAGCTGATAGCGAGTGAACTGGATACCTGCAGATACGGTCAGTTTATTTGTAATATCCCATTCTGCACCTCCCAGATATTCGTTGGTATCGCCACCCAGCAAATCTTGCGAATTGTTATACCAGGTTGCATCCTTGTCAAAGAAATGATGATAGCCAAGATTCAGGCGTACGTTGTCGGTAATGTTCCACATCGCACCAACAGCGAGTTGTGCAGGAGAGTCTTCATCGATTTTCTCACCATCACGGAACTTGTTAACAGCAGGAATCTCGCTGGCTTCATTTACAGTTGACTCATTCTTCATGTGAATCTGGGTCTTGAATTCATACTTTGCAGCCAGATTGAACTTGCCAAAGCGATAATCGATACCGATAACAGGAGCAATACCTACACTTGATTGGTTGCAAAGCAGGTTCACACCCTGGGCATATTTGAACAGCGAGCTGATGTTCTGTCTGCTTCCTTCTAATTGTGCCTTCTGTGCTGCCAGTTGCTGATATTCTGGCAGCGCTGTCGCACCTGCAGCCTCATACTGAGCCATTCCAGCGTTTATTTGTCTCAGGCCATTGTCGATAGTACCTATCGCACTTTCGAGGAAACTACCAAAATCAACATAACCACCAGCTGTATTTACCATGATATTGCTGATTTTTGCCTTGTAGGTAGCTGTACCATAGAGCAAGCGGAGACCTCCATAAACAGAGAGATCCTTCGTAATCTTATAAGCAGTACCAAGTTGGAAACCAAAATAGTACTGACGACCCTGCATGTAGCCATCCATATCATAGCCCGTAGCACCAAGTGGTTGCAATTGTGTGGAAATCGAAACTCTCGAAAGAGCCCAGACCATCAGCAAATTCACATTTGCCACCACCTCCAGGAACAGAGAAGTTGAACTGAACACTCCAGTTACCTTTATTATATGCAGCCTGAATAGATGGAATGACGGGGGCATCTGCTACACCCTCGAATATCTTTTGTGTCTGACCATTGTTCTTACGTCCTAAAGCAAATACGGGGTTATTGCTGGTAATGGTACGAGTCTGACGTGCGTATTGCCAGTTAAAGCCAAGGTGGAATCCTTCGGGAAGGAATGCGACGCCAGCAGGATTGCTGTAAACACCATCAAGACCGATTGCTGCATCACGAGCAGGGTTACGCAAGAAGTCGATGCTCTGATTCGTATTGGTTAAAATACCACCTGCTGTGGCAGTTGTTGCTGCGGTCAGCATCACGCTGAGGAGCATTAAATTGATTTTTTTCATCTCCTTAAACATCTTTTTACTAAAATCGGGTGCAAAGGTAAAAAGATTGTTTATTAATTGAGTGTTTGCGCACACAAAGTTAACGAATATTAACGCAAATTGCACACAAACCTGCACATTTGTGCAGTTTTGTGCAATAATGTGCACACTTTTAGCGCAAATGTGCAAATCTTTATTTCTTCAACTCTGGATAGCTGAGACGTGTATGATAGATGGTCTTCAGCTTCTCGATTAGCACGGTCTTAGCGTAGGCGATATCACGGAAGGTAATTGGACAATCTTTGAAATAGCCTTCTGCTACTTGGGCATCTATCAGGCGATTAACTAGTTCGCGAATCGTCTTTTCAGTATAGTCTGGCAAGGATCGGGACGCAGCTTCTACGGTATCTGCCATCATCAGAATGGCTTGCTCTTTAGTGAATGGATTAGGACCGGGATATGTAAAGAGCAGATCGTCTATCGTGTCGTTGGGGTGGGCATTCTTGTATTGCACGTAGAAATACTTGGCCTTTCCTTGTCCATGATGCGTCGTGATAAACTCCTTGATGACATTAGGGAGGTTGTATTTCTCTGCTAGTTTGACACCTTCTGTTACATGACTGATAATGATCTGTGCACTATCGACGGAGCTCATCTTTTCATGAGGATTTACGCCAGATTGGTTCTCGGTAAAATAGATGGAATTTGCAATTTTCCCAATATCATGGTAGAGCGCACCAGTACGAACAAGTTGCATCTTTCCGTCTATCTTGTTGGCAATCTCTGCTGCAAGATTAGCCACCTGAATCGAATGTTGGAATGTACCAGGAGCCACCTCACTCATCTTTCTGAGTAATTCCTTATTCATGTCAGAAAGCTCAATAAGCGTAATGTTCGAGGTAAATCCAAATGCTTTTTCAATCAGGTAAAGCAAGGGATAAGAGCAGAACAGGAGCAAGCCATTAATGGCCAGATAATTGTATTCGCTATAATTGATCTTATCCAGCTCGTTATTGCGAATCCAGTCAAGTGAGAGATTGGTAAGTCCTGCTACAAGTGTTACAAGCACTGCTGTCCAGAAAAGCTGGGAGCGACTCGAAAGCTCGCGCAGAGAGAAAATGGCTACGAGGCCAGCGACCAGTTCAACAGCAACAAATTCCATAGGATATTGTAAGAAGCTGGCACAAATAATAATCATGATGGTGTGGGCCATGAACGCTGTTCTTGAATCCATAAACACACGGATAAAGATTGGCACCATCGCAAATGGCAGAATGTAGACATGCAGAATGTTGTGTTTCACCATCATCGATGCGAGGATCACAAAGATGACAAGGAGTGCATAGAGCATGGCTGTAGAGCGCACCTTTTCGAAATAGTCCTTACGGAAGAGCGTCAGATAGATGGTAAAGCATGCTATGAGAATGGTCACCAGGAAGATCTGTCCCATAATGGTGAGACTGATTTCCTGACCTCCCTCTTCACGGCGCTTCATTTCTTTTTCAAAAGACTGCAATATATTATAGGTCTTTTTGTCTACGATGTCACCACGGTCTATTATCTTCTGGCCTCTCTGAACCAGTCCGCTAGCTAGGGGTATGCTATTGTTCAGATCATTGAGACTTGCTTCACTGCGTTCCTTGTCATATACGAGGTTGGGGGTAATATAGTCATTGAGATTACATTTGTTGAGTACATCCCTGTGTTCTGCAAGTACTTTGTCCTGGAAAATCTGCTCATAGGCTGATACAACAGAGTACACATTCTTAATAGAAGTATTGACAGCATTCTTCCCGTTAATGATGCGGATGACCTGATTGGTATCCTTATGTAGCTTTGCATACTCCGATGTGTTCATGATACCTTTTGTATAGAGGCTACGCAAACGGTTGGATATGATACTGATATAATCGTTGGGAAGCCCTGGTATGCCATTATTGTAGTCTTTGGCAAATTGTCGAAGCTGTTTTCCTACGACTTCTGAGTTGAATTCATAGTAAGGTTCATATAGTTTGAGCAAACTATCACGTTCTTTCTTAACCGCATCTTCACTTTTATAGATAGGAAAATCGAATGGCGCTTTCAAATCTGCATAGCTCCAAGGCTTACCTCTTTCTATTTTATAGGTGTTGTGAGTGCTACGAGGCATCAACCATACGATGATGGCAACAGTGGCGATGACGAGTCCTGAGCGAATCAGGAAATCATGCCAGGTAACGTCGTTTTTTATATTAAAAATACCCATTTCTATGTAATTTATGCTTTTATGGATGCAAAAATACAAAAAACTCCCAACTTTCACCCCTCAACTCTTAACTTTTTTGTATCTTTGCAGGCAAATTTAAGAAAAAAGTATGTCAGAAAGGCGTTTTGCACCAAGTCCTACGGGAGCTTTACATATTGGTGGTGTTCGTACTGCCTTGTATAATTATCTGTTTGCCAAGCAGCATGGTGGCGATTTGGTGTTCCGTATCGAGGATACCGATTCTAATCGTTTTGTTCCTGGTGCTGAGGAATATATCATCGAATCGTTCAAATGGCTTGGCATCAAGTTCGACGAGGGTGTTAGTTTCGGAGGTGATAAAGGTCCCTATCGTCAGAGTGAGCGTCGCGATATCTATAAGAAATATGTGCAGCAGCTGTTAGATGCTGATAAGGCTTATATTGCTTTTGATACACCAGAGGAGTTGGAGGCCAAGCGTCAGGAAATCCAGAATTTCCAGTACGATTGTCATACCCGCTCTCAGATGCGTAACTCGCTGACACTTCCCAAAGAGGAGGTTGAGCAACTGATTGCTGATGGTAAGCAGTATGTCGTTCGCTTTAAGATCGAAGCAGGACAAGAGGTGTTGGTTAACGACCTGATTCGTGGTGAGGTACGTGTAAAGAGCGATATCCTCGACGATAAGGTGCTTTATAAGAGTGCAGACCAATTGCCCACCTATCATTTGGCCAATATCGTAGACGATCATCTGATGGAAATTTCTCATGTGATTCGTGGTGAGGAGTGGTTGCCTAGTGCACCTCTGCACGTACTGCTTTATCAGGCTTTTGGCTGGGAGGATACGATGCCTCAGTTTGCACATCTGCCTCTGTTGCTGAAGCCAGATGGCAAAGGAAAGCTCTCTAAGCGTGATGGCGATCGTTTGGGATTCCCTGTGTTCCCATTGTTATGGAAGGATCCTAAGAGTGGCGAGACCTCTCGTGGCTATCGCGAGGATGGCTATTTCCCAGAGGCCGTTATCAATTTCCTCGCCTTGCTGGGATGGAATCCTGGTACTGAACAGGAAATCTTCTCGCTCGATGAACTTGTTCCTCTTTTCGACATCAGCAAGTGTTCAAAGGCTGGTGCCAAGTTCGCCTTCGAGAAGGCTATCTGGTTTAACCACGAATATATTCTGATGAAGTCTAACGAGGAGATTGCTTCGCTCTTTGAGCCTATCGTGAAGGAACATTGTCCTAATGAGACTTCAGAGCGTATTCTTAAGGTTACTTCGATGATGAAGGATCGTGTATCGTTCGTTCACGAGTTGTGGCCACTCTGCTCGTTCTTCTTCGAGGCGCCTACTGGCTACGATGAGAAGACCGTCAAGAAGCGCTGGAAAGAAGATAGTGGTAAGGTGATGACTGAACTTATCGGTGTGCTTGAGGGTATCGATGATTTCTCACTCGAGAACCAGGAGCAGATCGTTCATGCTTGGGTAGAACAGAAGGAATATAAGCTTGGAAACGTAATGAATGCCTGGCGCTTGACGCTTGTGGGCGAGGGTAAGGGTCCTGGCATGTTCGACATCTCGGCTTTCCTTGGTAAAGAAGAGACAATTGCAAGAATGCGTCGTGCGATAGAAGTACTTGGCTGATGATTTACAACCTTATTATATACCTCTATCTTTTAGGAGTGGCTATCTATAGTCGCTTCAACGAGAAGGTGCGCAAGATGTGGCGTGGTGAGCGCGAGGCTTTCCGTATCTTGAGAGAGAAGGTCGACCCT
>CAJOGK010000093.1 GCA_905234145.1 uncultured Prevotella sp. | reverse complement strand
AAGAAATTCTTCTCGTAGTATTTAGCACGAGGCGCATTGGCCTCTACGTAGCGTCCACGGGTGCTGGCGGCAGGGTCAGGTTCCTGCTTACGGGCAGCAATCTCCTGTTTCTCTGCATCAGAGATGTTATCAAGCCAAATGAAGTAGTCGCTATAACGCCCATTGGCATCTTTCTCAGCTGAAGCCTTGAACCAAGCACATTCACTACTAGTATGGCCTGCCACAAGGTCCAGACATACCTTTATGCCACGCTTATGCGCTTCAGTTACCAACGTCACCAAGTCGCTGTTTGTGCCGAAACGAGGGTCCACCTTGTAATAGTCAATCACATCATAGCCGCCGTCAAACCATCCTGACTCAAAGATAGGATTCAGCCACAGGGCATTGACGCCGATAGACTTTATGTAGTCGAGTTTCGAAGTGATACCAGGCAGGTCACCGATACCATTGCCATCTGTATCCATATACGATGACGGATAGATTTGGTAGAACACGGCATCGCTCAGCCATTTCGGTCCCTTCTGAGCCATTGCGCTGGCAGAGGACAGACAGGCAATGGTCAGAGCTAGGGCACTTTGATGAAGCAAATTCTTAATTCGCATAACCAGGATTCTGCTTGAGGTTGGTGTTCAGATTAAGCACAGCATACGGGATGGGATAAACGTTGGTGTAGCCTTTCGTGTCGTTATTGTAGTCACCAGCGGAAGCATTATGCCATACACCGACGTAACGGTCAGCAGTAGGTTGAGTAAAGGTGCAGAAACGAACCTGATCCTGACGGCGGGTGCCCTCCCAAGCTAGTTCGAGCATACGCTCATTGAGCAGGTCGTTCAAGGTGAGAGCGGTACGAGGCTCTGCATTCACACGATTACGGACTTGATTCACAAGTTCGAGAGCAGCACCTGTATTGCCTAAACGATATTCAGCCTCAGCCTTCAGTAGCAGTGCATCGGCATAACGCCAAATCACCAGGTCGTTGTTGATGCACTCATTGATGGTGGTGGAACGGTCGAACTCATATTTCTTGAAGCGGGCACCAGCGCACTTCACCTTATGAGCATCAGCTCCAGCAGGGAAGTCAACTACAGCCTCCATTGGCATATACTCCAGATCCTTATCTGTTGCGCCATCGTTAACAGGCGAGCCGCACTCATCCACATAGTCCATATCGGTATAGAAGTTCAGGGACAGACGGGGATCAACATCCTCTGTGCCATAACCATAGACCTTCATCTGATGAACAGTAGAGCAAGCGCCATTCCAGCCAGAGTAACCGATAGCACCGGCATGATTGTAATGAAGTGAACGCATACGGTTGTAGTCATATACCTTATATATTTTATCATCATCTGGACGTACCCAGATATTCTCTACTGAATTCTGGTTAGCTACAACGAAGTTATCAGCATAAACAGGCTGGAGAGCGTAGCCGAGAGCAGCGAGCTGATCAACACAATACGTTACAGTCTCCCAAGCATTGCGGGCTGTGCCATCTACCGTGATACTGATGTTCTTACCTGATTGCGACACAGCGGCCCCCTTGGTCTCGCTGGCTGTGCAGGCTCCACTAAGGTCATCGCCTACGAAAGCCTGATAGCTGGTCTCAGAGGTATTGTCTATTGTATAGACTGGAGCATTGATAGCGCACTTGGCCATACACATATAGGCCACAGCCTTCGTCATCCGGCCATAGTAGTCACCCTGATTCTGGCACTTGCCATCAGACAGGTGAGGCAGGCATTCTGCCAGTTCCGTAGTTACGAACTTAAACACATCAGAACGGTTCGACTGTGCCACGTCAGAAGTGCTGACAGATGAAGAGGTCACCACAGGAATCTGACCGAACAGATCCATCGCATTGTAATAATAAAGGGCACGAATGGCACGAAGTTCGTAGATATAGGTCTCACAGTCAGGATTCTCAGCCTTAAACTGATTCAGTTTATCGATAGAGGAATTGCAGAGTCCGATGATTCCGTAGATATGATTCCAAATATTATTATAGGAATCTACAGATGATTCGAAATTATGCAGGAAGATGTTCTGCCACTTACCGCCATCTACCCAGTCACCTTGACGGCCAGGTAGCATCGTAGCATCAGAAGAAAATTCCTGAAGGGTATGTACACTACTGCCATCGCTGCCGTAGAGGCCATTGCCAATGGCAGAATAGACGTTAGCCACCGTATTTACGTAGATCAGCGTGGAGCTTTTGAAGGCTTCCGACTCACTGAACTTGCTCTGAGGGGTCTCGTCAAGTGAGCAACTTGTCAGCAGTGTTGCTGAAAGAAGTAAAGAGCCAAATATATATTTTTTCATAATCGATATGCTTATTTGATGGGTTATACTTAGAAGTTGACAGACAATGAGAGTGTGAAGGTACGGCAAATCGGGTAGATCTGCTTATCGTCAAGACCGATATTATCGGAGAGGGTAGCAGAGTTAATCATTGGTGTCAGACCACTGTAGCCTGTGAACGTGCAGATGTTGTTACAAGAGAGAGCCAGACGAAGATTCTGAATCCAGTCAACACCAAGAGCCTCTTTTGTGAAGTTATATCCCAATGACGCATACTCAAAATTCATATAGTCACCCTTTTCAAGCCAATAGTCTGAAATCTGAATGTCGTATATGCCATTGCCATTATTCTTTGAAGGAGCATCACTCATCACATTATAGGTTGGGAAATTACTCATATTGCTATAAGTCATACTGGTACCGTTGTAAATCTTGTGGCCAAAGGCGCCATTGAACTGCATCGTCAAATCCCAGTTCTTATACTTAAAACCTAAATTCCAGCCGAGGAACACCTTAGGGAGTGCCTGGCCACAAACCTGACGGTCACCACTGTCTCCAGTATCAATAATTCCATTGCCATCAAGATCTTCAAGGATGTACTGGCCGTTCTCGTCAATGCCTGTGCAATGAGGCAGATAGAATACACCGATTGGCTGTCCCTCAATCAGATAGGAAACACCTGTGTTCTGAGTAAGACCAGCAGCACTACACCAAGCAACGGGGATATGCTCGCTGGTAGTCAAAGGCTGTCCCATATAGGTACCACTCAGGCTCTTCAACTTGTTCTTCTGATAAGAAAAATTGATACCAGAGTTGAAAGTGAAGTCCTTGGTGCGGATGATATCACCACGGACGGCAATCTCAAAACCTGTATTAGTCATCTCACCCATGTTGGCCAGCAAACGATCATAGGTGAAGGGGGGCACAGGCACGGTGTAGGTGTAGAGCATGTCGCTAGTGGTTGAGGTGTACCAGTCGAAAGTGACGTTCAGACGATTCTGCCACATCGAGAGATCGAGACCTACATCAAAGGTCTTTTTTATTTCCCATTTAAGATCAGGATTGTTATTAGAAGTGATGGCAAAAGTGGTGGTATTTGTTCCATTTACAGTGGTAACACCATTGGGTTCCATCAAAGCCAGAGAGTTGTAAGGATTGATTGCATCCTGATTACCAGTTACACCATAACCTGCACGAATCTTCAACTGGTCGATATTGCGATACTTTTTCATGAATTTTTCATTGCTGATGACCCATGCGGCAGAAGCAGAGGGGAACACGCCCCACTTTTGACCGCTACCTAACTTCGAAGAACCATCAGTACGGAAGTTTACCGTAGCGATATAACGATCGGCAAACATATAGTTCACACGGGCCATGTAACTGCTCAGCGTGTATTCCGTAGCATCAGAAGCATTATCGCCCCAAGCGACGTTGGCACCAGCTTTCAGATTGTTGTATTTGAAATAGTTGGTCTCAAAGCCTTTTGCCTGTGTTGCACTCCAGAAGGTCTTGTAGCGCTGACCCTCTATCAAAGCGAGAGCATCAATATGGTGCAATCCAAAGTCTTTCGAGTAATTCAACATGATATTGCCCATCAGATCCTTACGGTTGGTATTGGCGATATAGGCCCAACCATTACCATTGAGTTCACCCTGACGGATGTCGTTGGGAATATAGAATTTATTGTCACGGTTCCAGTAAGAATAAGAACCGAAGGCAGAGAGTGTCAGACCGTCGATAATGGTCCAAGTACCCTTACCATGAATATTGACAGAGGTGTCCTTGTAGGAATTATCGATTTCAAGTAGCCCCAGTGGGTTATAGATTTCGTTTGCAAGCAGATCCTCATCCCATTTGCCATTTGCATTCTTAGTATTAGGATAGGTGGGGTTGTAGGCTGCGGCTGAGTAGAACATACGCTGCATGGAGTATTGGATATTACCATCGCGTTGAGAGCCAAGTACACCAAGTTCGAGTTTCAGATGCTTTTTGAAGGCATACTGGGTGGCATCGAGCTTCGCCGTCCAGTTCTGCATATCAGAGTTTTTCAAGGCACCTTGTTTCTGGATATAGCCGATAGACGCACGCATATTTGAGTTCTCATGACCAGAAGAGAAGGAAATATTGTGATTCTGAGTTAGACCTGTTTTTCGCTCAATCTCATCCAAGAAGTTGGTATTGCCACCCATGTCGGTGAAAGTCAGACCGAGGGCATTGGCTGTCTTACGGTAGTCAGCAGCAGAAAGCATTTCGAGATTCTTATATACGGTATTCACACCAAACTGGCCTGAATAACTGATGTTGGAGAACCCCATCTTACCCTTAGTCGTTGTCACCACGATAACACCTGAAGCACCGCGTGAACCGTACTGAGCTGTCTCGGAAGCATCTTTCAAGATAGTCATGCTCTCAATATCATTAGGGGCGAGGGCGTTAAACATGGTCATATCAGAGAAAACACCGTCGATGATGACCAACGGGTCATTTCCACCTGATAAAGAAGTAGTACCACGCACGCGGATATTCGTGCCGCCCATCGGGTCACCACCACTTTGGGTAATAACCACGCCAGCCACCTTGCCCTTTAAGGCATCTGCCGGACTGCTGACAACACCTTTGTTCATGTCTTCTTTCTTCACGCGATCGATGGCACCAGAAACAGTACGTTTACTACCGACAGCATAACCTACAACGATAACTTCGTCGAGTACTTCATTATCTGGCTTAAGTTGGATGTCAATCTTAGTGCGCCCATTGACGGCAACTTTTTCCGTTTTGTAACCAATGTATGAAACCTGCAAAGATGCATTTTGGTCAACCTTTGAAATAGAGTAGTTACCGTCAAAGTCTGTCACGGTACCTGTACTTGTGCCGACAATCATCACACTGGCACCAATAACTGGTTCACCAGTATCATCGGTCACATTACCACTTACCGTAGTCTGTGCGTAGGAGACTGCGGTCATCAAGAATCCTGCAACGAATAGCAGTAGTCTTCTGATTGAATTGATTTTGTTCATAATGAGTTAATTTTTTGAGTTATTGATACAAAATATCGTTTTCGGTTGCAAAGTTAGAGAAGATTTTGGCAGATTGTATGGCATAGTAATGGCTTAGTAAAGTAATAGAAAATATTGAAGATCTTATTTGTTTGTTTATCAGTAACTTATAATAATTCTTAAAAACTACATAGTAAACTTTACTCATTCAATTATTCTTCTTATATTTGCGGAAAAATTATCCGTTATGATTAGATTGCTGCTACTACTGACCCTCTTTCTGACAGCCTTGGCAACTAAGGCTGATAACAATCAGATGCTGACAGAACTCGATCAGACAATTGTTAAGCGCAGTGAGTTCATCAAGGCCAAGGAAGACAGAATTGCCTTGCTGAAGCAACAGGCAAGGGCTGAACGTGACAGCAATATGCTGCTGAGACTCTATACCGACATTTATACCGAGTATCATGTATTCAAATTCGACTCTGCCATGTACTATGCCGAGAAAGGTTATCAGTTGGCTCTCCAGCAACACAACCAAAACTATATCAACCGCTTCATGCTACATCGTTCAGAGTTGCTGTCCATAAGCGGCTTATACAGCGAGGCACTCGACATATTAAACAGCATAGACTCAACAACTGTTGAGAAGGATGCCATGTTTTATTACTACTTTCACTACTTCACCCACTATTCTTATAAGACCAGTTTCGCCAACGATAGTGCATACGCCCCACAATACCGAGCAATAGCAAAGCAATATTTGGAGAAAGCCATTGCCAAGTTGTCACCTGACGAACCTTTCTATGATTATTATATGGGCGAAAAGTTCGTCTATATCGATATAGACCCAGTAAAGGCACGTGAACATTATGAGCATGTGCTTGAGAAATATAAAGATAATGTACGCGAATACGCGATGGCCTGCTATGCACTTGCTGGTAATCATGCGGCACGGGGTGAATATGACAAACAAATGGAGTATCTGATCAGAGCAAGCCAGTGCGACCTGAAATGTTCCAACATGGAGAATTCTGCCCTGATGAGTATCGCCATGATTCTTTTTGAGCAAGGTGATGTGGAACGGTCAGAACGATATATCAACGTATCAATGCAAGATGCCAAGTTCTACAATAACAGGCTGCGCATGATAGAAGTTTCTCGCGTCCTGCCTCAGATTGTTACCAGTTATCAAGCTACCATTAAAGGTCAGAACAAACATCTGACTTACGCCCTGATTTTTATCTCCCTACTTGTTCTTGGCTTGTTGGCCACCGCTTATTTCATTCTTCGGCAAAATCGCAAACTGACAGCCAAAAGACAGGAACTGGCAGAAAATAATCAGCAATTGAATATACTTAATCAACAATTAGCCGAGAGCATCCACTGTCAAGCTGAACTAAATGATCAGTTACACGGG
>CAJOGK010000092.1 GCA_905234145.1 uncultured Prevotella sp. | reverse complement strand
ATAAATCAATATAAAGATTATAAGAAATGATAGAATATATTGAAGGAGCAAAATCGTTATTATCATTAGCACCAACAGTAAAGAAAATGTTCAGTAAAAAGAACAGAACAACAATAGAAATGTGGGGTAACTGGGAAGCTTTTGAAAATGCTGGTAAAGAATATCGAAATGACATAGGAATATTACAATTTACATGTGGAACAACTAATAATAAATATGATTATGAAAGCTATAAGAAAAAAGGAATACGATTTTTTCTTGTTGGTGAAATAGGATATTGGAAACTATTTAAAAGATATTGGAAATGCTATAAATATTATCTAATAAATAGAACTGACTTAGGTATAATTGGAAGAATAAGATTAGCACATGCAAAAAGTAAAAGATGGATAACAAAATGGAAATTCAGATGTGAAATAGATAAATACTTTAAAAGAAAAGAATCATTTGATAGAGAATTTAAAAGAAAATTTAATGATAAAGAAATAGATATAATTTATTTATATTTATTTAAAAAGGAACTCAAATAAATGAGTTCCTTTATTCTATTATAATTTATATACTTTATTCTGTCGGAGCAATTGTAAATGTATCTGAAACATTTCCATCAGTGACTAATATTATATCTCCTGCAGTAAATGTAGTTGCAGTGAACGATAAAATGTAATCTGTTGGTGTAATATCTGTTTCTACTGGAGTATCATTTTCACCTGTTGGATTAACATATAATGAGAATGAATTAGTAGAATTAGTATAACACTTGATGACACGATCTGTAATCTTCGTGAAGTTTTTCTGACAAATATGTACAAATGGAGTTGGATTCCACCAAGCTTTATATAAATAGAATGGATCTTTCTTTGTTACGTGATCTCTTTCAACAAGTCCTTTATTATTTAAGAATTTTAAATCATTATTATCAGTTACCGTTTCTCCATCTAAACATACTTTATAACCTTCTTGTCTATTATATACAGCTATATCAAATAATTGCCATTGTGAAGTAAATAATAATTGTGGATAATTTTTAATTGCTGCAATATGTCCTTCATGCAACCACATCATATATTCAATATCGTGTCTTGGATTATTTCCTCTTGTAGTTGTAGTCATCCAATCTGTTGAGTGACACGTTGAAGAACCACCACATCCATATTCAGAATATGCTGTTGGTATATTTTGTGCTGCTGTATGAGCGATTCTAGAATTAAGATATCCTGATGGGTTATTAGAATTTGGTTGTACATACCAACCAACATATATATTACTACCAAGCCAATCAACAGTAGGATAATTAAATATTTGTAAACCTTTATCAGTACCATGTGATACTGTATAACCTACCCAAGCACCAGGAAGTAATGTTCTAATTTGTGTTCTATATCCTTCAATTTTTGCTTTAACAAAATCTTTACCTTCTTCAGTTCCTGTATAACTTGTATTTATTTCGTTACCAACACCCCAGAATAATATACATGGGTGATTATAATGTTCATTTACCATATCTGCAATCTGTAAACCAAGTCTTTCCCAGTATTCATCAGGCATATCTGATTTTGAAAAGTTTACCCAAGGTGCTTCTGTTTGTACAATGATACCTAATCTATCACAATAATCATATACTTGTTTTGGATGAGGATAATGGGCAAGACGTAAGAAGTTAGCACCAAGTTCAGTTATGATATCAAAATCATTATTGATGTCTTCTACAGTTAATGCATTAGCTTTATTTACTAAATCATGATGAGAACAAACACCTCTTAACAAATATGGGTGACCATTTAATAAGAATCCTGTATATGGGTGTTCTGCATCATATCCATCAATAGTTGTATCTTCCCATACATATGACCAATATCTTAATCCATAAGGACGTTTTAACTGAAGATTAAGTTCTTCATTATAATTTGGCCACCACTCATTAATAAGTTTACGATGATTAGGATACTCGTAACTAATCTTATTATACATGGCATCCCAAATATTTCTTACACCCTTTTCATTCAGGAAATCGCCCATATAGATAGCTGCACGATCAATAAACAATCGTTTAATGTCTTCATCTTCCATCATATTACGGAAAAGACGTGTAGCTGCAGAAGTATTGGCCCATTTACGATCCTTATCATAATTGGGATCGTATAACCATTCGATGGTCTTATATTCTGCAGACGAGCTATAAAGACCAAGTCCAAAGTCTGTATCTTTAGCTATCCAGCGCCAACGGCCTCCCTCTGCTGTTGGGCGCCAGAGCACAACATTGTTACCAGGAAAGTCTTGATTGTTGAAATAGAGATTCATCACCATCAGATTGATGTATTCATCACAATCCATCCATTCTTCATATTCCTTAAGGGTATGACCTTGTTCTCTGTAAAAATCTTTAAAAGCGTTATAATTATCCCAACTACCAGCTTTCAGCTCCTCTACCATACGACTATTATCCTGGGAAATCTCAATCATATCGATATCTTCTAATTTCTGATAATTTGCCCAGATATTGTCTTCATTACTTCTTTCTCGGATGTTGAGCATACCTTGATAGTCACCATTGATATAGATGATAGCAGGTTGCCATGCTTGCCAATCAAGGTCAACATGTTGAGCCATCGAACGCTGGATAATGGCATCGCGCATATACAAATAGTCAAAATCGTTTCCAGCATTACGCAACATAAAACTCTTCTGTGCCTTAATGCCTGGTTTCTGATCAGGGAAGAACTCGTATTCAAAGTGTTTTGTTCCAAATCGTTTGTTGGCATATACAGCTAATGATTTGCGTGCACTACTACGAGTGGCTCCTCCGGCTATACGTGTCTCGCACAATTGATTAATCACACTTTTCTTATCTTCTTTATCAAAGATTTCTATGTTGATAGGGCGTCGCCAGTTAAACTCGTAGTTCTTCTTACCAGACATATAGTTTCCATCTACATAGATGCCTATCGTTGGGTCTTTTAAATACTTTTTGTTGGTGGTTATGCTAACTACAGGGAGTGTCATCCGACGAGGGAAGAAGATGTAGCTCTGTGCCACACTGCGAGGTGATAAATAACCGTTGCAGAAAAGACGGGCACGAATAACTGTTGTTGATTTGATAGATAGAGGCTCTGTATATAACGTGCTGGTTGCAATAGGTTCTGATCCATCGGTAGTCATGCGAATCTCTGTGCCTTCAGGTGTGCCTTCTGGCAAACTGATAGTCAGCGAAAAAGCCTCATTGTTTCTTGTAACCTTGCCCAACTCGCAGAAAACAGGGTCACCAAGGATTTTGTCTGTAATTTCGCCACAATTAGCAGCTTTTGGTGTTGGCTCAATCTGATAGCCCCATTCATCTGCGCCATCTGTTTTACGGCCATAAGCGATATTTGGAGAGGGTTGTTTCTTTAAGTCCTTAACTTTGTCGATAACCTTATCGCCCTGAAAAAGGTATACGGATGAACCTTTACCAGAATCCAGTCTGAAATCGGTATGTAAACCATCGCCAACCTTATCACAATAGATAAGCACATACTGTTTACCATCAACCCTCTGAATAGGCAAAGGCCATGCTTCAGCAGCATTGTCTGTAAGTCCTAACTTGTAGTCTCTCAGGTCAATGCCCGTTTGGCTATCGTTGTATAATTCTACCCATGAATCTGGAAAATCATTCAGATCATCCATGATGCAGTCAATATTCGACTGCATTAATTCGTTGATTTTGAGCTGTGCTTTGCTTGCTTGGCAAGCCATGCACAATGCGATAATAAGTGTTAGTTTTTTCATATCGGGCGCAAAATTAATGAAAATCACTTAATTAGCAAAATTTTGAGGCTAAAAATACAAAAAGGTGCTACCATTTTTAAACCACTGTGTTGATCATGGGACAATTACTTTCTATGCTTCACTACTAACAATAACTCTTACCAAATTGAATTTGCTCTTAAACTTTTCTTTCTACTTTTATAACTGACGAGTTGTAAAACTAGGTAGTTTTATAGCCATAAATTATACTTTGTTAACCTTTCTGGCCCCAATTTATATTTTGGTAACAGTTGAAAGCTTGTCCCAGCAACATTTTTATTTCTTAGCGCTCTCACGCTCGAAGGCGGCAATCTTGTCTAAATAGTACTGTCGAAGGTCTTGCCATTTGTAATATGGCCACTGATCTGTAGTAATTGGCAGATAGGCTTCACGTTCATTCAAAAGCGCTTTTACCAGGATATCACCAGTCTTTCCCTTTTTGGGACGATAGAAGATAAGCTGAATATTGCAACCCATTGGGAAGATGCGATAGTTTCGCCAGTACTTATCCAGTTCGTCAAGGTTATCTACAACCATACCACAATTATCTAGTTCCAGCAAACAAGCCAAAGGCATGACGCAAACCTCATGTCCAAAGCGCAATGTTGCCTGTGTCTGAGTAACTGTATCTGTGGTCTCAATGATATTCTTAAGAAGATTCAGCTGACTAAATGGCATCTTGCCACCAGAAACGGGTGATGCACCATAATCCAGATACCATCCGATATTTTTCTGGCGCCACATATCGTAGATTTCATCCTCTGTAAAGAGTGAATAAAGCTCCAAGTCTGTGTCATGGCTCTGCATATTGCAAGCTACATGAAACAGTTGGCGCATCAGGGTACCTGCTCCTACATTATTATATACGTAGGTCTGATCATTGAAGAGTTCTTTCATGAGTCGCTCAGGATGGGTATATTTCAGGGTATATTCCAAATCTTCCTTGTCACCTGTATTTCTTCCCATCTCTTTTACGATACCATCCCAAGGCTGGTTCAGATAGAACTGTAAGCTCTCGCTCACATCATTATGGATTTGTGCAGTAGGATTAGCAGCAGCTAACTCTTCACATTCGGCAATCATGGAAAGAATGCAACGGTTCACAGTAGTACTGCGAGCATCAATCTTGAGATCCTTGGATTTAAAAATCTCAGGGAAATTTTGAACCATACGTTTTCCTATGCCATGATGCTGGCGCTCACCAACGGTTGTCAAATCACCCAAACGTTTTGTACTTGTTTTGTAGATAGCCTCTAAGGTTTCTAAGGTTTTCTCTCCCAGAGGTGTCAATTTTCCTTGTTCTTTTGCCTGTTTCAGGGTGGCAATAGGGCGACTATAGTTTCCGTCGCTGATGAGCCAGCGCGAACCATGACGGCCATAATGACTCATGTAATAGGGCTCATAGTTTTTAGGACAAGGTGTCAGTGGTTTTGTTGACAACTGACGGTCATAGTCAAGATAGTTACTACCAGAAAGATAACGGTTGGCGGTAATCTCTTCCTTTGCGGAAGTCTCAAAAACAGGCGCATGCTGAGCCTGTGCAGCCATTGCGCATCCAATGGCCATCATGAATAGTTGTTTTCTTATCATATCATTTTATTTTTGATGTCATAGCACTTCTTACACCCTTATAGCTCTTCAGAAAAGCCTTGGCGGATCCAAAATTCAGGAACATATCCAGACGAACGGGGATATGATTCTGGTCATCAGTGATATAGAATCGTATCAATTCGTGGCTCTTATTGTCTTCACGCTCATAGAAAGAGAAGACCAGACAGCGGAATTTCTCCTTAGAATTTTCCATTTTAAATGTCTCCTTTCCCTTGAACTCAAGCCAAGAGTTTGATAAATTGCGAGCATCACTGATAGGCATGGGGATGACTTCGCCCTTCTTAAAGTTTGTAGCATCAAAATTACGGGCACGAAGGAAAATCGACATCATGTCGTAGATACAAGCCTTATATGTGCTTGTCTTCCAATGAACTTCGCCATCAGCATCAACACGATGCTTTTTTAGTTGGCAGAAAGAATGTGGATAGCTGTACCATATCTCATCTATATAATAGCGATTACCCTCACGTGCTCCTTTACGGAAATAAAGCGGGGAAAGGTCCGGGTCACAATACGAAAGCAGCGTATCGCGCATCATAAAGTACTTATCGAGTTTATTGTTTCCACGAGTTATCAGATACGATTTCCAGGCTTCCTTTCCTTCAAAGGTTGTCATCTTCGTGTCCATCTCTGCTGTTCCAACTTTAACCCAAATAAAGTGCCAATTGAAATAGAGGTCGTAAGAAAGCGATTCACCACTTTTGAAAGCAGTATTTTCAATACCACATTGAGCAGATGCACTCAAGAGTGATAGCTGAAGTGTAAAAAGTAACAATAATATTTTCTTCATATTTGATTATTTTCCTAAATTGATTCCTTGACTTTTTATATATTCGATACCAAGTTGTTTGGCACGCTCTATATTGCGGTTCTTAAGTTTTTTGGCCTCATCTGGCTTCTGCTTGGTAATCTTTTCCGGTTTCTGTTTGTATATCGGGGTAGAGGTAACATTCCAGGTTTGAGTGATATCCCATTTCTCTTTGCATTCAATCTCGCGAGGATAGTAATAGACACTCTCTGGTTGGAGATTCTCATCGTAGTCACCAGTATCCCAAATACCATTATTATTGCTGTCTATGAGCATACGCACATAGTATTTATCTGGTTTGACGTATTTAAACGAGGCAACATTATTCACAGCATAAACCTTTTTCACAGGATTACCTGATGAGTTCAACAATTCCACGATAATGATAGAGTCGTTAACACCACTTAGTTTCAACTCCAGTGTGCCGTACTCTTCTTCGCTTTTTACCTTGATGCCTTGCTTATAATCATCAGAGACAAGGCCATAGATATCCACAAAGGCTGCAGAATCAATTTCAAAACTATATTCGATGCCTGGTTTCCAATCAGCCAGAATCTCGTATTTTCGAGGTACATCCTCCACAGGCAGCATCTTACAAGTAGATTCATACCATACAGAGTCGATCATCGAATAGAGATGAACAGCAGAGGTATCACACTTTGCAAGCGGTGTGGGCATCATAATCGTAACCTCTCCATCTGGATCCAGAGATGTGGGCACACTGTATTTTGGCGCCAAGGGGGTCACAGGATAGATAGAATCATAAGGTTCGCCTTTTTTCTTTTTCTTTTCCTGATCTTTTTCCCATTTTTCAATCTCTTTAGCCAGATTCTTCATACGTTTCTCATAAGGCGTCTTGGCCAAAGCTTCGATTGTGTCTGTTTGATTGACTAATATGCCAGTAGAGTCAGTCATCATGTAACTAATCTCCATACGGAGGGTGTCTTGATTAACCAATGCAGTGTCACGTAACCAATAGTGTATCGTGTCTTGCTTGGCCTTGGTCTCAATGACAAAGGCGCTATCTGCATTAAAATTCAATCCTTTGATAACAGGCAGTTCAGGATGACCATAGCTAAAATACATCGAGAACTTGTTTGGTTCTGCGCGCTCTGTTTTTATAAGATAACGATCCGTGAGCACATGGGTAAATGCCAGCAGAGTAATATCATCAGGCAAGAAGTGCGTATAGGGCACCTGCAATAGTGCATCGATGTGTAATGTGTCGCGCCATACAGTATCTACTCTGATATCTGGTTTACTACTTGGCTCGAAAGTTTTGTTATTAAAGGCTATCATCTCGCTCTTCTGACTAAACTTGTAATCTCCGTCAGCATCCTGTAGAGCGAAAGCGCGATAGGTGCCAGGAGCAATTCCTTTAATTACAAAATGACCACCTCCGTCTGTGCGGGATATTCGCAATAAGGGCTTGGTCTTAAAAGCAGAATCTGCCAGGTCATTGTATAAACCCACCTGAATACCTTTAATGGGTTCCAAGTTGCTGGCATCAAGCACATAGCCCGACACTTCGAAGGTGTCGATTTGCTCACCTGTAGAAAAGGTATAAGTATAACTACCCATCGGATTTCCTTCGTTATTGTCTGTAATGGCATCGCCGAAGTCGATGGTATAAGTTGTATTCTCTTTCAGGGTATCCTTCAATTCCACAACGATTTTCTTGCCTGCAGATTTGATTTCAGGCATCTCAAGTTGTGGCGGTGATACAATCACTTTGTTGGAGGCATCCTCAAGTTTGATGTATTCGTTAAAGAGAATCGTTATTTTCTTGGCTTTAACGTTTGTCGACCTGTCTTCTGGCGTAGAGCCAATAACAACGGGTGGATCATCATCATACCAACCACCATCAGGATGTCCCATACGGGCACAAGAACTAAAGAATAAGGTATAAATGACAAATGACAATCCCAATATCTGTGATACTGGTTTATAAAGCCTTCTTATGATATTCTTCATCTTTTTCTGCATAAGTTTATCATTTATCATTTAATGAGAGTAGCTGTTCTATGCTCTCGCGACTATTGCTTAGGCGAGGCACTTTATGCTGTCCTCCTAATTTTCCACGCAATTTCAACCAGTCGTTAAAGAGGTTGGGTCGTGCCTCAATAATCTCCAGGTGTTGAAGTGTAATGTCCTTATAGCGTTTGGCCTCGTAATCGCTATTGATTTCCTGGAGTCGTTTGTCAAGCAACGATGCAAACTGCTGTAGGTCATCTGGTCGTTTCGAGAATTCGATGAGCCACTGATGGCGACATTTTGCATTCTCGTCCATAAACACAGGAGCCGCAGTATATTCCAGCACCTCTGCCCCTGTTTTTTCGCAAGCGTATTCCAATCCTTGCTCTGCATTGTCTACAATCAGTTCCTCACCAAAGGCATTGATGAAATGCTTGGTTCGTCCACTGATAATAAACTTATAGGGATTGGTTGAAGTAAATTGGATGGTATCGCCTATCTGATAGCGCCATAGGCCGCATGATGTCGAGATAACCATCGCATAGTTCTTGCCTTTCTCTACACCCCATAGTGGTACAATCGTCGGATTTTCCTTACCAAACTCTTCCATTGGAATAAATTCATAGAATACACCATAGTCGAGCATCAGCAACATCGACTTGTCTGCAGGATCATCCTGAATACCGAAAAAGCCCTCGCTGGCATTATAGGTTTCCATATAATGCATGTTAGGCGAGGTAATCAGTCGCTTGTATTGTTCGCGATAGGGGGTAAAGGCCACGCCACCATGGAAGAACACCTCAATGTTTGGCCAAACCTCTTCCAAATGTGTCTTGCCTGTTATTTCCATCATACAGGTAAGAACAGAAAGCATCCAAGAGGGCACGCCTGAGATGTTGGTTACATTCTTATTCATGGCCTCTAGGGCGATGCGTTCACGTTTTACTTCAAAATCAGAGAGCAATGCAGTCTTTTTCTTGGGAACACGTACCAGATTAGCCAAGGGATTGATATTCTCAATCAGAATGGCCGATAAGTCACCAACCAATGAATCTTTGAGGTTATAATTCGGGGCATGACTACCGCCAAGTATCAGTGCCCTGCCATCGAAAAGCCGTGATTTGGGATTATTCCTGAGATAGATAGCCACAGAATCATAGCCACCAGCATAGTGAATCTTCTGCAAGCCCTCACTTGATACAGGAATAAATTTCGACTTATCATTTGTGGTGCCACTTGATTTGGCATACCATTTCACACGACCAGGCCACAAAATATTGGCCTCGCCCTGACGCATACGGTCAATGTCGTCCTTCAGTTCCTCGTAAGTGTTAACGGGGATATGTGCGATGAAATCATCGTAGTCTTTGATGGCGCCAAACACGTGATGGCGCCCGAATTCGGTATCTTGGGCTGTTTTAATCAAATGATGGAGTACAGCCCTCTGCAATGCCTCTCCCTCGTTCTGATGTCGCTCAAGAGCATGCTGGCGAGGCACGAATACATTTCTTACTATTTGAGTTAAACTCATCTTAATTTGCGCAATTTGGGTACAAAATTACGCAAATCCCTTGTAACTGCGGAAAAAATTACGTATAAAAATAAGGTGGCAATTGCCACCTCAATTTTTACTCTGCAGGTTTGAAATCATCCTTGCCTACACCACAAAGTGGACATACCCAATCGTCTGGAATGGCCTCAAAAGCTGTTCCTGGTTCAATACCATTGTCGGGATCACCTACTGCGGGGTCGTAAACGTAACCGCATACTTCGCAAACGTACTTCATAATTGTTTAGTTTTAGTTATTAATAAGGGATGTTATTCTCTCAACAATCCGTTCTGGCGGAATGTTTTGTAAGCAAGCATAGTCACCACGTCGGCAGGGTTTGTTACCAAAGATACTGCAGGGGCGACATTCCAGATCTATTTGGATGGCATTGTCTGTTTCTTGGTTGAAACCAAGGAATCCTGCCATCGGATGGGTAGCTCCCCAAACGCTGACCACAGGTATACCGGCTAATGAGGCCAGATGCATATTGGCAGAGTCCATAGAGAGCATCATATTAAGATGACTCATGAGGATCAATTCCTGATACATGCCTTCGCAATATCTCTGCACAGACTGGCATTGATGATATTGAGCAGCCCAGATAGGGAAATACTTATTCTCATTTTCACCCATTCCAAAAAGGAAGATGCGTACATTAGGATATTTTTGAATCAATTGGAAAATCACCTGTTCCATCAAACGTGGGGGATATATCTTTCCCTCATGGGCAGCAAACGGTGCGATGCCTATCCATTGCTCAAAATTCTTTTTGGGGCCTATCTCTTTTGGCAGTAAGTTCAGATTGCCACCTTCTTCAGGGAAGATGCTCTTAAACTGCTTGATATCGATGGGATAACCGAGACGCTCAAAAACTTCTGCGTAACTCTCAAACGAAGTGGGAAGTTGTTGTTTAATTTTGTTTTTGACCAACTTGCGTCGTTGCCCTCTGTGCTTGTGGATATGCTCTACACGATAGCGCCCGAGGTTAAAGCGCATGCGCAGATACTCTGAGCGCAAAACATTATGCAAGTCAGCAATCTTGGTAAACTGCTTTGCTGTCAATCGGCGATAAAGCGCATTCAGTCCTATCACACCGTGATACTCTGTCTTCAGGTCTGCCTCCATGAAATTCACATTGGGAGCCAGGTCATCGAAGAGCGGACGGGCAAATTTCCTGCTTAATACAGTAATGCGGATATCAGGGTACTGATGAGCCAGTGCCCATACTACAGGCACTACCATGGCTACATCACCTAAAGCCGAAAAACGGATAACGAGAATATGCTCTTTCTTCACCTTACTTATTATTATAGAGAATAGGATTGGTTGAGGGGTCGTTGTACATCTTCATCTGGCGATATACTTTCATGTATTTGCGCCCAGCCTCAATATCCTCCAATAGCTGGTCGATGGCCAGCGAGAGATCTTTCTGTTGTTCCAATAATACATTGAGCTTTGCCTTGCACTTCTGGATATGTGCTGGCTTGGCATCTTGTCTTTCCACTTGCTCCTGCATGTGGTAGATCTTCAGTGCCAGAATGCTTAAGCGATCTACAGCCCAGGCGGGGCTCTCTGTGTTCAGACGTGCATCTGGCAAGGGCTTTACCTCGTGATAATACTGGCGGAAGTAGGTATCAATGTCCTCCACCAAGTCTGTGCGGTCCTGATTGCTGCCGTCAATACGACGTTTCAGGTTCAAAGCCTCTACAGGATCGATATGTGGGTCACGGATAATATCCTCATAGTGCCATTGAACAGTGTCAATCCAGCACTTTAGGTAAAGTCTGTACTCAATACTATCCTTCTGGTACGGATTTTTTATCGGGGTGTCGACATCATCGGTCAGGTGATAATCGGCGATTGCCCGCTCGAAAATTGGATTAGCTTTTTCTGTAAATGACATTTCAAATCGTTTTATTCCGCAAAACTACAGAAAGTTTTTTAAATAGCCAACTAATTCGCAAGATTTTCATCAATTTTTGCAAATTTATGGTAGAAGATACACCCAAAAAGGGCAAAAATATGCACAATTTGCCCCCTTATGTGCAAATAGAGTGCAGTTTTTCTTAAAATAATTTGCGTAAGTGAAAAAAATTGTGTTACTTTGCACCCGATTTCGGGAAAAGACCGAATATTTTCAAGATAGCAAAATCATTATTAACAATTTTAAAGATTACAATTATGTCAGAAATTGAAAGCAAAGTAAAGGCGATTATCGTAGACAAACTCGGTGTTGATGAGTCAGAAGTAAAGGCAGAGGCTAGCTTCACCAACGATCTGGGTGCAGATTCACTGGATACTGTAGAGTTGATCATGGAATTCGAGAAGGAATTCGGTATTTCTATTCCCGATGACAAGGCTGAGAAGATCGGTACAGTAGGTGACGCAATCGCTTACATCGAGGAGAACGCAAAATAAATTTTTGATGACAACATAATGGTTGCTTCCTACCCGAAGCAACCATTATGCTTTAATATTAGCTTATGGAATTAAAAAGAGTAGTTGTAACAGGGCTTGGTGCAGTGACACCAGTGGGCAACACTCCCGAGGAGATGTGGAATAACCTTCTCAACGGTGTAAGTGGAGCAGCACCTATTACACATTTCGATACAACTTTATTCAAAACCAAATTTGCATGTGAGGTAAAGAACCTCAATGTGAACGATTTTCTGGATCGCAAGGAGGCTCGTAAGATGGACCGCTATACCCAGCTGGCCCTGATTGCCGCTAAGCAGGCCGTTGAGGACTGCGGAATGGATCTGGAGGCAGAAGACAAGAACCGTATAGGTGTTGTCTATGGCGTGGGTATTGGTGGTATCAAGACCTTCGAGGAAGAGGTTGGCTATTATGGTGCTCATCGTGAGGATGGCCCCAAGTTCAATCCTTTCTTCATCCCCAAGATGATTGCTGATATCGCCGCTGGTCAGATTTCGATTATGTATGGCTTCCATGGCCCCAACTATATTACCGCTTCTGCTTGTGCATCTTCTTCTAATGCACTTGCTGATGCCTTCAACTTGATTCGTCTGGGCAAGGCTAACGTCATCGTTGCCGGTGGTGCCGAGGCTGCAGTCTGCGAGACGGGTGTTGGTGGTTTCAATGCCATGAAGGCCCTTTCTACCCGTAACGATGAGCCAGAGAAAGCAAGCCGTCCGTTCAGCGCTTCTCGCGATGGATTCATTATGGGTGAAGGCGCAGGCTGTCTGATTCTTGAGGAACTTGAGCACGCTAAGGCTCGTGGGGCTAAGATCTATGCCGAGATGGTTGGTGCAGGTATGAGTGCCGATGCGCACCATATTACCGCTTCTCACCCAGAGGGTCTGGGCGCTAAGCTCGTGATGCAGAATGCACTCGAGGATGCTGGCATGCAGCCTGATGAGATCGATTATATCAATGTTCACGGCACATCTACCCATGTAGGTGATATCTCTGAGGCCAAGGCCATCAAGGAGGTATTCGGCGATGCAGCCTTCAAGCTGAACATTTCTTCTACCAAGTCGATGACTGGTCACCTGCTGGGTGCTGCTGGTGCTGTTGAGGCGATGGTTACTGTTCTGGCTGTTCAGAACGATATTGTTCCTCCCACCATCAACCACGAGGAGGGCGATGAGGATCCCGAGATAGATTATAATCTGAATTTCACCTTCAACAAGGCTCAGAAGCGCGAGGTTCGTGCTGGTCTCAGCAACACCTTCGGCTTTGGTGGCCATAATGCTTGCGTGGTATTCAAAAAATATGAAGCTTAATAACATCATTGATAGAATTAAGCTCCCTTTCCGCAAGGAGAAGGAGCTTTTTTCTTCTCTTTACGCTATTCTGGGATTTTACCCCCGCAACATCGAGTATTACAAGATGGCACTGATGCACAAAAGCATCCGTAAGCGCAACGATAAGGGCAAGCCGCTGAATAATGAGCGACTGGAGTTCTTGGGCGATGCCATACTCGATGCTGCGGTGGGCTATATCGTTTACCGTCATTATGAGGGTAAGCGCGAAGGATTCCTTACGAACACACGCTCAAAGCTTGTAAGTCGCGAAACTTTAGGTAAGGTGGCTAACGAGATGGGACTTGGCTCCCTGGTGCTTTCAGCAGGTCATTCCACCTCTCACAATAGTTATGTAGAGGGCAATGCCCTTGAGGCTTTGGTGGGTGCCCTGTATCTCGATCGTGGCTATGAGGCTTGCCTGGAGTTTTTCGAGAAGCGCATTCTTGGCAAGTATATCGATATTGATAAGGTGGCCTTTAAGGAGGTTAACTTCAAGTCGAAGCTGTTGGAGTGGAGCCAGAAAAACCGTGTGCGTATGGATTTCCGAATGCTAAAGCAGAAGAAAGATGAGAACGGTAGTCCTATTTTCTGTTTCCAGGTAGTACTGGAGGGTGTTGCTGGCGAGAAAGGCACAGGCTTCTCAAAGAAAGAAGCCCAGCAGTTGGCTTCAAAGGAAACCCTGCAACGCCTGAAGCGCGAACCGCAATTCGTTGAGGCTGTGTTTGCTGCCAAGACCAATCGCACCCAGATGGAAGAAGAACCTGCTGTTGCCGTTCCAGAGACAGAGCGCGACATTTTTATCAAACAACCGCACGAGGACGAGGAGCAGAAGCCTGCTCAAAAAACTCAAAAGCCCCAAAAACAAGTTGAGGTTGATGTCGATGACGATGCGGATTTTGACCTCTCTGACATCTCTCATAAAGAGAAATCTCGCGAAGAGATCATCGCTGAGGCCGAAGCAGCTGCATACGACGATTAATAACAGTAATCCCCGTCTCTGCACAAGGCGGGGATTGTTGTATCCAGTTTTATAAATACTTCTTAAAGAATTCGAGCACTCGTTGCTGGCAACGAAGGCCACAGCTGTGTGGTATCTCCCAGAGTTCTGTCTCAATCTTATCACCGGCACCCTGGCTCTCCCATGTTCTATGCATAATCTGGAAGGCTTTTTCTACACCAGCTACAGGGAAGAGCTTATCCTGCGAGCCATTGATGAAGAGCATCGGCTTCGGACAAGCGATACTGGCCACATGCGGATAATCCATCCAGCGACGCAAACCAGGGAAGCAGTTCGCAAAGCCACCATTCTCCGTCCGGCTATATTTAAAGCTCATCTGCTCATCGGTAGTTACCATCCAGCAAACGGAAGCACTCGCCTTGATATCATCAGATAAGGCCGAGAGCATCCAAGCACGATAGGCGCCCATCGACCACCCCGTACAACCAATACGAGAAGAATCTACCTCGGGCATCGAGGCGAGGAAAGCTGTGCCGGCAATGTCATCGTAAGTCATCCAAGCCGAAAGGTCGATGCCATACATCATCATGTTACCAGCAATCATGTCATAGCGATCGCGCCTAGGGCCCTCCATCTGTCCACGTTCGCCCCACATGGGTGCATCGGCAGAGAACACCACATAGCCGTTCTGGGCCAGATAATCGCCAAAATATTGACCCTCATAGCCTTTCAGCCAATCCTCCGCATCTTTTATCACGGTAGAATCCTCACAAGCTAACGGACGAATCACCTTTTCCTTTCCTATAAAGAGGTGGGCACCGTGGTCGTGCAGAACATTGATAGCAGGGAACGGCCCCTTACCATCAGGAATGAGAACATAAGCAGGAACGGTATAGTAGCGCGAAAGGCGTATTTCGAGCTTTTTGGCCTTATAGCCATCACGCTGCTCTTCGAAAATCACTTTGGTTTCGTAACCATTTGAGGGCGCAGGAGGTGGCATCAGCATGCAATCGAACACCTTCTGGCGAGCCATGCGCTTCCATTCTTGAAAGTCCTTGAGCCCGCAATTGTCCCAGGCCATGGGATAAGTGAGGTCGGCTATCAGCGAATCGGCATAAACAGGCAGATTGCGTTTAAACTCGTATTTTTCCCGTTTCTGGGCGAACGCATCACTCTCACAAAGCAGCATCAGCGTCAGGAATATCAGTACCTTTCTCATTTGTTAGTCTTATTTAGTTACCCTTATCCAGTCTACATCTATCCAGCCACGATCGCACTTTGGGTCTGTTTCTACACTGACAAAGCCGAATTTGGCACCAATCCACTTGCCTTGGCGCATCTGATAGGTCTCGCCACAATCGGTAAACTTCTTGCCATCGAGGCTATAGGCAAAGCGCACCTGAGGCTTGCCGTCGAATCCCTCCTTATTATTCTTCAGCTTATCAGCATTAGGAAGCGACACTTGCAATCGCAGATAGATATCCTCGTGGATGCCTGGTTTGTAGTCTACTTTATCCTCTGCTGTAGGCTTCAGTGTGGCGATGAGTGTTTCCTCTGGTGCCTTGCCCTTATCGGCTTGCTTGCAGGTGGTCATAATTAATTGGAACGCCTTGCCCACACGCTTCAGCAACAAAGCTTGATAGTCGAGCCCCATCATAATCAAACCACCCATCTGACCCTCTGCCTTCGAGGTCATACGCAGCTTGGTAGTCACCGTAAATTCATCTGCGGGTGTCTTTTGCAACAACAGATTGGGCACCTGCCAGAGGTTAGGCACATCATCCTTCTGACCTCTTACATCAGCCATCTTATAGGTATAGATACGATAGGTGCCGAAAGCGGTAGCTGTACCAAACTTCTCATCGTAATTGGCGTGCCACGCCCATTGTTTGCCAAGTGTGGGCGCATTAAACTCGTCGCTTTCTACGGGATTAACAATCTCGTCCGATGCACTCTTGGGCTTCTTATAGGTGGTTACGGGCTCGCCCTTCTTGCCCATGATAGGCCACCCCGTGCTCCAATCTACTGGGTTCAGATGAACCACACGACCGTAGGCCTCCTTATCTTGGAAGTGCAGGAACCAATCCTCGCCGTATTTTGTATGTACCCAGCCACCCTGATGAGGGCCGTTGATGTTGGTCTTGCCCTGCGCCAATACGATTTTATGCTCGTAAGGGCCGTATGGACTCTTGCTTCGCATGGCCAATTGGAACCCCGAGGGCACACCACCTGCAGGACACATAATCCAGTACCAACCCTCGCGCTTATAGAATTTCGGCCCCTCGCAAGTACGGTTCTCCGTGCCGTTGCCATCGAATACGATGACTGGTTCTCCGATGGGTTTCATGCCATCCGCAGACATTTCTCGAACCGTCAGCACAGAGGCAAATTTTGAGCGACTATTGGCCCAACCGTTTACCAGATAGCAGCGTCCGTCATCGTCCCAGAGTGGGGTCGTGTCGATATACCCCTGGCCCTTGATCACACACACGGGCTTTTCCCATTTGCCAGCAGGATCCTGCGTCTTTACCATATACACACCAAAATCGGGATCGCCCCAATAGATGTAGTACCAGCCATCGTGATATCGGATGGAGGGTGCCCACACACCAGCACCGTGCTGAGGCGTGCTGAAATGCTCCAAAAGCTTGCAATCGCCCTCGTAGAGATTCCCCAAGGCGTAGTTGATAATCTCCCAGTTTATCAAGTCCTTTGAGTGCAGGATGGGCAACCCCGGCACACATTGGAACGATGAGGCGGTCATATAATAATCCTCACCGCTCGCCCCCACGCAGACGTCAGGGTCGCTATAGTCAGCATTAATCACAGGATTGGTATAAGTACCATCGCCATTGTCAGGGCTCCATACCTGACTTTTGTATTGAGCAAGGCCCGCGATGGGTGCACATGCCAATACGAGTATTAGTAATTGTTTCATTTTATAGTTTGTTTTGGGTGCAAAATTAAGAAATTCTTTTTAATCTGCAAATATTTTCTGTAAAATAGCTATCTTTGCATACGATTAAACATTGCGATATGAAAAGACTAACATTATCAACGATGCTTGCCTTGGTGGTGCTGATGGCACAAGGGCAGAGCGATATTCCACGTGTGTATGAGGTAGAGCATACAGGTAGCGGGCTTGCTAAGCCAGTGATGCCCGAACCCAGTCAGTTGCCCGTTATCCGCGACTTGCCCGATCCTTTAGAGGGTGTAACCTCCTTTACTGATTGGCAGAAGCGCCGTAGCGACATTGCCCACATGATTCAACATTATGGTATTGGCGAGAAACCAACTATAGCTCCCAGTCAGGTAAAGGCACATATGGAGGGTGATTCTGCCCTTGTGGTAGATGTAACCGTTAATGGTCAGACGCTTACCTTGCGCTCTGTCATCAACTATCCGAAAACAGGTCAGCCACCATACGCCCTCATGATCGGTACGAGTATGATTTCTCTGCCTAAGCAACTGTTTGAGAATCGCCCTATCGCCCTGATGACCTATCATGAGAGTCAGGTAAACGACTATTCGCAGTGGCGCCCCCATCATGACAGGGGCGAGCACCATTTCGATCGTCTGTATCCTAATCTGGTCAATAACGGTGCCTATAGCGAATGGGCTTGGGGTTTGAGTCGTCTCATTGATGGTCTGCAGCAGTTAGGCCCCGAGGTAACGAAGATAGATACCCGTCATATCGGTGTTACAGGATGTTCCTACGCTGGCAAGATGGCGCTCTACTGTGGTGCTTTCGATGAGCGCGTGGCACTGACGATTGCCCAGGAACCAGGTGGCGGTGGTGCTGCAGCATGGCGAAAGTCGCATGAGTCGAAAGAGAACGTAGAGGATATCGACAAGACCGATTACCACTGGTTCTTAGAGAGTCAGCGCGAGCATTTCAGGGGCGATTCCGTTTATCAGTTGCCTTACGATCAGCATGAACTTTGTGCGATGGTCTGTCCGCGTGCCCTATTGCTATTGGGGAATCCCGACTATCCTTGGCTTGCAGATGATGCGATGTTGCCTTCTGCCGAAGCAGCCAAGAAGGTGTGGGAACGCTTCGGTATCGCTGACCGCATGGATTGGAGCATCATCGGTGGTCATGGACATTGCCAGCTTCCAGAGGTTCAGTTCCCAATCGTCGAAAAGTTTATAGATCGGTTCCT
>CAJOGK010000091.1 GCA_905234145.1 uncultured Prevotella sp. | reverse complement strand
ATGATACACTCAAATTAACTAACACGGTGCAAAGTTACACTACTGTTATGCAGTCTATCTGCACAGAAGATGACATTTTTCATGCAAAAATACTAATTTCAGCGTAAAAATTGGCAAAATTAGCATTTTTTTGACCGTAGAAGAGTTATTTTTCCGAAATTAGAATGATTATTTGGGAATTAATTACTAAATTTGTAGCCTATAAATATAATAAGGTATAAGTATGGAAACTAAAGACCTGAATAGACTAAAGGTTGTGCTTGCTGAGAAGAAGCGCACAAACAAGTGGCTTGCCGAGCAACTTGGCAAAGACCCGGCCACTATCTCTAAATGGTGTACTAATAACGCTCAGCCCACTTTGGAAAACCTGCTGGATATAGCTAGATGCCTGAATGTGACAGTCAATGATCTCGTTAGAATGTAAATCTACAACCAGTAACTGCTATGCCTACAAACAAGAATGCTCAACTACGTTACCAGATTCTCGATCGCTGTTTCAGTGATTATAGCAGAAAGTATGAGATACAAGACCTTGTAGATAAGGTCAACGATGCTCTGTATGATTTGTATGGTACGGAGGTGAGTTTACGCCAGATTCGCGAGGACATGAAGTACATGCGTGATCGTGTGACATATAATGCCCCTATCAAAGCTTATCAATACGACGGCAAGAAATGCTATTATCGATATGAAGACAGGGATTTCTCCATCTTCAATAACGAACTTTCCGTTGATGATATCAATAAACTACAGTCAACTATTGATATGCTTGGCCGGTTTAGAGGCACTGCTGCTAACGTATGGTTGGAAGAAGTGATTTCAAATCTTGAGTATCGTTTTGGATTAAAGTCAAATGCCGAACATCTTGTTTCTTTTGAGCAGAACGAACAATTAAAAGGCATTGAGAACTTAGCAGAAATAATTGATTCAACAGTCAATCACCAAACATTGGAGATTGTCTATCTGACATTCAGAGGTAAGGAGATACCTATGGTTATCCACCCTTATTATGTAAAACAGTACAATGGCCGCTGGTTCCTATATGGTCTGAATGAAGAATTGGGCAAGATTAGTAATCTCGCTCTTGACAGAATTCAGAGTTTCCATAAGTCGAATGTTCCTTTCAAGAAGAATGAAAAATACGACTTCGACACCTATTACGATGATGTTGTTGGCGTTACTATACCCAACGATGATGTAAAGAAAGAGACGATTGGACTACGATTCTCAGCAAATCGGTTCCCATACGTCATATCCAAACCTATCCACAAGTCCCAAACAATAACAGATGAAAGCAAGTATGAGATAGAGATTCAAGTTCGTCCGACAAGGGAACTTGACCAGCAATTGTTTTCCTTCATTCCAGACGTTGAAGTACTCTATCCGGAGTGGTACAGACAACATATTCAGAAAAAAATTGAGGAAAATCTGATAAAATATTTGTCTGAGAAGAAAGACTGCACAGATAATGCCGAACTTTGCACCCGTTAATTGATTTGTTGGATTTTAATTTGATTTGCGTATGTTGAAGTTTGCAGACCTGAGTGTTGATATGAAGAGTTATGAGAATTCTTTGAATTCCTATATGAAGCTATTCCCTGGCTCATATATGCCCTTGTTGATTATGTATTTATCACGAGAAGGTCTGTTAGAAATAGAAAAGGATGTAGACCCAAACAATGATCAGGTCATCCTAAGTGTTTCGGCTAAGGAAATCACAGATTTTCTTGAGCATCAGCGCCCATTGTTGAATTTGGCTAATGAAGATAAGTATCGTGATGGAGAGGAAATTAGTGAGTTTTTAGCTAGGCTCTATAAGAAAGGATATGAATCAAGTGTCCTTACTACATTTCTGGAGATGCTCGTAATAGATAAGGCATCTTCTTCCATTTCATTGGTTATTAACAAATCAGGTGATGATATCATAGAGGTAAAGAATATCCTAAAAAAATATGAACCGCAGACGATAGAGATGGCGGCTCTGCTTTTCTTCTTCCTTATGATAAAGCGTCAAACAGAGATTTATCATCAAAAATCCTATATCGAAGAGACTGGAGCAGAAGATAAGTTTGGTGCAGCCGAATGGGTGTTGGCATTTGACGATGTACTTAATAAGATACAAGGGTTTGCTGGAAATAAGGTTTGGATGCAGCCCAAGGAACTGACAAAACTTATTCTCACAAAGTGGAAAGGTGGTTCCATTTATAATCCATTTGCTGGTATTGCCTCTTATGCTGTTCAACTTCACATGCCCTGTGGAGAGTCTGATTATGATTTCTATTTTGACCGTAGTGTAGGCAATCATTACTATGGAGAAGAGATAGACGAATTATCATGGGCAATAGGAAAATTAAGGCTTTTGGCTCACTATTCTGACAGCGAGAACTATAATCTGGGTGACTCGTCAAGTTGGAGAGGTGGCGTCGCAAATAATGTATTTAGCACACCTCCTTTCGGCTTAAAGATTACGAACGAGTATGGGAAACAAGAATTTGCAGACCACTTCGTTATACGTCGTGGCATGGACATGGTTGCTGAAGGAGGACTGGTAGCTTGCGTAGTTCCTCTGTCCTTTTTGTCGAGGAAGGACACAATAGATGTCAGAAAGACAATGGTTGACAACCAATGGTTAGAGGCTATTGCGTATTTGCCTGCTAATCTATTTTCTTATTCAAATGTCAGGGCTGTAATTGTCTTTATTCGCAAGGAGAAACATGACAATGTAATCTTTGCAGATGGAACGACATCCACATACTTAGGAAGGTTGGATGATGAGAAAATAGCAAACCTGCTTTACAAAAAGGACCAGTCCTTGTCCTATCCTTATCACGCAGATTATTATGATTCTGACTGTAGAATGGATGAACAGTTGCCTCTTAGCCTTTATAAAAAGTTAAGGAAGGTAGTATACTTTGATAAGATACAGAAGAATGAATATAATCTTGCACCAGGAGATTATTTCACAAATATTGTCCCTGAGATTGAAGGATTCAAACTTGTCCAGCTGAAGTATTTGACTTACGGAAGTGAGGAACCAAAGGTTGAAACTAGCAATGGCAAGATAGTTAAGCCAAATATGCTTTCTTCTGATATATATTCCACCTTGAATGTTCAAGATTTGGAGGAAGGCGACGTTGACCGCTCCTTTAGTGTCATTACTAAGAACGCTTTGTTAATGTCTCCAATAGGTAATCTGAAGCCAACTCAAATAATAAATAATGGAGAGAACGTTTATTATCGTAAAGATAGGCTTCACGCGATATATGTAGATGAGCGAAAAATACTCCCAGAATATCTGCTTCTTGAACTCTCTAAAGACTATGTGACAGATCAGTTACGTCTCAAATATAAAGGTGATGCTATCAGTCGTCTCTCTTTAGATGATTTACTTTCGATTTATATCCAGTGCCCTGAGGTTCAGAGTCAGGCTCACAGGATAGAAATGAATATTGTTCAAGAGCGCAAAATGCTTCATTTTGCGAAGCTGGAGAAAGAACTCTCCGAGATAAAGGATAAGCAGCACGCCGATTATGTTAAGATGCTGCGTCAGCGCAAACACCGCATTCAACAGGTTATGAATGAATTTGGTCCGGCTTTCTCGCTATTGAACAAGTTTAGGAAGGAGCATGGTGGGGTGTTGCGTGATAACGACATCGTTGCCACCAGAACCGGTGAGACCGTTGAGAACTATTTCAACAAACTCGATATGGTTATCAGTAAGGTGGAGGATCTCATAACATGCCTTGTTGACAAGGACTCATGGGGTAATACGAATTCAGTAGACATCGATAGCTACATTGACAATATTCCGAGCCATCACCTCTCGGCAAGATTTGACATACAGACCCTTCACAACCGTGACATATCCATTGAGGAAGAAGGTGAGGAAGCTGATTTGAATGAGGCAAGGAACGTCTTGATAAATGAGAATGACCTTGCGACCATCTTCGACAACATCATTGCCAATGCTGCCAAATGGGGATTTACAGACGATGTTCGTAAAGACTATCGAGTACGGATAGAAGTTGCAGATGCCATTCTTGATAATCAGCAAGCCATCCAAATTGTTGTTTCAAACAATGGCAATCCTATACATCCAAGCGTTGATCGCACCAGATTCTTTGAATGGGGCTATGGTACAGGAACAGGTATTGGCACTTCCCAACTGAAGGATATTGTTGAGCACTATGGCGGCACTATTACTTTGCGTGAATATCCTGATGAACCTGCAGGGTTCTGTACATCATACGAGATTGTCTTACCTTTAATTAGTAATGAGTGATATGGAAGAGAAGATAAGATTAAATGTTCTTTGGGTAGATGATATGCCCACGGAGAATTTTATGAACGAGGCATACGAGTATGACCTAAATATCACTCCTGCCACCTCCATCAAATCTGGACTTGCTCTACTAAACGACAAGTCTAAGGTTTGGGATGCTATCATTCTCGATGCCAATAGCAAATTGACAGATGATGATCAGGAGCAGCCATCTCTAAAAGCATTAAAAGAAGCCATTAACCAACTGGTTCACATGCGAACCAATATTCCTTGGTTTGTTTATACAGGAGGCGACTACGAAGGGGTGGAACATTTGGAGTATATGATAAAAGAACGTGCATACGACGACAGGCTCTATTACGAGAAGCCGAAGCAGCGTTTCGACCTTTTCGACAATATCAAGAAAGCAGTCGAGAACAACGAGGTATATCTCATAAGACAAAAGTTTACTTCTGTCTGCAATTTCTACAATGATTCCGATCTGGTTGAGTTGCTGCTTGAACAAGAAAAGGAAGAATTTGAAACAGACACGACTGTACCCAATAGAATCCGCCAGATTATTGAATGGATTATGCGTTACTTTGATGGCCATGGCCTTTTGCCTGTTCCCTTTACTGGAACGAATATAGCTGATTGTAGCAGGTCATTAGGGAACATCCCCCAAATTGTCCCCATTCATGTAGCCCGCTCGATGCATTTCTGCGTGGAAGTCTGCAATAATGGCTCTCATGCAGATGAGATAGCAGCTAATATCGTAAGTGGTGATGCGCCCTACTTAAATAGAAGTCTGATTCTGAACCTTCTCAATATCCTTCACTGGTGCCCTTCATTACAGAAGTACGAGGTAGAGGAATTGAAGAAAAAGGTTGCACAATATCAACAAGAAACAAGAGAAAAAAGAGAAAAAAGAAATAAAAATCAAAAATAAAACATTCTGTGAAGATAGATTGCACAGCAAACCAGTATATTTGCAAACGTAAAGATGATAACTAGTTCAATTGGATGAATTATGAAAGAGTTGACAAATTGGTGCTTTTTCCTCGCCTCATTAACATTTGGGGTGTGGACATTTCTTATCGTTGCAGTTTTGGTTGTTGTGAATCTTATACTTCTTAGGTATAAACCGGAATGGTATTACTAAAATTGAAACAAATAAAATGAATATAGCATGAGCATAAACGAATTACAACAGCAGACGACTGTTAATGTACAGGAGAAGGCCAACCTGATTTGGGCTATTGCCGACAAACTGGTGGGTGTGTATAAGCCCCATGAGTATGGTAATGTCATACTGCCGATGTGCGTGGTGAAACGCTTCGAGGACACATTGGCACCAACCAAACAAAAGGTGCTTGACATGAACAAACAGCTGGACGAAGAGGGCATCACCGTGAAGCAGGGCTTCTTGGAGAAAGCCGCAGGACAGAAGTTCTACAACCTCTCTCCTTTCACCTTTGAAACGTTGCTCAGTGACCCCGAGAACATCCGTGAGAACTTTGAGTCTTACCTGAACCACTTCTCTGAGAATGTCATCGATGTGATTCATCGCATGAAGTTCCAGCAAGAAATAGAGACGATGGCCGAGAACCATCTGCTCTATCTGGTTATCAGGGAGTTCTGCACGGAGAAGGCATACCTAGGAGCCGACAAGATAAATTCAGTGGATATGGGCTACGTCTTCGAGGAGTTGGTGCGCAAATTCTCTGAGAGCTACGACGAACATGCCGGAGCACATTTCACCGCCCGTGACATCATTAATCTGATGACGGAACTGCTCGTTGGTGAAGACGAGGAGCGGTTAATGGAAGAAGGCATTACTGCCACCCTCTACGATATGACAATGGGAACCAGTCAGATGTTGGGATGTATGGAAGACCGTCTTTCGGAGATTGACCCCGATGCCGATATTACGACCTACGGCCAGGAGTTGAACGACCAGACCTTTGCCATTGCCAAGGCTGATACGCTCATCAAAGGTGGCAATGCCGACAATATGCGACAGGGCGACACACTGGCCGATGACAAGTTCGAAGGTTACAAATTCGACTATATTATATCCAATCCGCCATTCGGCATTGAGTGGAAGACGAGCAAGGCCGCTGTCGAAGCAGAGTACAAGAAGGGGGCTGCAGGACGCTTCGAGCCGGGACTACCTGCTATCGGCGACGGTCAGCAACTATTTCTGCTCAATGGTGTGGCTAAACTGAAGGACACTGGCCGCATGGCCATCATTCAAAACGGCAGTCCACTGTTTAAAGGCGACGCAGGTAGTGGTGAGAGCAACATTCGCGGCTATCTTTTGGAAAACGATTGGTTGGAGGCCATTGTCCAACTGCCTAACGACCTCTTCTACAACACGGGTATTGCCACTTACATTTGGGTTATAACTCGCAACAAGTCGGCTGAGCGTCAGGGCAAGGTACAACTTATTGATGCCAGTCAGTGTTACGAGAAGCGCCGCAAGCCCCTAGGCAATAAGCGTGTGGAGATAACTGAGACCGCCCGAAAGCTCATTATGCAGGCCTATCACAATTTTAACGATGGTGTGCTGACGCAGACTATTGCCGATGGCACTGAGATTCGTGTGGAGAGCAAAGTACGCGAGAACGACTATTTTAAATATAGCAAGATATTCATCAAGGCACCTGAGAAAGATACCGAGATTATTCCCTGGTTGACCGACCGCGATGAATATTTGCAGAAAAATGTGGCTCCATATATGCCCGGCTTCGTCGTTGACGAAAAGAAAACCAGAATAGGTTACGAGATTCCCTTCACCCGTGAGTTTTACAAATATACGCCGCTGAAGCCTTCTGCAGAGATTTTCCAGCAGCTGAAGGAGCTTGAGCAGCAGGAGAGCGAATTAATGGAGAAATTGTTGCACTAAATCGCCAACAATATGGAGAGACAATATAAAGATAGTGGCATTGAGTGGATAGGCAGGATTCCAAGAGAATGGAAGTCATGCAGATTCAAATATGCAGGTTCATTTGAGAAAGGGAAATTGCCAGTAGAACAGAATATTGAGCAAAAAGGACTTCCAATAATTGGCGCTTCTGAAATGCTGGGAAAAGATCCACGGGTGTTCACTTTGGATGATGTAGTCCCTACATGTAGGAAAGAAGATATTTTAATCTTATGGGATGGGGCAAACGCAGGAATTGTTGCCAATGGTTGCGAGGGTGTAGTTTCTTCCACCGTTGTTAAATATGACTGCAATGATAGTCAATACAACAAACAATTCATGTTCTATCTTCTTAAATATTACGAAAACTATTTTAGGAGTAAAGTTGGAGGAACGACAATTCCTCATATGAATCAACAATATATTAACGATTGCATCTGTCTCCTTCCTTCTTTTTCCGAACAGCAGCAGATTGCGGAGTACTTGGACGTAAAATGCAGTGAAATTGATGGGCTAATAACGCTTCAGGAGCGGATGATAGCGCAGCTGGCGGACTTTAAGCAGTCGGTCATTACAGAGGCAGTCACTAAGGGCCTGAATCCTGATGCCCAATATATTCCCTCCGGCATAGACTGGATTGGGGATATTCCTAAAAATTGGGAAATGCAACGTCTAAAGACATTAGGCTGGACTCAAAATGGTATAAGTCAAAGTGGAGATTACTTTGGTGATGATTATGCATATCCGTTTGTAAGTTATTCAGATGCATACAAAAACTTTTCTATTCCGTACCCCGAAGGTAGGGCAAATTCTTCAGATAAGGATAGAAATACGTACTCATTGATAGAAGGTGATGTGTTATTCACCAGAACGTCAGAAACTATTGAGGAGATTGGATTTTCATCTACATGTTTAGAAACAATAAAGGATGCTGTCTATTCTGGATTCTTAATTCGATTTAGGCCAACATCTAATAAATTGTATAAGGGTTTTTCAAAGTACTATTTTAGGAGCCAAGTCCATCGTGCTTACTTTGTAAAGCAGATGAATATTGTAACAAGAGCATCCTTGGGACAGGACTTGCTTAAAAATCTTGTTGTGCTTTTGCCTCCTCTCGCCGAGCAGCGTGCAATCGCCGAACATCTTGACACGAAGTGTGGCGAGATTGACAAGCTAATCGAAACGAAACGTCAGAAGATTGAGACTCTGAAAGAGTATAAGAAGTGTGTCATCTACGAGGCTGTGACAGGTAAGACAGATTTGCGGGATAGTTAAGAAAAACTTTTCCCCCAGTTAGGAATAAATTTTTCTCTAACTAGGAAACAAATAACTAAGAAATTAAAAACGCTAAGATATGGACAATAACGACTTGAAAGAACGGGATTTTGAAGCCTACATCGAGCATTGGCTTCTTACGGAAGGTGGCTATACAAAAGGCAATCAGAGCACCTACGACAAAGAGCGTGCCATTGACCAGAAAACGCTGGTCAAGTTTCTCCGTCTGACACAGACGAAGAAATGGGAGCTGTACGAGAAGAAGTATGGTGTACAGACGGAAGACCGTCTTTACAACGTGTTACAGGACAAAATTCATGAGCGTGGCTTGATATGGGTGCTACGCAACGGAATAGATGATCTGGAGTTTAAATTCAAGTTGGTCTATTTCGAGCCTGCAAGTCCACTCAATGAGGACCTGAACTTGAAGTATAGCCAGAACATCATGGAGTGTACGCGACAGTTCGCCTATTCCACACAGAACCATAACACTATCGATATGGTGCTGTCTGTGAACGGCATCCCTGTGGTTGCCTTGGAGCTGAAGAACCAGCTGACCGGGCAGAATGTGGAGAACTCACGCCATCAGTGGATGAACGACCGCGACCAGCGCGAGGAACTATTTCAGTTCAACCACCGTATATTGGCTTATTTTGGCGTGGATCTCTACGAAGCTATCATGGCCACCGAACTGCGAGGTGAGAAGACATTCTTCATGCCGTTCAACCAGGGAAGTAACGGAGCGGGTAAGGTAGGTGGCAAAGGCAATCCCGAGGCCCCTGAAGGGAAATACACGACTTGCTACTTGTGGGAGCGTGTACTCAATCGTCGTATGCTGCTCTGCATCCTCCAGCGATATATTTCCCGTCAGGAAGAGGAACGCATCAGCATCCACAAGACAAAGGATGGTCAAATACGCCAGGACAAGAAGAAAAGCGTTAAGATTATCTTCCCTCGATACCACCAGCTCGACGTGGTGGAAAAACTATTAGCCGACACCGCTAAACATGGGTCGGGCAAGAATTACCTCATTCAGCATTCGGCAGGCTCTGGCAAGTCAAACTCCATTGCCTGGGTGGCCTATCGTTTAGGAGCACTCCAAAACGTAGAGTTGAAGCCGATGTTCAATTGCGTATTCGTCATAACCGATCGCCGTGTGCTGAACTCTCAGCTTCAAAATACCATTCTTGGTTTCGACCATGTTGACGGGACAGTTGAAACAGTGAAGGACAGTGACCCTTCTACGAAATTGCGTAATCTTATCAATGACGATAACTCGCGTATCATCATCTGTACTCTGCATCGATTCCCATTGATCTATAAGGAGGTGAACAAGAATACGGGGAAGCGATATGCCCTTATTGTAGATGAAGCCCACTCGTCACAGACAGGTAAGGCGGCAGAGAAGATGAAAGCTGCGCTGGCCGACACGGAAGAGGCACTACGCGAGATGGCGGCCCTGCAGGACATCGCCGAAGAAGAACTGGAGAAAAAGCGTGACGAGATAATGGATACGCTGCTGGCACAGGGCCAGCACAGCAACCTGTCGTTCTATGCCTTTACCGCTACGCCCAAGCCCAAGACGCTGCGTACCTTTGGTATCTGTACCCATCAGGACATTGACCCGACAAAGTGCCGCTATGAGGCATTCCACACCTATTCCATGTTACAAGCTATTGAGGAAGGGTTTATTAAGGACGTGCTGCTGAGCTATACGCCTTACGGTGTGAGCTACGAGATTACGAAGCGCATCACCGAAGACCCTGAATATGAAGAGACCCCTGCAACACGGGCTGTCAAGGCATTCCACGACAATCACCAGCATGTTATAGACAAAAAGTGTGCCATCATCGTGGAAAAATTCCGCGAGGTGACGCTACCTGCCATGCAGGGAAAGGCAAAGGCTATGGTGGTTACTGCCAGCCGTGCTCATGCTGTGCGCTACTATATGGCCATCAAAGCCTACTGCGAGAAGCAGGGCTATAACGATGTTCATCCACTGGTGGCTTTCTCTGGTAAGGTTCTCTACCAGGAGCAAGAATACACAGAGACGGCCATGAACTCTACGCCTGACTATAAGATAAGTGAGGCAGGACTGCCGCTGTTCTTTGCGTCTGACCTTTACAACGTATTGGTCGTAGCCGACAAGTACCAAACAGGTTTCGACGAGCCATTGTTGCACTCGATGTTTGTTGATAAGAAACTGCGTGACGTAAAGGCTGTACAGACACTGAGCCGTCTGAACCGTGCCCATCCTGATAAGGTTGACACCTACGTTCTCGATTTCGCAAATGAACCTGAGGATATCAAAAAGAGTTTCGAGCCATTCTACACTGGCACCGAACTCATCAAGCCTATGGACTTGAATTCCGTTTTTACGCTACGTGACAATATCCATGAACTGAATCTCTGGACTGACCAGGATGAACTGCGAGTGGAAGATATAGTAAAGACCGTGAAAAAGGATGATCCGACGCGGTTAGGAAAACTATCGAACGCCTTCAAGGGCGTGGTTGACCGCATCGACCAATTAGATGAAGAGACATTCTACACTGTGCGTGGGCAGATTAAGCAGTTCGTGCGCTTCTACAACTATTTGGCCCAGGTTGAGCGCACCTACAACCGCGACCTGTATCGCACATACGTATTCTGTGACTTGCTCCTGAAGCTTATCAAGACTAAGCCACACGAGCATATCGACTTGAACAAGCAACTGATGCTGGTCAATTCACGTATCGAGGCAGGAGAGACACAGAGCATCCATCTTGACAAGAATGCCGGTGGACTGTCAACACCTAAACCCGGTGCCGGTGGTGCCCCAGACGATAAGCGCGACCTGCTTTCTAACATTATCGACAAGGTGAACATGATGTTCCGAGGCAATTTTACCAAGGAAGACCGTGTGTTGGTAGAGAGTATCTATGACAAGCTGAACCAGCCAAAGGTGCGACGGAAACTTATCAAACAGGCCAAGAGCAATGACCCCAAGCAATTTGGTGAGAGTATCTTCCCCGAAGTATTTGCCGAGGCTGCACAGGAATGCTATGGAGACCAGATGGAAGCCTTCCGCCGGCTGTTCCAGAACCATGATCTCTACAACAGCATTATGACACAGATGGGCGACATGATGTATGCTAACTTCCGTGCTCAGGACGAAGCTGTGTTCAATCCAGAACGCTTCAAGGAGAAGGTGCTGCCTGTGATGCAGGATGAATTTGGAGATATTCAAGCAGAGATTAAGCCATATCCCATTATTGCCGACTGGCTTGTCAAGGTGATTGCCGCAGAAACAGCACAATCAATGGATGGTGCTAACGATGTGTTACAGAACGCCTTCAACCGTCTCTACTGTTCACCCAGAAAGGTGGCTTTCATAGACAAGAAGAGTCACTTCCGTTCGTTGGTGAGCTACTTTGAAGTGTTCCTGAAGAAGATCTATTTCATCGAGAACGGCAAGGAGATGGTGGTTACCCGTGAGAATGCCCGTCCGGGCGAGATGCCTGCCCTTGGTGACTGTATGCCTGAAGCGGTTGAAGTATGAACCAGACTCGAATAAGTTTAAGACTTGGCTACAGCAGTTGCGTGACTGGCGCAACGAGCAGTCGCACCAGGCTCCAATTGCTACCGAGGCAGAGTATGATGCCGCTATCCATATAGTTACGGCTCTCTATCTCTATGTCACTGCTTACAACATTAAATACCTGCAGCCTAAAATGCTCGCACAACTTGTTAGCATGAATCCAGAGCCACAGTCTATCGGTTTGGCAGCAGAGGCACCTGTTGAAAGTGAACCTGTAAGAAATAAGAGTGGTAACATGAAAGTATTGTCAGTACAGCAGCCTTGGGCTTCTGCAATATGTACGGGAGTCAAGGATGTTGAAAATCGCACTTGGCAGCCAAAATCTGCCCCTGGTCGTATTCTTATACATGCCAGCGCGAAGAAAGTGCCAAAGGACTTTGATGCACTGAACCTCGATCCAGAGATGATTTCGACGATGGCGAACCTTCGCCTG